>NZ_BAAIES010000011.1:275000-367506 GCF_054654595.1 Thermaerobacter litoralis | reverse complement strand
GAGATGGCCCGCCTGCAGGAGGAACTGGCCCAGCGGGAAGTGGAGGCCACCGCCGGCGGCGGGATGGTCAAGGCGGTGGTCAACGGGCGCCAGGAACTCTTGCGCCTGGAGATCGCCCGGGAGGCCGTCGACCCCGACGACGTGGAGCTGCTCCAGGACATGATCGTGGCGGCGGTCAACGAGGCGAACCGCAAGGCTCAGGACATGGTGCAGGCGGAGATGGCGCGGGTGACCGGCGGGCTCAAGCTGCCCAAGCTGCCGGGCTTCCCCGGGCTGTGAGGAGCCGGGAGCGGCCGTGGAACACGCCCCCGCCTTTGCGCGGCTGATCGCCGAGCTGGAGAAGCTGCCCGGGATCGGGCCGAAGACCGCCCAGCGCCTGGCCTACCACCTCCTCTTCAGGCCGCAGGAGGAGGTGCGCAGCCTGGCGGAGGCGATGGTCCAGGCCCGGGCCAGCGTGCGGTACTGCAGCATCTGCGCCAACCTGACCGATCGGGATCCATGTCCCATCTGCAGGGACCCGGGCCGCGACGGCCGGGTGATCTGCGTGGTCGAACAGCCCCGGGACGTGGTGGCCATGGAGCGGACCCGGGAGTTTCGCGGCCTCTACCACGTGCTGCACGGCGTGATCTCGCCCATGGACGGGGTGGGACCGGAGCAGTTGCGGGTGCGGGAGCTGCTGGCCCGGCTGCGCCAGGAGCCGCCGGTGGAGGAGGTCATCCTGGCGACGAACCCGACGGTGGAGGGCGAGGCCACCGCCCTCTATCTGGCCCGCCTGATCAAGCCGCTGGGCATCCGGGTGACCCGCATTGCTCGCGGGGTACCGGAGGGCGGCGACCTGGAGTACGTCGACGAGCTCACCCTGACCCGGGCCCTGCAAGGCCGTCAGGCCCTGTGACCCGGGCCGCCCACGGCGCGGGTAAGGGCAAGCGCGCCCGCCCGTGCCCGGGGCCCGCCGCGCACCTGCATCGCGCACCTCCATTTAGCATAAATCCCCCGCTTTGGGTGCATCTTCCCCCATGCCGGCCGGTGACGCCGGTTCAACCGGCGTGCCGTCCCGCATACCCATAGGACAGGGTTGCCGCACGGCCGGGACCCGGAGGCCGGCAAGGGGCGTGGAGTTCATGAGCGCGGAACGGGTGCGGAACTGGCTGGGGCGCTGGCGCCTGCCATGGCCGCGGAGCCGGGGCGCCACCTGGCCGGGCGACGCAGGGGCCGGCTCGGTTCCCTTGCTCCGCGGACCCCAGGGTTCCCTGGGGGAGCGCGGGGCGCGGACGGCCGACGCCCGCCTGGCTGCGGCCGAGGGTGCCGGGCACGCCGGGCGGCAGCCGGGCGGCCGGTTCGTCCTGCGCGGATCCTGGAGTCCCCGTCCCCGGGGTGCCGTTCCTGCCCCGGCCGATCCCGACGACTTCGACTGGGTCGGCGCCGTGGAGCAGGCCCGCCGGGACTGGGAGCAGGCCAGGCTGTACTTCGAATCGGTGACCGACCGCGACCTGGTCGACCAGGCGATCCACCTGGTGCTGGCGGCGGAGAAGCGGTACGCATACCTGCTCAAACAAGCCCGCCGGCGTGGCATTCAGGGGTTGCCCGCCCATCCCGGTGAGGGGGCGGGGCGGCAGGCGGCGCCTTGAAAGGCGGGGTGATGGCCATCGCCGGGGAAGGGGCCTGGGCAACCGTGGCGCTGGCGGCGGTGGTCGTGGGGGCCGTCGTCTGGCGCGCCGCCACGGCGGCCTCGGCGGGGGAAGCCCTGGCCCGTCTGGCGGCCGACCTGGTCATCGGATCCGGGTGGGTGCTGGCCCTCAACCTGCTGCTGGCGCCGCTGGGCGCCCACGTGGGGTGGAACCCGGCCACCGCCTGGCTGGCCGGGAGCCTGGGCCTGCCCGGGGCGGTGGCCCTTGCCCTGCTGGCCGTGATGGCGCGCTGGCAGCCGTGAGCCGCAGCCGTGAGTCCCGGAAAGGGTCGATGGGGAGCGGCTGGCACCGTTCCTTGACGCTGCCAGACCGCTCTGTTACGATACCGCCGCCCTGGGGAACCGCGGCGCGCCGGCGCCCGCGGCGTCTCCGGGGCGGGCGCGCTGCGGCGGTCTTTCACGGCCCGCGCTACGGTCCTCCGACGACGGGGGCCGCCTCGGCCGGCAGCGGGCGGGCGGCGCTGCGCGCCGGGCCGGTTCGTCCGGCACCACATCGCGGTCGCAAGGAGGCAACCCCATGTCCCAGCCGGTGCGGGTCCGGTATGCGCCGTCGCCGACGGGATACCTGCACATCGGCGGCGTCCGCACCATCCTCTTCAACTGGCTCTTCGCGCGCAAGCATGGGGGGCGGTTCGTCCTGCGTTTCGAGGACACCGACCCCGAGCGCTCCCGGGACGAGTTGATCGAGCCCATGCTGGAGAGCATCCGCTGGCTGGGCTTGGACTGGGATGAGGGGCCGGACGTGGGCGGCCCCTACGGGCCGTACCGGCAATCCCAGCGGCTCGACCTCTACCGGGAGGCCCTGGACCGCTTGCTGGCCGAGGGCAAGGCGTACCCCTGTTACTGCACCGTGGAAGAGCTCAACGCCGAGCGGGAAGCGGCGCGGGCGGCGGGCAAGCCCGCGGTCTACAGCGGCCGGTGCCGCCACCTGACGGACGCGGAGCGCCGGCGGCTGGAGGCGGAGGGGCGGCGCCCGGCCGTACGGCTCCGGGTGCCCGACACCGGGACGGTGACCGTCCACGACCTGGTCAAGGGCGAGGTCGCCTTCGACGTGGCCCAGATCGGCGACTTCATCATCGCCCGTCCGGACGGGATGCCGCTCTACAACTTCGCCGCCGTGGTCGACGACCACCACATGGCGATGAGCCACGTGATCCGCGGGGACGAGCACCTGTCCAATACGCCCAAGCAGCTGCTGATCTACCAGGCGCTGGGCTGGGAGCCGCCCCAGTTCGCCCACGTGCCGATGATCCTGGCGCCCGACCGGTCCAAGCTGAGCAAGCGTCATGGCGCCGTGGCCGTGGATGAATACCGGCGGCAAGGGTTCCTGCCCGAGGCGATCCTCAATTACGTGGCCCTCTTGGGCTGGTCGCCCGGCGACGACCGCGAGATCCTCTCCCTGGACGAGATGATCGAAGCCTTCGACCTGGACCGGGTCTCCCACACGGCGGCCATCTATGACGTCGAGAAGATGGCCTGGATGAACGGTCACTACCTGCGGGAGACGGACCTGGACCGGGTGGTGGAACTGGTCATCCCGCGCCTCCAGGCCGCGGGGCTCTTGATGGACGAACCCCAGGGGGCCGAGCGGCGGCGGCTGCGCGCCATCGTGGATGCCGTGCGCCAGCGGGTGCGGACCTTGGAGGAACTGGTCGAGGCCAGCCGCTATTTCTTTGCCGACTTCGAGGGGTACGACGAGACCGGGGTGCGCAAGCACTTCGACCGGGACGACGCCATTCCCATCCTGGAGGCGGTGGCCGAGACCCTGGCCCAGGTGGAGCCGTGGAGCCAGGCGGCCATCGAACAGGCCCTGCGCGGGTTGGCCGAGCGCGTTGGCGTCGGCACGGGGCGGATCTTCCATCCCACCCGCCTGGCTGTTTCGGGGCGCACCGTGGGGCCGGGCGTCTTCGACGTGATCTGCTGGGTCGGGCGGGAGCGGTGCCTGGAACGCATCCAGCGGGCCATCGAGTGGATCCGGCGGCGGCGCGCCGATCGGGCCGTCCATGGCGCGGCGACGCCGGCGGCACGGAGCGGCGAGGCCACCGGCCAGGGATGACCTGGCGTGGTCCGGCCTGGGGCGCCTGCCCCGGGCCGGGAGGGCCGGCAAACCAGGGCCGGGCGTAGGCCGGCCTGGGTCGCGGAGCCTGCGCCGCCGGCGAAGGGGCCGACCGGCTTGGGCGGCCATCGGCTTAGGGGGCCGAGCGGTAGGGTGCGCGCGGCCGCCACGAGGGGTGCACCGCCGGGGCGGCGCGGTCCCGGCCCGGCGGTTGCCCCGGCGCTGCAGATGGGTATAATGAGGGGCGGCCCGCAGGCGGCGGTCCGCGACGCGCCGCGGCCGGTCACCGGGCGCGGGCGCCGGGTTCTTCCGTCGCGTCCCGGCCGGCGCGTGGACCGGCTGGCGCAGGAGACAGCCAGCCACGCGGCCACGGCACACCGTAGCCAGTTGACGGCAGTGGGTGATGACCGCCGCCGGGCCACCGGCCGCAAGCCACGGGCGCCGATTCCACGGCGCAACGCGCGCCGGGGCGAGCCGCCGGGGGTGGCCGCCTTTCCAGGGCGGGCGGCGTCAGGCGGTGGGCGCCCGGTCCCATGGGGTGCCGGGCGACCCGCAGGGGCGCCAGCGGCCCCAGACCCTGGCGGTCACCGGTGGTCGCGGCGGTGGTTGTAGCGGTCCGGAGGCCGTGCTATAATCCGTGTTGCGCCCGCGGGGCGCCGGTTCGACGGTCTTGACAGGCCGCCGGATCGAGACAACATGATGGGGATTGGGGTAACGGCAGCCCGCCAGGTTCTGGCCCTGGTAGTCCAGGTTCGAATCCTGGATCCCCAGCAGTGCCCCGTTCGTCTAGCGGCCTAGGATACCGCCCTCTCACGGCGGAGACACCGGTTCGAGTCCGGTACGGGGCACATCGGCACCCGGGAGCTCGCTTCCGGGTGCTGCTTCTGCAGCGGCCTACCGGCCCTGAGGCGTTCGGCATGCCGGCGCCGCGGGGTGTTGACAGAGCGAAAGACCGCTGCTAAGATGACAAACCGTCGGCGCCACGAGCGCCGGGCGAAACGACTGGTCCTTGAAAACGGAGCAGCGCGTGGAGAGGCAGGCCTTGCGAGCCTGAGGGGTTGCCGAGCCTGGGGCGATGGTTCTGGGTGAGGCGACCGGGCAACGCGAGAGCGCGAGCCGCGAGAGGACTCTCTTGCGGGATGGAAAGATTCCGGAGGAGAGTTTGATCCTGGCTCAGGACGAACGCTGGCGGCGTGCCTAAGACATGCAAGTCGAGCGGGGAGGCTGGGGAGCTTGCTCTCTGGTCTTCCAGCGGCGGACGGGTGAGTAACACGTGGGCAACCTGCCCGGCAGTGGGGGATAACCCTGGGAAACTGGGGCTAATACCGCATACGGTCCGCGTCCCGCATGGGGCGTGGAAGAAAGGCCGTCGGAAGGCGGTCGCTGCCGGAGGGGCCCGCGGCCCATCAGCTGGTTGGTGGGGTAACGGCCCACCAAGGCGACGACGGGTAGCCGGCCTGAGAGGGTGGCCGGCCACACTGGGACTGAGACACGGCCCAGACTCCTACGGGAGGCAGCAGTCGGGAATCTTGCGCAATGGGCGAAAGCCTGACGCAGCGACGCCGCGTGGGGGAGGAAGCCCTTCGGGGTGTAAACCCCTGTCGTCCGGGACGAAGGCTGGGGGCTGAAAGGCTCTTAGCTGACGGTACCGGAGGAGGAAGCCCCGGCTAACTACGTGCCAGCAGCCGCGGTAAGACGTAGGGGGCGAGCGTTGTCCGGAATCACTGGGCGTAAAGGGCGCGTAGGCGGCCTGGCAAGTCGGATGTGAAAGGTCCCGGCTCAACCGGGGAGGTGCATTCGAAACTGCCGGGCTTGAGGGCAGGAGAGGGCAGCGGAATTCCCGGTGGAGCGGTGAAATGCGTAGAGATCGGGAGGAACACCAGTGGCGAAGGCGGCTGCCTGGCCTGGCCCTGACGCTGAGGCGCGACAGCGTGGGGAGCGAACGGGATTAGATACCCCGGTAGTCCACGCCGTAAACGATGGGTGCTAGGTGTGGGAGGTATCGACCCCTTCCGTGCCGGAGCTAACGCACTAAGCACCCCGCCTGGGGAGTACGGCCGCAAGGCTGAAACTCAAAGGAATTGACGGGGGCCCGCACAAGCGGTGGAGCATGTGGTTTAATTCGAAGCAACGCGAAGAACCTTACCTGGGCTTGACATCACCGCGAACCTGGCCGAAAGGCTGGGGTGCCCTTCGGGGAGCGCGGTGACAGGTGCTGCATGGTTGTCGTCAGCTCGTGTCGTGAGATGTTGGGTTAAGTCCCGCAACGAGCGCAACCCCCGCCCTGTGTTGCCAGCGGTTTGGCCGGGCACTCACAGGGGACTGCCGGTGACAAACCGGAGGAAGGTGGGGATGACGTCAAATCATCATGGCCCTTATGCCCAGGGCTACACACGTGCTACAATGGCCGGTACAACGGGTTGCGAACCCGCGAGGGGGAGCCAATCCCGAAAAGCCGGTCCCAGTTCGGATCGCAGGCTGCAACTCGCCTGCGTGAAGCCGGAATCGCTAGTAATCGCGGATCAGAATGCCGCGGTGAATACGTTCCCGGGCCTTGTACACACCGCCCGTCACACCACGGGAGCTGGCAACACCCGAAGCCGGTGGCCCAACCCGTAAGGGAGGGAGCCGTCGAAGGTGGGGCCGGTGACTGGGGTGAAGTCGTAACAAGGTAGCCCTACGGGAACGTGGGGCTGGATCACCTCCTTTCTAAGGAGTGCGTGACTGGTGCACGGCACCGGTCCACTCCAGGTCGATCCTGCCTCGACGAAGCGCGCTGCTCGGTTTTCAAGGACCGGGTCGCCCGGTGCGGGCGCCCTGGGTTTTGCACCTTGACAGCAGCATAGGGAGAGAGCGAGGCGAAGCGGGAAGAGCCGGAGTGCGCGCTTAGGCGCACCTGCTCGCGGGGCAGCGGTTGGCGCTGCGGCGGGCGGGTGGGCGAAGCGGGAGAAGGTAGGAAGGGCACACGGTGGATGCCTCGGCGCGAAGGGCCGATGAAGGGCGTGGTAAGCTGCGAAAAGCCTCGGGGAGCCGCAAGCAGGCGTTGATCCGGGGATGCCCGAATGGGGAAACCCGGCGGGGGGAATGCCCCGTCATCCCAGGCTGAATCCATAGGTCTGGGAAGGGAACCGCGGGAACTGAAACATCTCAGTACCGCGAGGAGAAGAAATCAACCGAGATTCCCCGAGTAGCGGCGAGCGAAAGGGGAGGAGCCCAAACCCGGGCGGTGGAGAAGGCTGCCACCGTTGCCGTCCGGGGGTTGTGGGGCGCAGGAGCGGAGCTTGGCAGGGCTCCGGCGGAGTGAAAAAACCTTGGGCTAGCCGAAGCGGTCTGGAAAGGCCGGCCAGAGAGGGTAACAGCCCCGTAGGCGAAAGCCGAAGGTCTCCGTTGCTGCGTACCCGAGTACCACGGGGCACGTGGAACCCCGTGGGAAGCTGGGGGGACCACCCTCCAAGGCTAAATACCCGAGCGACCGATAGTGCACGAGTACCGTGAGGGAAAGGTGAAAAGCACCCCGGGAGGGGAGTGAAAGAGAACCTGAAACCGTGTGCCTACAGACAGTCGGAGGGTCGAAAGACCTGACGGCGTGCCTATTGAAGAATGAGCCGGCGAGTGACCGTCTGCAGCGAGGTTAAGGGCCGCAGGTCCGGAGCCGCAGGGAAACCGAGTCCGAACAGGGCGTCAGTTGCAGGCGGTCGACCCGAAACCGGGTGATCTACCCATGGCCAGGGTGAAGCGCGGGTAAGACCGCGTGGAGGCCCGAACCAGGTTGGTGTTGAAAAACCATCGGATGAGCTGTGGGTAGGGGTGAAATGCCAAGCGAACCCGGAGATAGCTGGTTCTCCCCGAAACCACTTGAGGGTGGGCCTTCCGGGCTGACGCGCGGGGGTAGAGCACTGCTTGGGCTAGGGGCCTTCGCGGGTTACCGAACTCAGGCAAACTCCGAATACCGCGCGGTGGACCGGAGGAGTTAGAGCACGGGGGATAAGCTTCGTGCTCGAGAGGGCAACAACCCAGACCACCAGCTAAGGCCCCCAAGTCCGTGCTAAGTGGAAAAGGATGTGGGGTCGCTAAGACAACCAGGATGTTGGCTTAGAAGCAGCCATCATTTAAAGAGTGCGTAATAGCTCACTGGTCGAGCGACCCTGCGCCGAAAATGACACGGGGCTCAAGCACGGCGCCGAAGCTGTGGACGGACGGAAGTCCGTGGTAGGGGAGCGTTGCCTGGGCGGCGAAGGTCGGTCGTGAGGCCGGCTGGAGCGCAGGCAAGTGAGAATGCCGGCATGAGTAGCGAAAAGGCCGGTGAGAATCCGGCCCGCCGAAAGCCCAAGGGTTCCTGAGCAAGGCTCGTCCGCTCAGGGTTAGTCGGGACCTAAGCCGAGGCCGAAAGGCGTAGGCGATGGAGAACCGGTTCATATTCCGGTACCACCGGCAAGCCGTTACGAGCGATGGGGGGACGCAGGAGGGTAGGTACCGCCGGCCGCTGGAGATGGCCGGTGCAAGCGGGTAGGGAGCCCCGGGAGGCAAATCCCCCGGGGAGTCCTGAGACGCGACGCCGAGCCCCTTTGGGGGCGAAGGGGCCGATCCCCCACTGCCGAGAAAAGCCTCTAGCCAGGCTTGCGGTGCCCGTACCCGAAACCGACACAGGTGGGCGAGGCGAGAAGCCTAAGGCGCGCGGGAAAACCCTCGCTAAGGAACTCGGCAAACTGACCCCGTAACTTCGGGAGAAGGGGTGCCCTCCGGGGTGAAGGCCCATGCGGCCGGAGCGCTGGGGGGTCGCAGCGAAGAGGCCCAGGCGACTGTTTATCAAAAACACAGGTCCCTGCGAAGCCGCAAGGCGCGGTATAGGGGCTGACGCCTGCCCGGTGCTGGAAGGTTAAGGGGAGGGGTTCGGGCGCAAGCCCAAAGCTCCGAACCGAAGCCCCAGTAAACGGCGGCCGTAACTATAACGGTCCTAAGGTAGCGAAATTCCTTGTCGGGTAAGTTCCGACCCGCACGAAAGGCGTAACGACCTGGGCGCTGTCTCGGCGAGGGGCCCGGTGAAATTGAGCGGCCCGTGAAGACGCGGGCGACCCGCAGCTGGACGGAAAGACCCCGTGGAGCTTTACTGCAACCTGTCATTGAACGTCTGCCGGCCATGTATAGGATAGGTGGGAGGCTGCGAACCCGGGCCGCCAGGTTCGGGGGAGCCGACGGTGGAATACCACCCTTGGACGGCGGGCGTTCTAACCGCGGCCCGTGGATCCGGGTCCGGGACCGTGGCAGGTGGGCAGTTTGACTGGGGCGGTCGCCTCCTAAAAGGTAACGGAGGCGCCCAAAGGTACCCTCAGCACGGTTGGAAATCGTGCGTGGAGTGCAAAGGCACAAGGGTGCTTGACTGCGAGACCGACGGGTCGAGCAGGGGCGAAAGCCGGGCTTAGTGATCTTACGGTCCTGGGTGGAAGGGCCGTGACTCAACGGATAAAAGCTACCCCGGGGATAACAGGCTGATCTCCCCCAAGAGTCCACATCGACGGGGAGGTTTGGCACCTCGATGTCGGCTCATCGCATCCTGGGGCCGCAGCAGGTCCCAAGGGTTGGGCTGTTCGCCCATTAAAGCGGTACGTGAGCTGGGTTCAGAACGTCGTGAGACAGTTCGGTCCCTATCCACTGCGGGCGCAGGAGACTTGAGGGGAGCCTTCCCTAGTACGAGAGGACCGGGAAGGACCGACCGCTGGTATCCCAGTTGTCCCGCCCGGGGCACGGCTGGAACGCCATGTCGGGACCGGATAAGCGCTGAAAGCATCTAAGCGCGAAGCCGACCCCAAGATGAGGTCTCCCATCCCGTCAAGGGAGTAAGACCCCTGGTAGACCACCAGGTCGATAGGCCGGGCGTGTAAGAACCGCAAGGTTCTCAGCGACCTGGTACTAATCGGTCGAGGCCTTCAACCGCTTCCCATCCCCCGCCCATCGCCAAGCGTTGCTCCGCCATCCCCCAACCCTCGCTCCTCCTTGTGCTGCCCTCAAGGGGCAAAACCCCCACCGTTCCGGTGGCCATGGCGGAGGGGTCCCACCCGTTCCCATTCCGAACACGGCCGTTAAGCCCTCCAGCGCCGATGGTACTGGGCGGGCAACCGCCCGGGAGAGTAGGTCGCCGCCGGACACCTTTTATTCTTGTTGTAGCTCACCGACGTTTAGCTCATCGGCAGCACAGCCTGGCCCGCAGCAAGCGTTGCCAGCGGGTGACAATCCGGAAGGCATTGTGAAATGCCACCGGTTGATCTATAATAGGGCTGTGCATGGCGTTCCAGCGTAGCTCAGCGGTAGAGCACCCGGCTGTTAACCGGGGGGTCGCAGGTTCGAATCCTGCCGCTGGAGCCGGACATGGGGCGACGGACTTGGTTCCGTCGCCCCTTTTGCCTTTGGATTCAAACCAGGAAACGACCTGCCGCACGCCGAACCAACCGGGAGCCAAGGGGTGGGTGCTCCGGGTGACGAACACCGCCGATCATGGCGAGCGGCGGGTCCAGGCGCGGCCGGCCACCGCTGGGCTGCTGCGGCGCGGGATGCGAGGGCGCGCACGGGAGGACCGGAGGGGAGGCGGGCTGCGATCCGATATGAACGGTGAGGCGAAGCAGGAGAACCGCTCGGCGCCGGCCGCGCCGGCCGGTTCGACCGCCGCTGGATGGACGGCAGGGGCGCCCGGTGCTCTACGGCGCAGGCAGCGCGGCTGGTTCATCAGCCTGGAGGGTGGCGAGGGCAGCGGCAAGAGCACGCAGGCGGCTGTGGTGATGGACTGGCTGCGATCCCGGGGCCTGCCGTGTCGCCTGGTCCGGGAGCCCGGCGGGACCCTCCTGGGCGAGCGGTTGCGGGAGTTGCTGCTGGATGGCGCGGGGCGCCCGGTGCCGGTGGCGGAGATGCTGATGTTCGCGGCGGCCCGGGCCCAGCTGGTCGAGACGGTCGTCGTGCCTGCGCTGTTGGCCGGCGAGACCGTGGTCTGCGACCGCTACGTCGACTCCAGCCTGGCCTACCAGGGCGCCGGGCTGGGCCTGGGGTTCGAGGCCGTGTGGGCTGTCAACCGGCTGGCCACGCGGGGGGTCCTGCCTGACTTGACGCTGCTGTTCGATTGTCCCCCTGACCAGGCCCGGGCGCGGCACCGGCGCCCGGGCGACGACATCGAAAGCCGGGACGCGGCGTTCCACGAGCGGGTGCGCCAGGGGTATCTGGCCCTGGCGGCGGCCCAAGGGCATCGCATCGTCGTCATCGATGCAAGCCGTCCGGCCCTGGACGTGGCCGAAGCGGTTCGCCGCATCCTGGACCGGTTCTTCGCCTCCCCCCTGGCGCCCGAAGGCGACGACGCGGCCTTTGAGTGACATCCCCCACGTCGTGAGACCCCGGGCGTCGCGCCACCCAGGGCACCGGCGCCGGGGCGGGGCCGCGCAGCGGCGGGCCGCGCCGGGCCAGGACACCGCAACCCACCGCGAAGGCCGGTCATGGCCTCTCCGAGACCCCCCAGACCACCGCGCTGAGGAAGTCGCGCCCGCGGGCGACGGCCTTCGGCGCGAGCCGAGGGGGCGCCACCCGGTACCAGACCGGCGCGCCGGAGGGGACGAACCCGCGACGACGGAACGACGACGGCGGCCGTGGATGCCGAGGACTTGGGCAGGGCCGTTTCGCCATCCGCCCGCCGGGGGTCTGTGGCCGGGACCGTACCGGGACGGGTGCCCGCGACGAACCTAGTGACTAACCTATTTGTAAAAAGGGTGGCGAAGGGACCCCCGCAGGGATTTCGCAAGGGCGGCGAAGGGACGACACGGGCGACGGAAAGGCAGGTGACGGCGGTGAAACTGGTGGTGGCGGTGGTGCAGGATAAGGATGCCGGCCGCCTCATCGAGGAGCTGGTGGACCGGGGGTACCGGGCCACCAAGCTGGCCAGTACCGGCGGGTTCCTCAAAGAGGGGAACACCACCTTGCTGGTCGGCGCCGACGATCGCCAGGTGGACGAGGTGGTCGCCATCATCAAGCGGGTCTGCCGCCCCCGGGAGCAGGTGGTGACGCCCTTGGGCCCCATCGGCGGCGCCGTGGACACCTATGTGCCCTATCCCGTCGAGGTCATCGTCGGCGGGGCCACCATCTTCGTGCTGAACGTGGAGCGCTTCGAGCATGTTTGATCCCAGCCTCTTCTGGGCCCGTCGCGTGGGCCATGCCTACCTGCTGGCGGGTCCCGCCGGCGCCGGTCACCAGGAAGCGGCCATCCAGGCCGCGGCGGCCCTCTTGTGCCTGGCGCCGCAGGATGGCCGCGCCTGTGGGGACTGCACTGCCTGCCGCCAGGTGCAGGCCGGCACCCATCCCGACCTTTTGATCCCGGACGGCCACGGCATCGACACGGTGCGCCGGGTGCTGGCCCTGCTTCCCTTGCGGCCCCAGACGGGGCCCCGCAAGGTCGTCCTGTGGCGGGATGCCGACCGGCTGACGGTCCAGGCGGCCAACGCCCTCCTCAAATCCGTGGAGGAGCCGCCGCCCTTTGCCCTCTTCCTGTTCACCACCGACCACCTGTCGCACATCCTGCCCACGCTGCGCTCCCGCTGCCAGGTCCTCCTGTTCCGGCCGCGGCCCCGGGAAGAGCGCGCCCGGGAACTGGCCGCGGCCACCGGTGCAACGCCGCTGGCGGCCTACTGGGCGCTGCGGGCCTGTGGGGATCGGGCCGTCGCGGCGCGGGCCTACCTGGACGAACCGGCTTGCGCCCGGGAGGGCGACACGCTGGAGCAGGTGGCCCACGCCCTCGAGGGCGGGGGGCCGGCCGATGCCCTGCAGGCGGGGCTCCAGCTGGCCGACTGGGGCGACCGGGCGGAGGCCGCCGCGGAGGTCCTGATCTGGCGTCTCCGCCAGGGGGAGCGGGCGCAGGACCCGGCCTGCCTGCTGGGATGGACGCGGGCCCTCGCCGATTTGCGCCGGGCCTGGCAGGCCCATGCCAACCGCCAGGCCGCCCTGGAGGTCTTCTGCTGGCGGTGCTGGGCCGTGGCCCACGGCCTTGGGGTCCCCGGGCGCTCCGGCCGGGAGCCGCTGGCCGGGACGCGGGACGCCGGGGGAGCTACCGGCCACGGCACCCTGGGGGCGGCGGTGACGGGCAGGGGGCCCCATCCATGAGCCGAGACAAAGAGGCACGGGCGAAAGACGACCAGGAAGGGCAACCCCGAGGCGAACCCCCGGTGGCCGTGCCGGCCGGACAGGACCGCGGCGACGATCCGGATGCAGGCCCCGCTGGGGTGGATGGCCCGCTCGGGCCCGGCGCGGACCGATCCGAGACCCTGCCCCCGACGCCCCCAGCCACAGGCCGGCACGCAGCCGGCGGCGGGTTGCGGCCGGGCACCCTCTACGTGTGCGCCTCGCCCATCGGCAACCTGGCCGACGTCAGCTTCCGCTTGCTGTCCGTGCTGCGCGGTGCGGGCCACATCCTGGCGGAAGACACCCGCCGCACCCGCCGCCTGCTAGCCGCCTACGGCCTGGCGGGGCGGGTCGTCTCGTGCCACGAGCACAACGAGGAGCGGCGCGCCGCCCAGGTGCTGCGGTGGCTGGAAGCGGGCGAGGTGGTCGCCCTGCTCACCGATGCGGGAACGCCCGGGATCGCCGACCCCGGAGCCCGCCTGGTCCGTCGGGTGGCCGACGCGGGCTGGCCGGTGGTGCCCGTGCCCGGTCCCAGCGCGGCCCTGGCGGCTCTGTCGGTGGCGGGCATCCCCGCCTCGCGGGTGCTGTTCGAAGGGTTCTTGCCCCGGGACCGGGAGCGCCGCCGCGCGCGGATGGCATCCTGGACGGCCTGGGAGGGGGCCATCGTCTTCTTCGAGGCGCCCCACCGCCTCCACGACACGCTGAGGGATCTCTTGGCGGTTCTTCCCGGGGCCTATCTGGTCATCGCCCGGGAGTTGACGAAGCGGCACGAGGAGATCCGCCGGGGGCCGGTGGCGGAGCTGGTGCCCCGCCTCTTGAACGAGACGCCGCGGGGGGAGTACACGCTGGTCCTCGCTGCGGACGACCCGGCGTCACCGGAACCCCGCGCGCCCGGTGGCCCCGGCTCCCTGGCCGCCAGCCCCCAGGACGCCGCCGGGGCTGATGGAGGTCCAGCGGAGGCGTCACCGGCGACCTCCAACCCGCCGGCACCGGCGCCGGATGGGCCGCGGGCCGGAGCCAAGGTGCCGCCCGACGCCGGCCGCTTGGCTGCAGAGGTGGCGGCCAGGGTGGCGGCCGGAGCCCAACCCAGCGCGGCCGCCCGGGAGGTCGCCCGCCGCTACGGGCTCGCCCGCAGCCTGGTGTACCGCGCGTACCTCACCGCGGGGGCCGCGGGGACAGGCGTGTCCGGTGGGCCTCCGGCGGAGGTTGGGGATCCTGCCCGCCCCCGCACGGTGAAGCCCAAGGGCAACCCGCCGGAAGGGGCGGGGCGGTCCGAAGAGGCGCGCCCATGAGGTGCGCCTGGGTTGGAGGGCGCCCGCGGGTGCACCGCTGGGTGCACCCGCGGCCCGTCCGGTGATGGCTAGAGCAGAGCGCGCGGGCGGGCCGGGGGCATCATGGGCACATCATGGGCATGAGGGGCAAAAGGCCGGCCGGGGGCAACATCGTGACCCCCGGCCGGCTCCCGTTTCGACTCTTCTTCCCTTTTGTCGTCTCGTCGTCGGTCTCTTGCGTCGTCGCTGACGTCGTCCCGGACGTCGCCGTGTTCGTAGGTCGCGTCGTAGGTCGCGCGTCGCAGCCGACGTCCGGTCCGGACGGCGCCCCACCGTCGCACCCGGGAAGCCCTCCGCGGCGCCCCCGGTGTCACCGCCCAGGGCCCCTGCAAGGGCGGATGCCACCTTCCCGCGGACACTCTGGTGCCGCCGCAGGCGGGACCGCCGGCGCAAGGCGTGGCCTGCGCTTTTCTGGGCCTTCCCCGCCCGGGCTCGACGAAGGCCGCCCATCGCGTGCTCCACCAGCTGCCCCGGGCCGGCGGAGGCATGCAGCGGCTCTGGGCCCGTCCCGAATCACCGGGCCGGCCAGGCCCCGGCCCCGGTTCTGCCCCGTTCCCCGGTGCCGGCTCGACGGTTCGGGCCCCTGCCCCTGGAGCCCCACCGCCTGGCCGGGCCGATCACCGGCCGATACCCCTGGCCGGTCCCTCAGCTGGCCCGCGTGGCCATGATGGCCATGCAGCTCTTGCAGACGTTCTTCCCCTTGAAGTTCTCCACGTTGTAGGCGTTGCCGCAGAAGATGCACGCGGGCTCGTACTTGCGCAGGATGATCTTGTCGCCGTCCACGTAGATCTCCAGGGAATCCTTCTCCTGGATGTCCAGCGTACGGCGCAGCTCGATGGGAATCACCACGCGACCTAGTTCGTCCACCTTGCGGACGATCCCTGTGGACTTCATCATTTACCCAGAGGCCCCCTTAAGCCCATGGATTTCTTTTGCCCCTCTATCGAGACGGTAGCATCAGTACCAAAAAACGTCAAGACACGTCTCGACAACCAAAGGGAACGCGATAGAGCACCGTGATGCGGCGCGATGCCGGGCGGACTCAGCGGCCACCCGTAAAGCCTGCGGTCCGCGGGGACTTGGAGGCTGGAGTCCCCGGGGACCCGAACGGGGTGCCGCCATCCTGGTGGGGACCAATGACGGGGGTGTGGGGCCGCGGCGCCCCCGAGGTGCCGTGGCGCGCTCCCAGGGTGCAGGTGGTGGGCGTGGCGCCGTTGCACGGCGGTGCGCGGCGGTGGTAAAATTCGTGCGATCCTGCAGGATGGCGGCCGTCGCCGGCCGATCATCCATCCCGTGCAAAGGTCCATCACGCGCAAAGGCCATGACGGGGATGAGTAACCGGTTCGGACGAACCAGCGAGGCGGGGAGGGTGCGAGCCCGCCCGTCTGCCCGGCGAACATGGCCCCGGAAGCCGCGGGTCGAACGCCCCCGGAGGCGCCCCTTCGGGGAGCCAGTAGGCCCGGCCGGGTGCGCCCGTGATCGCGCAAACCCCACCTGCCCCGCCCCGCAGCGGACCGGAGGGCCGGGTCGGGGGCCGGATTGAGGGGCGGGTTCGACCCCTGCCGGTTCGACCCGCAGCCGTCAGGGGGCGTCAAAGGGCGTTCGGGCCGTGCCCGCCCGCCGCCGGGGGGCGCCGTGGCCCCGGCGTTCGCGGGGCGCCCACCGGGCGGCCCCACCGGCCCCCTGCCGGAGCACCGGCCGGGCCCGACGGAGGGCGGCCGTGCCCGCTCCCGCCGCCGGTCCCGACGACCTCCGGGGCGCGACGCGCCCGCCTTGCCGAACCCAGGCCGCAGCGCGCCCGCCTTGGCCCGGGCCGCCGGCCGGTTCGTCCGTCGGGGTTCGCGCCGGACCCTCAGATGGGCGGCAGGTGGGAGTCGAGGCCCGCACCCGCAAGGGGCGGGCGAAGCAGGGTGGTACCGCGAGAGTCCCTCGCCCTTGCCGGGCGTGGGGCTTTTTCATTTCGTGAAGGAGGTGTCCACAGTGGCAGGTTCGTCCGCGGAAGGGCGGCCCGAGGCGGCCCCGTCGCCAGGCCGGTTCTACATCACCACGCCGATCTATTATCCCAACGACCGGCTGCACATCGGCCACACCTACACCACGGTGGCGGCCGACGCGCTGGCCCGTTATCACCGACTGCGCGGGGACGACACCTGGTTCCTCACCGGGACCGACGAGCACGGCCAGAAGATCGAGCGGGCGGCGCGCAAGGCCGGGAAGGAGCCGCTGGAGTACATCGACCCCATCGTGGCGGCGACCCGGCAGCTGTGGCAGCGGCTGCACATCAGCTACGACGACTTCATCCGCACCACGGAGCCGCGGCACGAGGCCCGGGTCCAGCAGATCTTCCAGCAGCTCTATGACCAGGGCGACATCTACAAGGGCGTCTACGAGGGCCTTTACTGCACGGCCTGCGAGGCGTACTACACCGAGGCGGAGCTGCTGGACGGGCAGCGCTGTCCGGTCCATGAGGCGCCGGTGGAGCGGCTGCAGGAGGAGAGCTACTTCTTCCGCCTGTCCAAGTACGCCCAGCCGCTGCTCGAGCACATCGAGCGGCATCCGGAGTTCATCCAGCCGCCCAGCCGGCGCAACGAGGTGGTGTCCTTCATCCGCCAGGGCCTGCAGGACCTGTCGGTGTCCCGCACCTCCTTCCGCTGGGGCATCCCCGTGCCCTTCGACCCGGATCACGTGATCTACGTGTGGATCGACGCCCTGGCCAACTATATCACGGCCCTGGGCTGGCCCGACGGGGAGCTCTACCGGCGGTTCTGGCCCGCCGACCTGCACCTGATCGGCAAGGACATCCTGCGCTTCCACGCCATCATCTGGCCGGCCCTGCTGATGGCCCTGGGCGAGCCGCTGCCCCGCTGCGTGTACGGCCACGGCTGGCTCTTGATCGACGGCGGCAAGATCGGCAAGTCGCGGGCCGGCGGCCAGGTGATCGACCCCGTGCAGCTGATCGACAAGTACGGGGTGGACCCCGTGCGCTACTTCCTCTTGCGGGAGGTCCCCTTCGGCGACGACGGGGCCTACAGCGAGGACGCCCTGGTCCGCCGGCTCAACACCGACCTGGCCAACGACCTGGGCAACCTGGCCTGGCGGACCACGGGGATGATCCAGCGCTTCCTCGACGGGCACATCCCTGCGCCGCCGGGCGATGCCAGCGACGGCATCCTGGCGGCCGCCGCGCGGGAGACGGTGGCCCGGGTGGAACAGGCCCTGGACCGGTTCGACCTGCCGGCGGCCCTGCAGGCCATCTGGGACCTGATCGGCCGGGCCAACAAGTACATCGACGAACAGGCCCCCTGGGCCCTGCGCCGCGAGGGCCGTCAGGAGCGGCTGGAGGCCGTCCTCTACGACGTGGCGGAAACGGCCCGGGTGGTGGGCGTGCTGCTCTCGCCCTTCCTGGTGGAGACGCCGGCGCGCCTGTGGCACCAGCTGGGCCTGGGCAGCGATTACCGGCCGGCCTCGTGGCAGCAGGGCCTGGAGTGGGGCCAGTTGCCCGGCGGCACCCGGGTGGTCCGGGACCAGCCCCTGTTCCCGCGCATCGAGCTGGACGAACCGGCCCCGGAGGCGCCGCCGGCCGGCCCGGCCGCCCAGGCTCCGGCGGCGCCCCCGTCCGGCCCTGCTGCCCAGGTCGCGCAGGCACCTCAGCCCGGGCCCACCGCCCAGGCCCCGGCGGCGGGCGGCGACGCCGCGGCGCCGGTGATCACCATCGAGGAGTTCGGGCGCGTCCAGTTGCGCACGGCCCGGGTCGTCCATGCCGAGAAGCATCCGCGGGCCGACCGGCTGCTGCGCCTGGAGGTCGACCTGGGGGGCGAGCGGCGGCAGATCGTGGCCGGCATCGCCGCCCACTACCGGCCGGAGGAGCTGGTGGGGAAGACCATCGTCGTCGTGGCGAACCTCAAGCCCGCGGTGATCCGGGGCGTGGAGTCCCAGGGCATGGTGCTGGCCGCCGAGGACGGAGAGGGGCTGGCCCTGCTCACCACCGACCGGCCCATCGCCGAAGGGAGCCGGATCCGGTGAGGGGCTCGCCGGAGGCCGCGCCGGCCGGGACGGCGTCCGCCGCCCCCCGGACCGAGGACGGCGGGGCGGCGGTGGTGCTGGTCGACACCCACTGTCATCTGGATTTCCCCGATTATGACGGGGACCGGGACCGGGTGGTGGAGGCGGCCCGCGCCGCCGGGGTGGCGGCCATGATCACCATCGGCATCGACCTGGCCAGCTCGCGGCGTGCCGTCGCCCTGGCCGAGCGCTATGCAGGGGTCTACGCGGCGGTGGGGATTCATCCCCACAGCGCCGGGGAGTCCACGCCCGCTGCCCTGGCCGAGCTGCGCCGGCTGGCGGGCCACCCGCGGGTGGTCGCCATCGGGGAGATCGGCCTCGACTACCATCGCGGGCGGGCAGGGGAAGAGGCACAGAAGCGGGCCTTCCGCGCCCAGCTGGAGCTGGCGGCGGAACTGGGGCTGCCGGTGATCATCCACCAGCGGGACGCGGTGGAAGACCTGTGGGCGCTGCTGGCGTCACCGGACGTCCCGCGGGTGGAGGGGGTCCTCCACTGCTTCAGCGCCGGCCCTGAGTGGGCGTGGCGCTGGACGGAGGCCAGCTGGTTCGTCGGGTTGGACGGGCCGGTGACCTTCAAGAACGGGGAGGCGGCCCGGGCGGTCGCCCGGACGGTCCCCCTGGACCGGTTGCTGGTGGAGACCGACGCCCCCTTCCTCGCCCCCCATCCGTACCGGGGGCGGCGCAACGAGCCGGCCTGGGTGCGCCTGGTGGCCGAGCGCATCGCCGCCGAGCGCGGGATGGCGCTGGCCGAGCTGGCGGCCCGCACCACGGCCAATGCCGTGCGGTTGTTCCGGCTGCCCCCGGTGGGTGAGGCGGAGGGCTAGGTCAGGCGAGCGGGCAAGGAGGCGCGGCGGGGTGGCCGGTTCTTCCGAGGCGCGGGGCCCTGTGACCCACCGGGCGGAGCTGCGCCGTTGGCTGGAGCGGTTCGGGGTGCGGCCCAGCCGCCGGCTGGGCCAGAACTTCCTGGTCGACGACCACTGGGCGGAGCGGATCGTCGCGGCGGTGGACCCTGCTCCGGCGGACGTGGTCATCGAGGTGGGCCCCGGTCTGGGGGCCCTGACGGAGCGGCTGGTGCGGCGGGCGGGCCGGGTGCGGGCGGTGGAGGTGGACCGGCGGCTGGCGGCCGCCCTGCGCGAGCGGCTGGGCGATGTGCCGAACCTGGAGCTGATCGAGGGCGACATCCTCCAGGTGGACCTGGCGGCGCTGGTGCCGGCCGGCCCGCCCGTGAAGCTGGCGAGCAACCTGCCCTACGCCATCACCTCGCCCTTCCTGGTCCGGTGGCTGGGAGCGCCGGTTCGCTGGGAGCGAGCCGTCCTCACCCTCCAGGCCGAGGTGGTCGACCGGCTGGCGGCGGCGCCGGGCACCCCCGCCTACGGCGCCCTGACGGTTTTCGTCGCCTACCACGCCCGGGTGGAGCGGCTGGGGACGGTGCCGGCGGGGGCCTTCTGGCCGCGCCCGGAGGTGGACTCGGCGGTGGTGCGGCTCTGGCCCCACCCGCAGCCGCCGGTGGAGGTGGCGGACCCCGCCGCCCTCTTCCAGCTGGTCCGAGCCGCCTTCGGCCAGCGCCGCAAGCGCCTGGCCAACGCCCTGTCGGCCCACCCGGCGGTGGACCGGCGGCAGGCGGAGGCGGCCTGCCGGGCGGCCGGCCTCGACCCCGACGCCCGGCCGGAAGAGGTGGATCTGGAAGGGTTTGCGCGGTTGACCAATCAGTTGTTCGGCCCGGCGGGGCGGCCGGAGCCCGACGGTGGCGCATAGTTGGATATAATGAATGGCGAAGGTTTCGGCGGGCGTCCTTGCCGGGGTGCGACAAGGGCTGCGCTACGGGCCTCCGGCCGGGGGGAATGGCCGTGCAGACACCCTTCATCAGTCCAACCCGCGGTGCCCTCTCCTTCGACGGCCTCTGCGCCGAGATCCTGGACTACATCCGTGCCGAACCCGAGGCCCAGTACAAGCTGATCGTCGGCACCGATTCGCAGGTCCGGCAGCAGACCCAGTTCGTCACGGCCGTCGTCATCCACCGGCTGGGGAAGGGCGCCCGGTACTTCTACCAGGCGCGCAAGCAGCGGAAGATCACCAGCCTGCGGCAGAAGATCTTCTACGAGGCGAGCCTGAGCCTGTCGCTGGCCACCCGCCTGGCCGAGCGGCTGGCGGCCATGGGCGGCCGGCTGCCGAACGTGGAGATCCACCTGGATGTGGGCGTCCAGGGGGAGACGCGGGACCTGATCCGGGAGATCGTCGGCATGGTCGTCGGCAGCGGCTTCGATGCCAAGATCAAGCCCGAGTCCTACGCCGCCTCCTCCGTGGCCGATCGTTACACCAAGTGACCGCGGATGCCAGGGGTCGTGCCGCGCCGCCGGACGGGCGCGGCACGACCGGTTCATGGCGGGGTGAATGGCGGCCGGGCGCCACGGCCCCGCCGCGGGACGGGGGCGCCACGGTGGGCGCCGGCCGCAGGCCGCGGCATCGCTCCCGACAATTCTCGCTTGACACTCGAAAAAGCCCTCTGGTAGACTACCGCTTTTGACTCGCCGGGAATTCTGGGGTATAATGGCCTTGAGCTTGCGGGGCAAAAGGGGTGTTCCTGTGGGCGAGTCGCGGAACGTCCTGGCCGAGATCCGGCGGGACCTGGAGAACTACGTGGGCAAGCGGGTCCGAATCCGCGCCAACAAGGGTCGCCGCCGCATCGTCGAACGGGAAGGCACCCTGGAGAAGACCTATCCCAACCTGTTCGTCATCAAGCTGGACGAGGAGTACCAGAACCGCAGGCTGTCGTACACCTATGCCGACCTGCTGACCGCCATGGTGGAGGTCAGCGTCTACAACGGCAAGGAGCGGAAGAAGCTGAACTTCTCGGCCTCATCGGCCAGCTGAGGCCGGCGGGCCCGGCCGCCGAGGCGGCGCCCGTCGGGCCGGTGGGACCGGGAAGGCGCAGGGGGTGCGAGCACCGCAGGCGCGGTGCTCTTTTCTTTGGCCCTCCGCCGTCTTTCGCCCGCGGCCGCTCGTTGCCCCACCGCCCTGGCCCAACCCTCTGCCCCGGCTTACCCCCTTCGCCCGGGCCCCTGGCCGGCACCCCGGGGACGCGCCGGACCCCACCGGCCGCCGCGTTGCCACACCGCGTTGCCGCGGCGGCAGACCGCCCCCGGGGCGGCAAGGACAGGGGGCGGGCCGGGTGGGGGCCGGCTCCAGCCACGGCCGGAAAGGAGCCGCGGGCTCGAAGACGAAGTGCTCAAGGGTTTGCCATCCCGCCGCAGCGGACCGGTGCGGCCCGGCCGGGCCGCCGGTCCCGGCAAGACCCCCTTGCCCGGCCGGCGCCCGCCCGGCCGGGACGGCGCAGCAAGCGGGGAGGGAGCCGCGGATTGCAGCAGGGGTCATCCCGGCCGGAAGGGCCCGTGGTGCGGGTGCGCGCCTACGCCAAGGTCAACCTGCACCTGCGCATCGGCCACCGCCGCCCCGACGGCTATCATGAGATCGACTCCATCATGCACCGCATCAGCTGGGGGGACGATTTGGAGCTGCGCTGGCGGCCCGACGGGGCGATCCACCTGGAGGTGGAGGTGGAAGGGGTCGGCCCTCCCGGTGCGGGCGGCGGGTTTCCCGGCCTGCCGGGCTCCGTCCCGTCCGGTCCCGACAACCTGGCCTGGCAGGCGGCCCGGCTCCTGCAGGAAGCCTTTGCGGTGCGGGCCGGCGTGGCCATCCGCTTGACGAAGCGGGTGGCGGCCGGCGCCGGTCTGGGCGGCGGCAGTGCCGACGCCGCCGCCGTCCTCCGCGGCCTGCGCCGCCTCTGGCGGGTCGACGTGGACGGCGCGACCCTGCGCCGGCTGGCGCAGGACCTGGGCGCCGACATCCCCTTCCTGCTGGGCGGCCGGGCCGCCCGGGTGCGGGGCAAGGGGGAGCGGATCGAACCCTTGCCGCCATGGCCCGGATTGCCCCTGGTGCTGGTGCCCCTGCCCCAGGCGGTGTCCACGGCCTGGGCGTACGGCGAATGGGACCGGCGCCGGGCCGCCGGCGGGATCGCCGGTGGGGGTGGCGGCCGGGGGGTGCCCGAACCGGAGGCCGACGGCGCCGGCGGCGAGGAGGCGGGCAGCGGCCAGGCCGTGGCCCGGGCGGTGGCCCAGCGGGACCTGGCGGCCCTGGCCCGCCTGGCCTGGAACGATTTCGAGCCCGTGGTGGCGACGGCGGTCCCCCAGGTGACGGCGGCCCTGGCGGCGTTGCGGCGGGAGGGCGCCGTGGTGGCCCGGATGAGCGGGAGCGGGCCCGTGGTTTGGGGGATCTTCCCCGATGAGGAGGCGGCCCGGCGGGCATGGGGGCGGTTGCGCGCCGCCTACCCCGCCGCCCGCATGGTGCGGACCTTGTAGCCGGACCGGGCCACGGATGGCTTCGGGTAGGGGCTGGACGGGGCCGGTTCATGGCACGGCCCGGAGGATGGCGCGGCACCGGCCGGCAGGGCAAGCCGGTGACGGCAGCGGGTGAGGTGGAAGCTGCGTGGACGGTGAGTTGGGGGCGGTGATCCTGGCAGGGCGTCGCAACACCGGGGCCTTGCAGGAGGTGCACGGGGCCGCGTGGGAGGCGCTGATCCCCCTGGCCGGCCGGCCCATGGTGGCCTGGGTGGCCTCGGCCTGCCTGGCCGCGCCATCCCTGGACCATGTGGTGCTGGTTGGCCCCGACCCCTGCGGGGCCGACGCCGAGCTGGCCCAGGCGCGGGCGGCGGGCCGTCTCGGCGTGGTGGAACCCGGCGACGACCTGCTGGGCAGCGTGCGCCAGGGCCTGGCGGGCCTGCAGGCCGCCCTGCCCGGGGCGGGCGGGGTGGTGCTGGTGACGGGCGACGTGCCCCTGATCGACGGTGCCATGCTGGAGCGATTCCTCCAGGCCATCCCCGCCGGGGCCGACGTGGGGTATCCCATCGCCCGGCGGGAGCGGATGGAGGAGCGGTTCCCCGGCGCCGTCCGGACCTACGTGCGGCTGCGGGACGGCGAGTTCACCGGGGGCAACGCCCTCTACCTGCGGCTGGCCGCCGCGCCCAGGGCGCTCCAGTGGGCGGAAGCCCTATACGCCGCCCGCAAACATCCCTGGAAACTGGCGATGATGTTCGGCCCGGTCGTGTTGATGCGGGTCCTGGCGCGGCAGGCCACCGTGGCGGAGCTGGAGCGGCGCCTGGGGCGCCTGGCCGGCCTGCGGGCCCATGCGGTGGAGGTGGCGGACCCCGAGCTGGCCATGGATGTGGACAAGGCGGCCGACTACCGCCAGGCAGAGGCCCGGTTGCGGCAGGGGGCCGGTTCGTCCGCCGGCGGTGGGGGAACCGGTGGAGCGGGCGGAGGCGGGGCGGAAGGGACGGGCGCCGCCGAGTCCCCGCCGGCGGGGCGGCCGGGAGGAGGGCCGGGCCGTGGCTAAGCTCAAGCGCAGCGAGCGGATCGCCGCCCTGGTCAAGCTGCTGGCGGACCGGCCGGGGCATCTGTGGTCCCTCAGCCAGTTCGCGGAGCGGTTCGCCACGGCCAAGTCGACCATCAGCGACGACCTTTCCCTGGTGAAGGCCGTCCTGGATCAGGAAGGCCTGGGCACCATTCGCACCTATCCGGGCGTGGCGGGCGGCGTCACCTACGAACCGCGGGTCACCGAGGCGGCCGCCTGGCAACTGGCGGAGGAACTGGCCGCCCAGCTGCGCGACCCCCAGCGGATCCTGCCGGGCGGGTTCGTCTACATGACGGACCTGCTCTTCTCGCCCGTCTGGGCCGAGCGCCTGGGGGCGCTGTTCGCCACCCGCTTCCGCGGCAACGAGCCGGACCTGGTGGCCACGGTGGAGACCAAGGGCATCCCCCTGGGGCTGATGACCGCCCGGGCCCTGGGACGGCCGCTGGTCCTCCTCCGCCGGGACAGCCGGGTGACGGAGGGGCCGTCGGTCAGCATCACCTACGTGTCCGGGTCGTCCCAGCGCATCGCCACCATGTCTGTGCCGCGGCGGGCGGTGCCCCAGGGGGCCCGGGTCCTTCTCGTCGACGACTTCATGAAAGGCGGCGGGACCGCCCGCGGCATGATGGACTTGATGCGGGAGGTCGGCGCGCGGGTGGTGGGCCTGGGGGTGATGATCGCCACCGCGGAGCCGGCCCGTAAGCTGGTGGAGGATTACTTCGCCGTGGCGGTCCTGGAGGGCGTCGACACGGTGCGGCGCCAGGTGCGGGTGCGGCCGAGCCTGGGCCGTTGAGGGGCCGGGGTGGCCCCGCTTTCCGGCTGGACCCGGTTCAGGGGGCCTGCGGCCGGCCGGGGTGACGCCGCCGCAACCAGGGCCCGGCCGGGGGGATCCACCGGGGCCGGGAACCCCAAAGGCACCATGGGCGACGGGAGGCGTACCGGCATGACGGAACGGGGTCCGGAGGCGACGGAGGAACGCGGCGCGGCACCGGCCGGCGGCACGGCCGTCGACCTGGCCGCCATCCGGGAGGCGGCGGCCACCATCGCCGGGTTCGTCCATCGCACGCCCCTGCTGGGCTCGGCGGCCTTCTCCGAGCTGGCGGGGGCCGACGTGTTCCTCAAGCTGGAGAACCTGCAGAAGACCGGTTCCTTCAAGGTCCGCGGGGCGTTCAACCGGCTGGCGCGGCTGGATGCGGCGGCCCGGCGGCGGGGGGTGATCTGCGCCTCGGCGGGCAACCACGCCCAGGGCGTGGCCCTGGCGGGGGCCCGGCTGGGCATCCCGGTGACCGTCGTCATGCCCGAGACGGCGCCCACGACCAAGGTGGTGGCCACCCGGGGCTACGGCGCCGAGGTGGTCCTCCACGGCGACGGGTACGACGGGGCCTACGACATGGCCTGCCGCCTGGCGGACGAACGCGGCCTGACCTTCATCCACGCCTTCGACGACCCGCTGGTGGTGGCGGGGCAGGGCACCGTGGGCCTGGAGATTCTGGAGGACCTGCCCGACGTGGACACGGTGGTGGTGCCGGTGGGCGGCGGTGGGCTCATCGCCGGCATCGCCATCGCCCTGAAGGCCCTCAAGCCCGGCGTGCGGGTGGTGGGGGTGCAGCCCCAGGAGGCGCCGGCCCTGGCCCGGGCCTTCGTCACGGGGCGCCTGGAACCGGTGGATCGGGCCCGGACCATCGCCGACGGGCTGGCGGTCAAGACGCCGCGGGAGATGACGTTTCACCTGATCCGCCGCTTCGTCGACGCCATGGTCACCGTCAGCGAGGAGGAGATCGCGCGGGCCATCCTGCTCTTGCTGGAGCGGGCCAAGCTGGTGGCCGAGGGCGCGGGGGCGGCGGCCCTGGCCGCCCTGCTGTACGGCAAGGTGCCGGGCGCGGGGCGCGTGGCGGTGGTCATCAGCGGCGGGAACATCGACGTCAACCTGCTGGCGCGGATCATCGAGCGGGGTCTTTTGGAGGACGGCCGCTTGATCCGCCTCCGCACCCTGGTCGCCGATCGCCCCGGGTCGCTGCAGGCCCTGCTCAAGGTGATCGCCGACTGTGGCGGCAACATCCTGGCCGTCTACCACGACCGGCTGCGCCACGAGGTGGCCCTGGGCGAGACCGAGGTGGAGCTGATCATCGAGACCCGGGATGCCGGGCACGTGGACGAGATTCGCCGGGCCCTGGGGCGCCACGGTTATACGGTCCACGGCCTGGACGCCGAGCCGGGCAGGGCCGGGGAGCCGGCCGGGCCGGCCACCCCGCGAGCAGGCGGGCTGTTCCAGAAATAGGTTTGTGATGGAAGGATTTGTCTACGCAGCGGCGAATCCCCCTTCCCAGAAGGGGGGTGACGCCGTGGAGATCTCCGAGGTGCGCATCCGGCCGGTCAAGGGCGCGGGCCGCATGCGGGCCTTCGCCTCGGTGGTGTTCGGGGGGCAGTTCGTCGTCCACGAGCTCAAGGTCGTCGAGGGGGCGGAGGGGCGCATGTTCGTGGCCTTCCCGTCCAAGCGGGCGGCCAGCGGCGAGTACTTCGACATCGCCCACCCCATCACCGCCGACGCCCGGGACCGGATCCAGGAGGCGGTCCTGGCCGCCTACCGGCAGCAGGTGGGCGGTGTGGCGGCGGGGCAGGCGGGCTAGGCGGCGGGATCCGGTGGCCCTGGCATCCCGGCGCCGGCTCGCCCGCCGGAGGGGGGAGCCGGTGGAGGCGCGGGGGCCGGCGGGACCCGAAGGTCCCGGGCCGGCCCCCGCGCCGTGCTGGAGACCCAGGGGTTCAGGGCCCGTCCCCGTCGCCCCGGGCCGGCGGAAGGCGGCTCATCCAGGCCCCCGTCCCCGGCCGTGCACTGCGTACGGCTTGACCCTTTACCCGGGCATCCTGAATCTGATACACGAGGATTGGGGCGCTGCGGTGCCCGGCGCGCCGGGCCACCCCCGGCGGCGCCGGTAGCGAGGGCGGCAGCGCCCCGCCAGCCCAACAGGAGGGATGACCATGGCGGCACAGGTGGGGGACAAGGCCCCGGATTTCCGGCTGCCGGCGACCGGTCCGGAGGAGACCATCTCCCTGGGGCAGTTCCGCGGCAAGAAGAACGTGGTGTTGTACTTCTTCCCCTTCGCCTTCAGCTCCGTCTGCACCCAGGAGATGTGCGCCCTGCGCGACACCTACAACGAGCAGTTCAGCGGCCTGGACGCCCAGGTGCTGGGGATCAGCGTGGACAGCCCCTTCACCCTGCGGGCTTGGGCCGAGCAGCAGAAGTTCGACTTCCCCCTGCTCTCCGACTTCAACAAGGAAGTATCCCGGGCATACGACGTGTACTACGATGAGCTGATGAACCTGCGCGGGGTGGCCAAGCGGGCGGCCTTCGTCATCGACAAGGATGGGATCATCCGCTACCGCTGGGTGACCGACGATCCCAAGGTGCTGCCCGACCAGGAGGCCATCCGGCGGGTCCTGACCGAGCTTCAGGGCTGAGGGCCTTGCGATCGGTGGAACGGGCTGCGCCGGCGCCCCTGATGCTGCGCTGGGCCGCCGGCTTGATCGACCTGGTCCTGCTGGCGGCCGCGGGCAACCTGGTCGGCCTGACGGTCCTGGAGGTGGCCGAACCCTGGGCCGGCGGGCCCGCCGCCCTGGCCCTGGCCGCAGCGGCCGTCGTGGCCACCGCCGCGGCCTACTTCGCCGTGGGCGAGGGGCGCTGGGGAACGACCCTGGGCAAGCTGGCCCTGGGGTTGCGCGTGGTCGGGGAGGACGGGCGGCCGCTGGGATGGCGGCGGGCGCTGGGCCGGTTCCTCATCCGCGTGGTGGGGACCGGCCTGGCCGGGGCCGGCTGGTGGCTGCGTCCGGGCCGGGGCCACGGGAGGGGCGCCTTGCCGTGGCATGACGCCCTCACCGGCACCCGGGTGGTCCGGTGGCAGCCGTGGCGGCCGGCCCCGGAGCCGGGACGGTGACCGCATCGTCGCGTCCGGCGCGGCGGTGCGGGAAGCTCGGGGCGATGCCAGGGGAATCCAGGGAAGGCGACGGGCGCTGCGGCACCCCGGGCGGCCAGTCAGGCCGGCCGGGGTGCCGGCGTGTGCCCCAGGGGAGGTCACCGAGTTGGATCAGCCGCTCCACGCCGTGATCCTGGCTGCGGGGCTGGGCAAGCGCATGCGGTCGAACCGGGCCAAGGTCCTCCACCCGGTGGCCGGCCGGCCCATGGTGGAGCACGTGGTCCGGGCCGCCGAGGCGGCGGGGGTCGACCGGGTGGTGGTCGTCGTCGGCCACCAGGGCGAGCAGGTGCAGGCCTTGCTGGGCGAGCGGGTGGTCTACGCCCGGCAGGAGGAGCCGCTGGGCACCGGCCACGCCGTGCTGCAGGCCGAGGCCGCCGTGACCGGCGCCCAGGACGTCCTGGTGCTTTACGGCGACACGCCCCTGCTGGAGGGCGCGCTGCTGCGCCAGCTGGTGGAGGCCCACCGGCAATCGGGCGCGGCCGCCACCCTGCTCACCGTCGAGCTGGACGACCCCACCGGCTACGGCCGGATCGTCCGGGATGCCGGCGGCCGGGTGGTGCGCATCGTCGAGGAGGCCGACGCCACCGCGGCCGAGCGGGCCATCCGGGAGGTCAACACCGGCATCGCCTGTTACCGGCGCGAGCCCCTGTTCGCCGCCTTGCGGCGGCTGACGCCGGCCAACGCCCAGGGCGAGTACTATCTGGTCGACGTGGTGGAACATTTGGGCCGGGAGGGGTACCCGGTCGCCACCGTCACCGCGCCCGACCCCCAGCAGGTGGAGGGGGTCAACGACCGGGAAGCCCTGGCCCGGGCGGAGGCCATCCTGCGCCAGCGCATCCGCCGCCGCTGGATGGCGGCGGGGGTCACCTTCATCGATCCGGCCAGCGCCTGGGTCGACGACGACGTGGAGATCGGGCGGGACACGGTGATCTATCCCCAGACCGTGATCGCGGCCGGCTCCCGCATCGGCGAGGGATGCCGCATCGGTCCCGGCGCCCACATCACCGGCAGCGTGCTGGGCAACGGGGTGCAGGTCTGGTACTCGGTGGTGGAGGACAGCCAGCTGGGCGACGGCTGCCGCGTCGGGCCCTTCAGCCACCTGCGCCCGGGCTGCCGGATCGCCCCCGGCGTCCACATCGGCAACTTCGCCGAGTTGAAGAACGCGGAGGTCGGCGAAGGGACCAAGGTCAACCACCACTCCTACCTGGGCGACGCCCGGGTCGGCGCGGGGGTCAACATCGGCGCGGGCACGGTCACGGTGAACTACGACGGCGCCCGCAAGCACCCGACCGTCATCGAGGACGGGGCCTTCATCGGCTGCAACGCGAACCTGGTGGCTCCGGTGCGGGTGGGGCGCGGGGCCTACGTCGCCGCCGGTTCGACCATCAATCAGGACGTGCCGGCCGACGCCCTGGCCATCGCCCGGGAACGCCAGGTCAACAAAGAAGGATGGGCGGCCCGCTGGCGCCAGCGGGTCCGAGGGAGGAACGGCGATGGCGTACGATAGCGGGCGGCTGAAACTCTTCTCCGGCAGCGCCAATCCGGCGCTGGCCCGGGCCATCGCCCAGCACATCGGCGTTCCCCTGGGGGATCTGGAGCTGGGCCGGTTCGCCAACGGCGAGGTGCGGGTGTCGGTCAACGAGAGCGTGCGCGGGGCCGACGTGTTCGTCATCCAGCCCACCTGCCACCCGCCCAACGACACCCTGATGGAGCTCCTGGTGCTGCTCGATGCGCTGAAGCGGGCGTCGGCCTGGCGGGTCAACGCCGTCGTGCCCTTTTACGGCTATGCCCGCCAGGATCGCAAGACCCGGCCCCGCGAGCCCATCACGGCGAAGCTGGTCGCCAACCTGCTGACGGTGGCGGGGGCCGACCGGGTCGTCACCATGGACCTGCACGCCGGTCAGATCCAGGGGTTCTTCGACGTCCCCGTGGACCACCTGACGGCCGTGCCGCTGCTGGCCGACTACTTCGCCCGCAAGCGCCTGGACAAGCCGGTGGTCGTCTCCCCCGATCACGGCGGCGTCAGCCGCGCCCGGGAACTGGCCGACCGGCTGGGGGTGCCCATCGCCATCATCGACAAGCGCCGCCCGGAACCCGGGGTGGCCGAGGTGATGTCGGTGGTGGGCGAGGTGGAAGGGCGCACCGCCATCATGATCGACGACATCATCGACTCCGGGGGGACCATCCGCCACGGCGCCGAGGCCCTGATCGCCCTGGGCGCCCGGGCCGTCTACGCCTGTTGCACCCACGCCGTATTTTCCGGCAACGCCTTGCAAAAGCTGGCGGAGGCGCCCATCGAAGAGATCGTGGTGACGGACACGATCCCCCTGCCGCCCGGGGCGGAGAAGGCCCGGGTCAAGGTGCTGTCGGTGGCCCCCATCCTGGGCGAGGCCATCGTCCGCATCCACGAGGACCTGTCCGTCAGCCGGCTCTTCACGTGAACCCTTGTCTCCCTCGGGACCGCCGGATCCGGTTCGTCCGGCGGCCTGCAGCGGCCCGTGGATCCCGCCGCGGGCCGGGGGTCTCCCCGGCCGCGGGGCGGGCGGGCGCCCTTTGACACCGCCGGCGCCGGAGGGCTAAACTAGCGCCGGCTTGTGGCCGCTCGCCAATCGCAAGGGTCGGGAGGGATGTCCTGGTGCAAGCCGTGTTGCGTGCGGTTCCCCGGGAGCCCGGCCACCCGCGGCGGGTGCGCCGCGAGGGCGGCATCCCGGCGGTCCTGTACGGACCCAGCGGCAACTTTCCCATCCGGCTGGATGCCCGGGAGTTCCACCGGCTGCTGGCGTCGGGCCGGGCCCGGGGCGTGTTGACGGTGGAACTGGCGACGGACGGCCAGTCCCGCTCCGTCAGCGCCATGGTCAAGGAGCTCCAGTGGCACCCCGCCCGGGGCGACCTGCTCCACGTGGACCTGCTGGAGGTGCGGGAGGACGAGCCGGTGCGGGCGACCACGCCCATCGTCCTCCGGGGGACGGAGGAGGCCGAGAAGCGGGGCATCGTCCAGCACCAGCTGGCCGAGCTGGAGATCGAATGCCTGCCGCGCCACATCCCGCCGGCGGTGGAGGCCGACATCAGCCAGCTGCCGGTGGGCGAGGAGCTGCGGGTGCGGGACCTGGTGGTGCCGCCCCAGGTCCAGGTGCTGAACGACCCCGAGGAGATCGTGGCGGTCCTGCTGCCGCCCAAGGAGCTGGGCGCCGAGGAGGAGACCCCGGCCGAAGAGGCCGAGGCGGCCGCCGCGACCGAGGCGAAGGACGAGGCTTGATGCCCGGACCTGGCCGGGCCGGTGGAGGGACGGGGCCGGGGGCGGGCCGGCACCCCTGGTCGCGACCCGTGCCCGGGCCGCGGCGGCCCGGCGGGAACCGGGGCGACGGCGAGGACGGAGGCGGGGCCTGTGCCCCGGATCATCGTCGGGCTTGGCAACCCGGGGCCCGAGTATGAGGGCACCCGGCACAACGTGGGCTTTGCCGTGGTCGATGCCCTGGCCCGGCGGCTGCGGACGGCCGGCTGGCGCCGGGGCTTCCGCTCCCTCTGGACCGAGGGGGCCTGGCGCGGCCAGCCCGTCCTGCTGCTCAAGCCCCAGACCTACATGAACCTGAGCGGCGAGGCCGTGGAACAGGCCTGCCGCGCCCTGCGAGCCGAGCCGGCGGAGGTCCTGGTCGTCTATGATGACCTGGACCTCCCGCCCGGCCATTTGCGCTTGCGGCCGGGGGGCCGGGCCGGAGGCCACCGCGGGGTGGCATCGATCATCGAGGCCCTGGGGCGCGACGACTTCCCGCGGCTCCGGGTGGGCATCGGGCGGCCGCCGGCGGGCGTCGACGCCGCCGAATACGTGCTGGCCCCCTTCACCGCGGAGGAACAGGCCTTGATGGCGGCCGCCGTGCAGCGGGCGGCGGAGGCGGTCCTGGCGGTGCTGTCCACCGGGCTGGACCGGGCCATGTCCCGCTACAACGGGCCGACCCCCTGGCCGCCGGCAACCCCGGGGGACGGCGCCGAAAGCGCAGGGCGCCGCGGGAGCGATGCCCACCGCGGGGACGGCCCTGGCCCCGGTGACCCGGCCGTCGACGGCGGAGGCGGAAGGACGACATGACCACCCTGCCAGCCCAGGACCTCACGGAGGATCTCTTGCGACTGTGGCAGCAGCTGCCGGAGTTCCCCTCCCTGGCGGGAGGGGTGCGGCGGGAACTCCCGGCCCAGGCGGTCTACGGCCTGTCCGGGCCGGCGGCGGCCAGCTTGCTGACGGCCCTGGCGGCCGCCACGGGGCGCACCCTGTTCGTCCTCACCGCCGACCAGGGGGCCGCCGATGCCCTGGCCGCCGACCTGCGGGCCTGGGTGCCGGCCGACCGGGTGGCCGTGTTCCCGGCCGTCGAGGTCCTTCCCTTCGAGGTCCTGGCCGCCAGCCCCGAGTTGCTGGCCCTCCGGGTGCAGGCCCTGGCCCGCCTCCGCCGTGGCCCGTGCCTGGTGGTGGCGCCCGTCGCCGCGGTGGCCCGTCGCCTTCCCCATCCCGAGCGGTGGGCCCGGGGCCTCTGCGAGCTGGAGCCGGGCCAGGTCATGGATCGGGATGCGCTCCTGGCCCGGCTGGTGGCGGCCGGCTATCGCCGGGCGGAGCAGGTGGACCGCCCCGGCGAGATGGCCGTCCGCGGCGGCATCGTCGACGTCTACCCACCTGCCGGCGATCCCGTGCGGATCGAGTTCTTCGGCGACGAGATCGACTCCCTGCGCCGGTTCGACCCGGGGACCCAGCGCTCCACCGAAGCCTTGCGCCACGTGGAGCTGGTGCCCGCCCGGGAACTGGTGCTGGACGACGCCGACTGGCAGCGGGGCCTGGCCGCCCTGGCGGAGGAGCTGGAGACCCTGCGGGAGCAGACCCGGCACCGGCGGGGTGGCACCGCCCGGCAGCTGCTGGAGCGGCTGGAGCAGGACCTGGCCCGGCTGGAGGCGGAGCGCCCCATCGACCTGGCGGAGCACTACCTGCCCTTCTTCGAACCCGAGATGGCCACCCTGCTGGACTACGCGCCGGGTCCCGCCCTGGCCGTCTGGGTCGAGCCCCGCTCCCTGGAAGAGGCCGTCGCCGACCGGGAACGCCAGTGGCAGGAGCGCCAGGCCGACCTGCTGGCCCGGGGGGAGATCCTGCCGGCCCAGGCCGCCCTGTACCTGGACGAACCGGCCCTCTGGCGGGCCCTGGCCACCCGGCCCGTCCTCTACCTGTCGCTGCTGGCCCGCACGCCGGGGCAAGGGCCCGAGCCGCGCCAGGTCTACGGCGTGACGGCCCGGCCGGCCCCCATGTTCCACGGCCAGTGGGACCTGTTCGAGGAGGAGGTCCGGACCTGGCAACGCCAGCAGTACCGGGTCCTCCTGGTGGCGGGGGACGGCGACCGGGCCAGCCGGCTGCACGGGGCGTTGCGGGAGGGGGAGGTCGCCGCTCGCCAGGTGGACGGGCTCACCTTGCCCGGCGCCGGCGAGGTGCTGGTGGCTCCGGCCAGCCTGAGCGAGGGTTTCGAGGTCCCCGCCCTGCGCTGGGTCGTCCTGACGGAGCGGGAGGTGCTGGGGCGCCGGGTCGCGCGGCGGCGCAGCCCCACCACCGGCGCCGACCGGGCCGAGACCCAGGCGCTGGAGCGGCTGGTCGACCTCAAGCCGGGCGATTACGTGGTCCACGTCCACCATGGCATCGGCCGCTTCCTCGGTCTCCGCACCATGGAGATCCAGGGAGTCCACCGGGACTACCTGACCCTGCAGTACGCCGGCGGTGACCGGCTGTACGTGCCGACGGACCAGATCGAGCTGGTTCAGAAGTACGTCGGCGCCGAGGGCCACCAGCCCCGCCTGGCCAAGCTCGGTTCCGGCGAGTGGAACAAGGTCAAGCAGCGGGTGAAGGAGTCGGTCCGTGAGATGGCCGGCGAGTTGCTGGCCCTCTACGCGGCGCGCCAGTCGGTCCGCGGCCACGCCTTCAGCCCCGATACGCCCTGGCAGCGCCAGTTCGAAGACGCCTTCCCCTACCAGGAGACGCCGGACCAGCTGGAGGCCATCGCCGCCATCAAGGCCGACATGGAGCGCCCCGTGCCCATGGACCGGTTGCTGGTGGGCGACGTGGGCTTCGGCAAGACGGAGGTGGCCATGCGGGCCGCCTTCAAGGCCGTTCAGGACGGCAAGCAGGTGGCGGTGCTGGTGCCCACCACCGTGCTGGCCTACCAGCACGAGCGCACCTTCAAGGAGCGGTTCGCGCCTTTCCCCGTCACCATCCGGACCTTGAGCCGTTTCGCCTCCCCGGCGGAGCAGGCCGAGATCCTGACGGGCCTGGCGCAGGGCACGGTGGACATCGTCATCGGCACCCACCGCCTGGTCCAGCCCGACGTGCGGTTCAAGGACCTGGGGCTGCTGATCATCGACGAGGAGCACCGCTTCGGCGTCGCCCACAAGGAGCGCCTCAAGCAGCTGAAGCAAAACGTGGACGTGCTGACCCTCTCGGCCACGCCGATCCCCCGCACCCTGCACATGGCCCTGGCGGGGATCCGCGATCTCAGCCGCATCGACACGCCGCCCGAGAACCGGTTCCCGGTCCAGACCTTCGTGGTGGAGTGGCATGAGTCCCTGGTGCGGGACGCCATCCAGCGGGAGCTGCGGCGGGGCGGCCAGGTCTTCTATGTGCACAACCGGGTCCAGAGCATCCACGCCGTCCGGCGGCGGCTGGAGCGGCTCTTGCCCGAGGCCCGCTTTGCGGTGGCCCACGGCCAGATGGCCGAAGGGGAGCTGGAGCGGGTGATGGTCGACTTCGTGGAGGGCAAGGCCGACGTGCTGGTGTGCACCACCATCATCGAATCGGGCCTGGACATCCCCAACGTCAACACCCTGATCGTGGAGGACGCCGACCGCATGGGCCTGGCCCAGCTCTACCAGCTGCGCGGCCGGGTCGGCCGCTCCGACCGGGTGGCTTACGCCTACTTCACCTACCGCCGCGACAAGGTGTTGACGGAGGACGCCCAGAAGCGCCTGCAGGCCATCAAGGACTTCACCGAGCTGGGGGCGGGGTTCAAGCTGGCCTTGCGGGACCTGGAGATCCGCGGCGCCGGCAACCTGCTGGGGGCCGAGCAGCACGGCTTCATGCTGTCGGTGGGCTTCGACCTGTACACCCAGCTGCTGGAGGAGGCGGTGGCCGAGCTGCGGGGCCGGCGGCGGCCCGCCCGCTTGAAGCCCGTCATCGACCTGGTGGTCGACGCCCACATCCCCGATGCCTACATCCGGGACGCCCGCCAGAAGATCGAGTTCTACAAGAAGGTCAACCTGGCCGAAACGCCCGCCGAGCTGGCCGAGGTGCGGGAGGCCTTGCAGGACCGCTACGGCCCGCCGCCGGAGCCGGTGCGCAACCTGCTGGCCCTGGCGGAGGTGCGCCAGCTGGCCGCCCGCAGCGGCGTCTTCCGCATCGAGCAACAGGGGACCCGCATCGACCTGGAGGCGGTCGCGCCCCAGGCGGAGGCCCTGGCCCGCGCCTGCGAGAACCTGCGCCCCCAACTGGGCCGGCGGCTACAGCCGGTGCGGGGGCGGGCGGCGGCCTTCTTCCGCACCGACGGGCTGGGCGAGCGGGAGGTGCTCACCGCCCTGCGCCGGTTCCTCCGGGAACTGGTGCGCCTCACCCCGGCCGAAGCCGATGACCACGCCGGCGCCGGGGACGCCGTGGAGACGGCGGTCCAGCGGGATGCGGAATAGCGGAAAATTTTTGGCGGCACACTGTCTTCGCGGTGGCCGTCCCTCTGAGAAGGGACCCCTGCGTGCGAAAAGCTATTCCGGAAGCATCTCCCGTCCGGCGGGATGGTGGCGTCCGGCCGAACCGGTGACGGACGCGGCGACGGTCCGGGCCCCCGCGCCTGCGAGCGGGACGACCCGGCCGGGCTCCGCCGGCCCCGGCCGGGCCCCCAGCCGGCGCCCGGCCACCGACCACGGACCACGTGCGAGGAACCCAGGCGAGGAGGGGTGACGGATGAAGGCGACGGGCATCGTGCGCCGCATCGATGACCTGGGCCGGGTCGTGATCCCCAAGGAGATCCGGCGCACCCTGCGCATCCGCGAGGGCGACCCGCTGGAGATCTTCGTGGATCGCGACGGGGAAGTGATCTTGAAGAAGTATTCGCCCATCGGCGAGCTGGGCGACTTCGCCAAGGAGCTGGCCGATTCCCTCCACGAGGCGGTCCACCACATCGCGCTGGTGGCCGACCGGGACGCCATCATCGCCGTCGCCGGCGCGCCCCGCAAGGAATTCATGGAGAAGCGGATCGGCGGCGCCGTGGAGGAGGCCATGGCCCAGCGGCAGCCCGTCCTGCGCAACCGCCCGGCCCAGAATCCCGGCGCCGGCACCCTCCTGGCCGACGACGAGACCGACGAGCGGTTCTCCGCCTACGTCATCGCGCCGATCCTGGCCACGGGCGACGTCATCGGGGCGGTCATCCTCGCCTCCAAGGAGCCGGGCACCCAGATGGGTGACCTGGAGCTGAAGCTGGCGGAGACGGCGGCGGCGGTCCTGCGCAAGCAGATGGAGGACTAGGCGGTGCCCGTGTCCAACCCCCGCCCGGGGGGTTTATCGTGACGGAAGGGTTTGAGCGGCCTTCTACCAGCCCTGCGAACGGGCAGGACCCCTACGGGTTCGCCCGGGTGGTCGACCTGGTCCGCCGCCTGCGGGCGCCGGGCGGCTGCCCCTGGGACCGGGCCCAGACCCACCGCTCCCTGCGCCGCTTCGCCCTCGAAGAGGCCTATGAGGTGGTCGAGGCCATCGACACCGGGGACCCCGACCACCTGGCCGACGAGCTGGGCGACCTCCTCCTGCAGGTCCTCCTGCATGCCCAGATCGCTGCCGAGGCGGGCCGCTTTGACGTGGCGGACGTCTGCCACCGCCTGGCGGACAAGCTGGTGCGGCGCCATCCCCACGTGTTCGGCGAAGCCGAGGCCCGCTCGGCCGCCGATGTCCAGCGGCTGTGGACGGCGATCAAGGCGGCCGAGGCGGCGGGCGGCGGCGAGACCGGCCCAGGCCCGGCGAGCGGCGGCGAGACCGGTACCGGGCCGGAGGACGGCGGCGAGCCCGGCGCAGGGCCGGAGGACGGGGAGCCCTGGAGCCCCAGTGCCCTGGTCGAGGCGTACCGCGTCCAGGAACGGGCGGCCCGGTCCGGCCTGGATTGGCCCGACCCCCAGGGGCCGCGGGCCAAGCTGGACGAGGAGCTGGCCGAGCTGGATGAGGCGGTGGCCCAGGGGGATCCCGCCCGCATCGAGGAGGAGCTGGGCGACGTCCTGTTCATCCTGGTCAACGCCGGCCGGCACTGGGGGGTCTACGCCGAGACGGCCCTGCTGGGGGCGGTCCGCAAGTTTCGCCGGCGGGTGCGCTCCATGGAGGAACAGGCGGCGCGTCAGGGCGTGCGCCTGGCCGACCTGGTACCGGCCGAGCTGGACCGCCTGTGGGAGGCGGCGAAAGACCGCGAGCGCGGGAGGATTCAGGGCTCGTCCGAAGAACACAAGAGCGGAATTCGACCCGAGGCGAGGGGAGGGAAGCGTGGGTGAACAAGCCTGAGCTGGTGAACGCCATTGCCGAGAAGACCGGCCTGAACAAGAAGGACAGCGAGCGGGCGGTGAACGCCCTCGTCGAGTCCATCAGCGAGGCGCTGGCCCGGGGCGACAAGGTCTCCCTGGTCGGCTTCGGCACCTTTGAGGTGCGGACGCGCCAGGCCCGCACGGGCCGGAATCCGCGGACGGGGCAGACCCTGACCATCCCCGCGGCGAAGGTGCCCGCCTTCAAGCCGGGCAAGCAGCTGCGCGACATGGTGAAGTGAGCCCAAGCCGCCGGCGAGGGATGCTGGCGGCGGCCTGCGGGCGGCCATGATGAGGCGACGGAGCCCGCGGATGGCGGGGCCGGCACCGGGTGCGACCGGTGCCGGCCCCGTTTTTTTGGGGGGGGCGGGGCACGGGACCCCTGTTGGGGCGCGGGCCATGGGGCCCCTCCCTTTCGGGGGGTGGCGTCCGGCGCGGGCGCCGGCGGCCGGCGCGAGGGGCCGGGACGGGAGCCCGGTACATAGCCCTCCCCCGCAGGCATATCCATGAGCGAGAGGCCCGGGAGCACCATCGCCAGGGCCGTAGGGAAGGAGGTCCGGGCCGTGGCCGAGGGTCAGGCTGCGCCGGGCAACCGGGGGCGGCATACCCTGACGCTGGCCGGCCGGGAGCGGCTGGAGCTGGACGGCGTCCAGAGGGTGGAGAACTTCGACGACCACACGGTCGTGCTGGAGACCGTGATGGGGCGCCTGACCATCCGCGGGGAGGGGCTCCACATCCACGAGCTCAACCTGGAGGAGGGCCGCCTGCGCATGACGGGCCGGGTCTCCCTCCTGGCCTACGAGGACTCCACCCAGCGTCGCCGCGACCGCCGCAACCTGCTGGAGCGGCTCCTCAAGTGACGATGCTCGCCGGGAACCAGCCGCGACCGGAGCAGGAAGCGGGGGCGGCCGGCCGATGTTCTCGTTGACCGTGCAGATGTACATGCTCGCCGTCGACGTCGCCCTGGGCCTCACCCTGGGCCTCCTCTTCGACGCCTGCCGGGCCCTGCGCCTCGTGCTGGGGGGCGGCCGGCCCGCCCGCCGGCCCTGGCTCGACGCCCTGCTGGACGCGGCCTTTTGGGCGGCGGCCCTGCCCCTGGTCATCCTGGCGTGGGGTTGGGGCAACTGGGGCCAGGTGCGCACCTTCACCTTCCTCGGGCTGGCGCTGGGTATCGCGATATACGCCGGCCTGGGTTCCCCCTTCCTGTATCCCGCCTTTGCCGCCACCTACCGGGCGGTCGGGCAAGGGACCGTGCGCTTCGTCCGGTGGAACCGGCGGGCGGCGCGGTGGGCCCGCCGCGCCGCCGGGTGGCTGCTCCGCGGGCCCTTCCGGCTGGCCATGGGGATCCTCAAGCCCGTGACCATCCCCCTGGGGTGGCTGCTGGCGCCGGTATGGGTCCCCGTGCAGCGGCATCTGGTAGCCCCCGCCCGGCAGGCGGTGGAACGCCGCCTGCTGGCCCCCCTCCGCCAGCGCATGGCGGCCTGGCGCAGCAGCGCGCGGGTCCGGTGGAACCGGCTGCGCACAGCCCTGGCCAGCTGGCTCCGGCCGGGGGAGGGCGGAGCATCACCCCCTACCGCCCCACCTCCGGCTTGAGGGCGGGACCGACCGGATTCCCTCCGGCCCGGGGCGGGCATGGCCGGGTCCGGGGCGGTCGCGGGCGGGCCCGGGCGGCCCGGTCGGCGGTCCGGTCGCCGGTCCGGAAGGCTGCCGGCCCGGTCGGCGGTCCGGCAGCCGGTCCGCCAGGCGGCCGGGACGGACGGGGATGGATCCACGGCCGGTTCGTCCCGGGGCGTATCGGCCTGCCGGAAGGAATCCCCCCTTCGCCGGCGAACCCTAGCCGGTACCGGTTGTATAAAGTTTGTCCACAGTTTGTGTGTAATTTGTGGATAACCCCGTGACGACGGAGCCGGAGGTCGCCGCCCGCCCATGCGCATCGAGATCCGCGGCGCCGAGCGCTTGAGCTTTCGCGAGCGCCAGGTGGTCGTCCTCAAGGAGACGGGATACAGCACCGAGGCCATCGCGCGCCGGCTGGGTCTGGCCCCCGGCACGGTGGCCACCCTCTACAACCGGGCGCGCAGCAAGGGCTATGAGGTGGTCATCGTCATCGACGGCGATCCGCTGCGGCTGTTCGGCGAGGGCGACGAGGAGGCGCCGGAGGAAGAGCCCGGACCGGGCGGCGGTGACCTCGGCTGATGGGCCGGCTTCGGAGGGGGTTGGTGGCGATGGCGGGACGCGGCGAACAAGCCAGGGGTGTCCGGACGGCCTGGCGCGGGCGGATGGCCCCGGTCCCGGTCCCCCCGGCGGAGCCCAAGGGCGTGCGCCCTGCCCGATCGGCCCCGCCCGGCGGCGGGCACGGCAGCGCCCTGTGGGAAAAGGGTTCCAGCCCTGCTCCCGATCGGCAGTCCTACGCTCGGGGTCCGCGGCGCGGCAGCGCCCTTTGGGAAAAGGGTTCCGGCCCTGCGCTCCGGGGCGCGGTCACACCCCTGCGCCCCCAGGCCGAGTGGGTGCGGGCCCTTCCACGGGAGCCGTGGCAGCCTGCCACGACCGGCCGGCATGGTTCCGGGGGGCCGGGGGACGGGCGGTCTGGCGGTGCGGCCGCGGGTCTCGCGCCACGGCCCGCGCGGCGCCGCTGGCGGTTGCGCTGGGGCCGGCTGGTGGCGACGGCGGTGGCCGCCTACCTGCTGGCAGGCCTGATCCTCCAGCAATGGGCCTTGTGGCAGGCCCAGAAGGATCTGCGGGCCCTGGATCGCCAGCTCCAGCAATTGCGCAGCCGCGCTGTGGAGCTGGAGTCGGCCCGGCGGCGGGTTGAGGACCCGGCCTACGTCGACGAGACGGCGCGCCGCCGCCTGGGCCTGGTCCAGCCGGGCGAGACGGTCATCCAGCTGGTGGACGAGCCGGGCGGGTCGGACTAGAATAGGGACGCGAATAGGGACGGGGCGCGGCGAGGACGCACGGAGCCGGGGTGTCGGAACCGGCAGACGAGGCGGACTTAAAATCCGCTGGGCGCAAGCCCGTGTGGGTTCGAGGCCCACCCCCGGCACAAGAGGCCCACCCATGCAAGGGAACAACAGGGTGTCGAACGGCGGCCGGCCGGTCCGGTGACGGGCCGATCCGCCGGGTCGTCCCCTCCGCCCGCGCCGTTCCCTTCGCCCCCTTCGTCCCCAGGGTCCGCTGGCCCCAGGTCGCCGGGCCCACCCCTTGGCCGGGGACCGGGAGGGCTGCGGCCCCCGTCGCCGGTGGCTCCTACAGGGTATGGCCCCTGGCTCGGTTCCGCCGCCCCGCATGCCGCTCCATGCGGTGGCGAAATCGTGCTGAAGGATGCCGGCGTCGATGGCCGAGGCCGGCACGGCGGCCATGGTCCATGGGACCGGTGCCACCGCCTGGCTGGTCGCCGGGCGTGCGGCCTGTTACCATCGGGACGGTGGGAGGTGGAGAACATGGGAGGCGAGCTTGGGACCCTGCTGCTGAAGCTGGTGCTGGCCCTGGTCGGGGGCGGGCTCACCCTGATCGGCGTGGCGGGCATCATCCAGGGCAACCTGTCCAGCCTGCGCGTGCCCAACCGCGTGGTGGCGACGGTGGTCTTCGTTGTCGGTCTGGCCCTGGTCACCATTTTCGGGGAGCCCGACCTGGTCACCAAGATCATGGCGGCCCTGGGGGGACAGTGACCTCCGGGCCGGCTGGCCGGCCGGGCTGGCCCGGCCGGTGCCGGTTCGACCGGGGCCGGTTCGTCCGGAGCCGGTCGGGAAGAGGGCGCAGTACGAACGGTTCGAGAACGTCTCACCGGGGAGGCGGGCCGCTGGAGGCGGCCCGCCTTTCGTCTGCGGTGACCCAGGGCCAGACCAGGACGGCGCCCAGCCCGTTGAACAGGGTGTGGGCCCAGGCCACCTGGCGCGCCGGGTCGTCGGCCAGGGCCTGGGCCATGCCGGCCAGCACGGGCCCCAGGGGCGCGGCGGCCAGAGCGTTGAGCAGGTTCATCCCCAGGTGGAACACGGCCAGGTCGAGGGCCGTTCCCCGCAGCAGCAGCCCCGCCAGCAGCACGTCGCTGGTCGTGCCCACGTTGGCCCCGTAGACCACGGGCAGAGCCTGGCGCAGATCCAGCAGGCCGGCCGCCACGGCCCGCTGCAGGACCGCCAGCACGGCGCTGCTGGACAAGGCGCCGGCCGACAGGACCAGGCCCGTGGTGAAGCCCGCCCAGGGCCGCCGTACCCAGGTGACCCAGCCCGGTTCCGCGGTTCCCGCGCCGGGTCCTCCGGCCAGGGTGGCGAGGGCGGCACCGAGGCCGTCCAGGGCCGTGAGGGCGGCGGCCAGGCCCAGGGCCGCCAGTCCAGCGGCCCGCCAGGTCCGGTGGCGCCAGCCCACCGCGGCGGCGGAGATGCCGCCGCCGGCCAGCAGCGCGGCCAGTCCCAGATGGGGGACGGCGGTGAGATGGGCGGTCAGGGTGGTGCCCAGGTTGGCGCCCACCAGGGCGGCGCGCCCCGCGCGGCGGCGCACCCAGCCGGCCGCGGCGGCGGCCAGCAACAGCAGGCTGAAGGTGCTGGAGGACTGCAGCAGGGCGGTGACCAGCAGCCCCGCCAGAAGGCCCTCCCAGGGCCCGGCCCCGCGCAGGCGGCGTACCGCGTCTTCCAGGCGATCGCCGGCCGCCTGCCGGAGGCCCCACGTCATCAAGGCGAGCCCCGCCGCCAGTCCCGTCAAATGGATGACGATCGAACCGAAGGCCGGGAGCCCCACGGATCCCACCCCATCTGGATCCCGCCGGGCCGGGCGCCGGACGGGATGGCCGGCCGCAGTGGCCCGCGCCCGCATCGCCGTACCGGGTGGCCGGCACCCCGGGCGCCGGGACCGGACGCTGGCGCCCCCGTCGCCGGTAACCGCAGCCTGCACCGGTTGGCGGGCGCCCCGGGCGCTTGTACCCAGCATGGCCCCCCTCGCCGGCAGCCGTGCCGCCCGTCGCGGATCGCCGCGTCGTCCGTATCGGAGCGCCGGTGCGTTGCCCGTACCGGAGAGCCGGTGCCCCGTCGCCGGCACCGGCGTCCGCGCCGGGGGTCTGGTCAAGGTCTATGTGACCGGTGCGGGGGATTCGCCGGGTGCCGGGAGGAGAGGACGCCGGGACTTGGTCCAGCCCAAGCGAAGGGGCCGGTTGCTCTTCGCAACCGGCCCCCGGCGGGTGGCAGGTCTTTCCGGGGCCTCGAACGGCGGCCGTTACCGGCGGATCAGCCGGGCGACCAGCATGGCCGCGGCCGCACCGACGGCCGAGATCACCCAGTTGGGGATACGGGTCTTGGCCCGGGTGCGCATCGTCAAGCGCATGGGACCACCCCCGAAGGGTAGCATGCGCGCCGGGCCGGGCCGGCCGCCTGGCAATGGCTAGGCCCGTTGCTCGTTCCGATGCTCGTTCCCTCACGGCAGGAGGCCGGCTCCTGCCCACCTTCACGCCTCGGGCGCCGTCTTCGCCGTCGCGGCGGCCGAGTCCGGCGCCGCCGGGACCACGTCGGCGGTGCCCTCCAGGAACCAGGCCGCCTCCATGGCGGCCTTGCATCCCTCCGCCGCCGCCGTCACCGCCTGGCGGTAGCGGTGGTCGCGCACGTCGCCCGCCACGAAGACGCCGGGGATGCGGGTGCGCGGGCCGTCGGCGATGACGTAGCCGCGTTCGTCCAGGTCCAGGTGGCCGCGCAGGAAGTCGGTGTTGGGCTTGTGGCCGATGGCCACGAAGACCGCGGCGCAGGGGATCTCGCCGATCTCGCCGGTCTTCACGTTGCGGACGCGCACGCCCTCGACCTTCTCCTCGCCCAGGATGTCCTCGACCACCGTGTCCCAGACGAACCGGATCTTGTCGTTGGCCATGGCCCGCTCCTGCATGATCTTGCTGGCCCGCAGCCGGTCGCGCCGGTGGATCACCGTCACCGAGCGGCAGATGCGGGCCAGGTACAGGGCCTCCTCCATGGCGGTGTCGCCGCCGCCGACCACCACCACGTCCTGGTCGCGGAAGAAGGCCCCGTCGCAGGTGGCGCAGCTGGAGACGCCGCGGCCCATCAGCCGCTTCTCGCCGGGCAGGCCCAGCCACTTGGCCGAGGCGCCCGTCGCCAGGATCACCGCGTCGGCCTCCAGCTCCTTCGACCCCACCTGCAGCCGGAAGGGCCGGCGGCTGAAGTCGACGCCCGTCACGTCGCCGTCGACGAACCGGGCTCCCGCGCGCTCGGCCTGCTGGCGCATGCGGGCCATGAGGTCGGGGCCCAGGATCCCCTCGGGAAAGCCGGGGAAGTTCTCCACCTCGGTGGTGAGCATCAGCTGGCCGCCGGCCTCCCATCCCGCCACCACGGTGGTGTCCAGGTTGGCCCGGGCGGCGTAGATCGCCGCCGTCAGGCCGGCGGGACCGGAACCGACGATGACCACTCGCTGGGAGGACATCTGGCGTCACCCACCTTCCGGCGCCATTCTACCAGGAGTTTTTGCCGCCCGCCTGCCCCATGGGATAAGATGAAGAGCGGGTTGCCCCGCGGAAGGAGGGCGCTCGATGCCGATCGTTCCCCAGCTCCTGCGCCAGGCCATGGGGCAGTTTGCCACCGGTGTCACCCTCGTCACCGCCCAGGTGCAGGACGCCGTTCACGCCATGACGGCCAATGCCGTGACCTCCGTGTCGCTGGAGCCGCCGCTGGTCCTGGTGTGCGTGGGGCGGGAGCGGGCCATGCACGGCGTGCTGGAGCAGGCGGGCCGCTACGGGATCAACATCCTCTCGACCGAGCAGGAGGCCGTGGCCCGGTACTTCGCGCGCCAGACGGACCAGGAACCCGCCTACCGCTTCCTCAAGGAGCCGCCCCGGGCGCCGCGCCTGGAAGGCGCCCTCGCCTACCTGGATTGCCGCATCGTCCAGCGATTGCCGGGCGGCGACCACACGATCTTCCTGGCCGAGGTCGAACATGCTGAGGTCCAGGGGGGCGATCCCCTGCTCTTCTTCGCAGGCCGCTACGCCCGCCTGGCCAGCCAGCCGGCACCGACGGCCCGCTGAGCGGCGGGCCGTTGCGCTCCGGTGGCCTGGGGGCGTTTGCCGGCCTGCGGCGGGCGGGTTCAGCGCCACCGGGGCCGGGGACGGTCGGGCGCGATCCCGGCGCCGTTGACGTGTCGTCCCGGCGCCGACGCCCCGCCGTTCCGGTGCCGTTGACCTGCGGCTCCGGCGCCGGTGACGGGCCGATGGGGCGCCGGTGGCTCACCGAACCGCCTGGCACGGAGGCGTCAACCCGCCTGGGAAGGAGGCGCCAACGCCATGGACGAACGCGGCCAGCCGCCCGCCACGCCGGCCCCTGGACCGTGGGCCGGGCGGGACTCCTTCCTGGCCTGGACCAAGGCCCGGCGGGCGGAGGAGCTGCTTCAGCGCTTGCCGGAAGAGGCCCGGCGCGGCTGGACCTTCGCGCGGCTGGTGGAGCTGCTGAAGGCGTTGGGGCTGTCCCAGCCCCGCCAGTACCTGGAGGCGGGCTGGTGGGTGCCCGAGGCGGTGCGGCGGGATCCGGCGCGGTCCGACGCGCTCTACGAGCAGGTTCAGGCGGCGATGGCCGACGGCCGCATTCCGCCCGCGGATGCCCCTTACACCTGGGAGGACGTCCGCCGGCTGGTGGAGCTCTGCGGCTTCACGGCCGACGAGCTGCTGGGCCAGCTCGCCCACGTGTACGCCCTGACCATGGGCGAGACCATCTTCGTCGACACGGTGCGGCGCATCGCCCAGGGCGACGGCACCGCCACCTCCCCGGCCCCGGATGCCCCCGCCCCGGCAAGGCCGGATCCACCGGGTCGCCCGGGTCAAGGCGGCGCGGCCCCGAGCGGGTGACCCCGTGCGGGTGACCGGTGCCGCGGCCGGCTGCCTGGGGTTCCCGCCGCTTGCCCGTTGCCCCACCCGCCCTGCCGGCGCGCCCCTCCGGCAGCAAGCCGGCGGGGATCAGGCTTCCCCGCCGGCCTGCTGCGCTTCGTAGCGGTAGATGCCCGCCTGGAGCACCTTGAGCGCCAGCAGGGCGCACTTCAACCGCACCGGGCTGAGGGGGATGCCCAGCAGGGCGAGGACGTCGTCCTTGTCCATGGCCTTGATCTCGTCCAGGCTCTTGCCCTGGACCGCCTCCGTCAGCATGGAGGCCGACGCCTGGCTGATGGCGCACCCGCGGCCGTCGAAGGCGGCCGCCTCCACCCGTCCCCGTTCGTCCAGCCGCACCTCGAAGCGGATCTGGTCGCCGCAGAGGGGGTTGAGGTCCTCGTGGCGGATCTGGGCGTCGTCCAGGTGGCCGCGGTTGCGCGGGTTGCGGTAGTGGTCCAGGATGTTCTCCCGGTAGAAGTCGCTGCCCACGGGTGGCGCCTCCTTCACGAGCCGGCCAGGAGCCGCCGGGCCCGCTCGAGGCCCTGCAACAACCGGTCGACGTCGTCCCGGTCGTTATAGATGTAGAAGCTGGCCCGGGCCGTGGCCACGAGCCCCAGGTGGCGGTGGAGGGGCTGGGTGCAGTGGTGGCCGGCGCGGATCGCTACCCCGTCGCCGTCCAGCACCTGGGCCAGGTCGTGGGGGTGCACGCCCTCCAGGGTGAAGGCGATCACCCCGCCCCGGTGCTCGGGCCCGGGCCCGTACACGGTCAGCCCCGGCACCTCCCGCAGCCGCTCCCAGGCATACCGGACCAGCTCCCGTTCATGGGCCGCCACCGCCGCCATGCCCAGCCGCTCCAGGTAGTCCAGGGCCGCGGTGAAGGCCGCAGCTTCGGCGATGGGCGGCGTCCCGGCCTCGAAGCGCTGGGGCGGATCGGCCCAGGTGGACCGTTCCACCTCCACCTGGCGGATCATGCCGCCCCCGCCCAGCAACGGCTCCATCTCGGCCAGCCGCTCCCGGCGGCCGTACAGGACCCCCAGGCCGGTGGGCCCCAGCATCTTGTGGGCGGAGAAGGCGAGGAAATCGGCGCCCAGGGAGCCCACGTCCACCGGCAGGTGGGGCACGCTCTGGGCGCCGTCGACCACCACCACGGCGCCGGCGTCCCGGGCCTGCCGCGCCAGCTCCGCCACGGGGTTGATCGTCCCCAGCACGTTGGACATGTGGGTCAGGGCGACCACCCGGGGCCGGTGGGCCTCCAGGAGGCGGGTGAAGGCCTCCCGGTCGAGCCGGCCGTCCTCCGTCAAGGGCACCGCCTTGAGGTGGAACCCGCCGCGGGCCGCCACCTGCTGCCACGGCACCAGGTTGCTGTGGTGCTCCATCAAGGTGACCAGGATGGCATCGCCCGGCCGCAGGTGGTGGAAGGCCCACCCCCAGGCCACCAGGTTCAGCGCCTCGGTGGCGCCCCGGGTAAAGACGATCTCGTCTTCCTGGGCGCCGAGAAAGGCCGCCGTGCGGGCCCGGGCGCCCTCGTAGGCCTCCGTCGCCTCCTCGGCCAGGGTGTGGATGCCCCGGTGGACGTTGGCGTTGCTGTGCCGGTAGAACCCGGCCAGGGCGTCGATGACGGCCGCCGGCTTCTGGGAGGTGGCGGCGCTGTCCAGGTAGACCAGGCGCCGTCCGTGGATCTCCCGCTGCAGGATGGGGAAGTCCCGCCGGATGGCCACCGGGTCGATGGCCGGAGGAACCGGGCTACCGGCGGTGGGTCGAACGGGGGTCGCCATGGCCCCATGCCTCCTTGAAGAGGGCGCGGGCGCGGGCCCCCGGACCCGCGCCCTGCGTCCCCGCTCCTCGGGATCTCAGACGACCTTCTCTAGGACCAGTTCGGCGATGCGCTCCCGGGCGGCGTCGTTGGGGATCTTGCCCAGCAGCGGCTCGAAGAAGCCGCTGACCAGGAGCCGCCGGGCCTGCCGCTCGTCGAGCCCGCGGCTGCGGAGGTAGAAGAGCTGCTCCTGGTCGATCTGCCCCACGGTGGCGCCGTGGCTGGCCTTGACGTCGTCGGCCTCGATCTCCAGGCTCGGGATGTCGTCCAGCACCTTGGCCTCGGGGGAGAGGATCAGGGTGTTGCTGCTCAGGTAGTCCTCGCTCTTGTGGGCGCCCCGCTCGATGCGGATCAGGCCCTGGTACACCAGCCGCGAGGAACCGGTGAGGATCCCCCGGGCCGTCATGTTGCCGAAGGTGCTCTGGGACGCATGGCGGCTGCGGGTGAACAGGTCAAAGTGCTGGCTGCCCGAGGCGGCGTAGGCCAGGATGTTCTCCATGCTGGCGCCCGGTTCCACCATCTCCAGGTTGAACAGGTTGCGGGTCTGGGCGCCGCCGAAGAAGCCGGTGGTGGCCACCAGGGTGGCGTCCCGCCGCACCACGCCGGCCTTCTGGGAGAACTCCCGCACCGGGGCCCGCCAGTTCTGGACGCTGACGTAATCCAGCCGGGCGGCGGGCTGGACGTGGATCTCCAGCTGGCCGGTGTACAGGGCCGCCTGGTTCAGATCGTGGGCGTCGCTCTCGTCGAACAGCGTGGCCTGGGCCTGCTCGTCCACCACGACCAGCCCGTGGCCCGAGACCGACGCCCCGGCGGCGCCGGCGGTGATCAGGGTCACCAGGTAGATGGGCTTCTCGACCACCAGCCCGCGGGGCACGTACACGAAGAACCCGCCGGTCCAGAAGGCGGCGTGCAGGGCCGCAAAGCGGTCCGCCCGGGGATCGAGGCCGCCCTTGAGGTAGTACTGGGCGACCAGGTCGGGCTGGGTCCGGGCCGCCGTATGGAGGTCGGTCACCACCAGCCCCTGCTCGGCCAGGGCCGGATCCAGGTGGCGCACCTCGACCCGGCCGTCCACCTGCACCGCGATGGCCGCCGCTTCCGCCGCCGGCGGCAGGGCCGCCTCCGCCCAGGACGGCAGGGCCGAGGCCGGGGCGACGGGCCGCAGGTTCTCCAGCTTCAGGTCGTCGACCCGGGTGTGGCGCCAGGCCGGGAGGGGCAGCTCGGTGAAGATGCGGAAGGCTTCCCGCCGCCGCTCCACCAGCCAGTCGGGCTCATCGTGGGCGCGGGCGATCCGATCCACCAGCTCGGCGGTGAACCCGGTCGCCTGCGCCAGGGTGTCCAGGTTGTCCAGGGACTTGGCCATCGTCCTTCCCTCCTGCCTCGGCTGCCTCAGCCGACCTGCGCCTTGATCCAGTCGTAGCCCTTGGCCTCCACCTCTTCGGCCAGCTCACGGCCGCCGGAGCGGACGATGCGCCCGTCGACCATGATGTGGACGAAGTCGGGCTCGATGTACTTGAGGATGCGCTGGTAGTGGGTGATGACGATGGCGCCCAGGGAGGGACCGCGCAGGCTGTTGAACACCCGGGCCACGTCCTTCAAGGCGTCGATGTCCAGGCCCGAGTCCGTCTCATCCATGATGACGAACTTGGGCTTGAGGACGGCCATCTGGAGCATCTCGCCCTTCTTCTTCTCGCCGCCGGAGAAGCCCTCGTTCAGGTAGCGGCGGGTGAAGGAGGGATCCCAGCGCAGCTGCTCCAGGGCCCCCTCGATCTCCTTCTGCAGGGCGGCCAGGGCGGCCAGGTTCTTCCCCGACCCCGCGGGGCCGGCCGGTTCCTCCCCGCGCAGGGAGTTGACGGCGGTGCGCAGGAAGTTGGCCACCGTCACGCCGGGGACCTCCTGGGGGTACTGGAAGGCCAGGAAGAGGCCGCGCTTGGCCCGCTCGTCGGGCGGCAGCTCCAGGATGTTCTCGCCGTCCAGCAGCACCTCGCCGCCCGTCACCTCGTACCGCGGGTGGCCCATCAAGGTGTAGGCCAGGGTGCTCTTGCCCGACCCGTTGGGGCCCATGATGGCGTGGACCTCACCCTGCCGCACCGTCAGGTTCACGCCCTTGAGGATCTCCTTGTCTTCCACGTTGCAGCGCAACTCGCGGATGTCCAGCGTGGACGCCATCGCCGCGATCCCCTCCGTCAACCGGCACGAGTCGCCGCCGCCCTGGGGCGGCGGCGCGGCCGGTGCTTTTGATGGCCAGTTCTCAATTTATAATACTTTTAAATGCCGGGGCTGGCAAACCCGGGCCGGTCTGGCAGCCCCCTGGCCCTGAAAGGATGGATCGCCATGGCGGACGAGCAGCATACCGCGCGGCTTCTCGAGGAGCTGACCCAAGCGCCGGGCGTGCCCGGGGAGGAGGACGCGGTGCGCCAGGTGCTGCGGCGATACCTGGCGCCGGTGGCGGACCTGGAGCAGGACCACCTGGGCAGCCTGATCGCCCGGCGCCAGGGAACGGCGGCCGGACCCCGCGTCCTGCTGGCGGCCCACATGGATGAGGTGGGCTTCATGGTCCGGCGCATCACCGACGAGGGCTTCATCAAGTTCCAACCCCTGGGCGGGTGGTGGGGGCAGGTGCTGCTGGCCCAGCGGGTGGTCGTCCATACCCGCAAGGGGCCCATCCTGGGCGTGATCGGCTCCAAGCCGCCCCACCTCCTGCCGCCCGACGAGCGCAAGAAGCCGGTGGAACTCAAGGCGATGTTCGTCGACATCGGCGCCGGCAGCCGCCAGCAGGCGGAGGAGTGGGGCGTGCGGCCGGGCGACCCCATCGTGCCCTACGGTCCCTTCACCCGCCTGCACGACCCCCAGCTGGTGCTGGCCAAGGCGCTGGATGACCGGGCCGGCTGCGCCATCATCGTCCGGGTGATGGAAGAACTGGCTGGCACGTCCCACCCCAACACGGTCTACGGGGTGGCGACGGTCCACGAGGAGGTGGCCCGGACCGGCGGCGGCGCCCGGACCTCCGCCTTCGCCGTCGATCCCGACGTGGCCATCGCCGTCGACGTGGGAATCGCCGGCGACATGCCCGGGGTGGAACCCGATGAGGCCCAGAGCCGCCTGGGACGCGGTCCGACGGTGCTGCTCTACGACAGCAGCATGGTGCCCCACCGGCGGCTGCGCGACCTGGTGGCCGAGACGGCGGCCGCCGAGGGCATCCCGTACCAATTCGACATGATGCCCGGGGGCGCCACCGACGCCGGGTTCTTCCACGTCCACGGCCGCGGCGTCCCCTCGGTGGTGGTGGGGCCGCCGGCGCGGTACGTCCACAGCCACGGCGCCATCGTCCACCTGGCCGACGTGGAGCACACGGTGCGGCTGCTGGTGGCCCTGGTCCAGCGGCTGGACGGAGCCACCGTGGAGGCGCTGCGGCAGGGCTGAGCAGGGACCGCGGCGACGGCCGCCCGCCGGGACCGGCCGGGAGGCGAGGACGCCCGGGGCGGGGACGAACCGGCGCGGGCCGGGCGGGCCCCGCGGCGGGCCAGAGCTGAGGGAACGCTGAGGGGCGGCGGGGCCAAGTTGACTTCGCCCCGCCGCTGTCCTTACTTTGAGTTGGGAGGAGAGGAAAACCCCTGCAGGACGGCGTGCCGGCGCCTTTTCTTTTCTCGGCCGGTTCGTCCGGTGGGGGGAGCGGCGGCTGGCGGCGGCCGTCCGGGCGGTCCTGCCGGCGGCCCAGAGAGGAGGGTCGGAATGGGCCTGTACCGCGGCTACCGCGGGAGCCAGGGTCAGTGGGCGTGGATGCTGCACCGGCTGAGCGGCGTCGGCATCATGCTGTTCTTGATGATGCACATCGTCGACACCTTCCTCGCCGGTTTCGGCCCCCAGGTCTACGACCACGTGATGGCCATCTACCGGCACCCGGTGTTCATGGTGCTGGAGGTGGTGCTGGTTGGTGGGGTGGTCTACCACGCGGTCAACGGCCTGCGGGTCATCCTCATCGACTTCTGGCCCAATGCCCTGCGGTGGCATAAGTCGCTGATCGTGGCGGAAGCCATCGTGTTCCTGGTCCTGTTCATTCCGGCGGCGGTGATCATGCTGGGCCGCCTCTTCGGCTAGGGGGTGGCGGGGTGTCGTACGGTGAGGGCAGCTCGCGCCCGGCCAGCGGGTTCGAGTTGTGGTCCTGGTTCTTCATGCGGATCTCCGGCCTTCTGCTGGTCTTCCTCGTCCTGGGGCACCTCTACATCATGCACATCCTCAACAGCGTGGAGATCATCGATTACAACTTCGTCGCCCGGCGCTGGGCCAACATCGGCTGGCGCACCTACGACTGGGTGATGCTGGCCCTGGCGCTCTTCCATGGGGCCAACGGGATCCGGGTCATCGTCGACGACTATGCCCACCGGCCGGGTTGGCGCACCTTCTGGCTGGCGCTGCTCTACGTGGTCACCCTGGGCCTGCTGGTGCTGGGCACCGTCGTCCTGGTGACCTTCCCGTTCCCGGCCTGATCGGGGGTGTCTACGATCGAGATCCACCGGCATCAGTTTGACGCCGTGATCGTCGGGGCCGGCGGCGCCGGCCTGCGCGCGGCGGTGGAACTGGCCAAGTATCCTGATCTCAAGGTGGCCGTGGTCAGTAAGCTCTACCCCTCCCGCTCCCACACCGGGGCCGCCCAGGGCGGCATCGGCGCGGCCCTGGGCAACATCGAAGAGGACCACTGGGAGTGGCACATGTTCGACACGGTGAAGGGCAGCGACTACCTGGGCGACCAGGATGCCATCGAGGTGATGTGCAAGGAAGCGCCCGAAGCCGTGTACGAACTGGAGCACATGGGCCTGCCCTTCAGCCGCACGCCCGACGGCCGGATCAACCAGCGGCGCTTCGGCGGCCACACCAAGGAGTTCGGCAAGGCCCCCGTCCACCGGTCCTGCTTCGCCGCCGACCGCACCGGCCACATGATCCTCCAGACCCTCTACCAGCAGTCCATCAAGCATGGCGTCCGCTTCTTCGACGAGTTCCACGTGGTCGACCTGATCATGGACGGGCGGCGGGTGGCCGGCGTGGTGGCCATCGAGCTGGCCACCGGCGACATCCACATCTTCCACTCCAAGGCGACCCTCTTCGCCACCGGCGGAGCCGGCCGCATGTTCAAGGTGACCAGCAACGCCCTGGCCCTGACCGGGGACGGCCTGGCCATCGCCTTCCGGCACGGCATCCCCCTGGAGGACATGGAGTTCTTCCAGTTCCATCCCACGGGCATCTACCGGCTGGGCATCCTGATCACCGAAGGCGCCCGCGGCGAGGGAGGCATCCTGAGGAACCGGCACGGCGAGCGGTTCATGGAGCGCTACGCGCCCACCATCAAGGACCTGGCTCCCCGTGACGTGGTCTCCCGGGCCATCTATCTCGAGATCCGGGAAGGCCGCGGCATCGACGGCAAGGACTACGTCCACCTCGACCTGACCCACCTCAGCCGCGAGATCATCGAGACGCGCCTGCCCGACATCACCGACTTCGTCCGCACCTACCTGGGCATCGACCCCGTGGAGGCGCCGATTCCGATCCAGCCCACCGCCCATTACGAGATGGGCGGCATCCCCACCGACGTCGACGGCCGGGTCATCTGGGACGCCCAGAACACGCCGGTGGAGGGCTTCTACGCCGCCGGTGAGTGCGCGTGCGTCTCCGTCCACGGCGCCAACCGCCTGGGGACCAACTCCCTGCTGGACCTGGTGGTCTTCGGCCGCCGCGCCGGCCGCCACATGGCCCGCTACGCCCGGGAAGCCGACTGGCCGGCCCTGCCCGCCGATGCGGCCGACTGGACGCGGCAGCAGGTGGAGCGGTTCCTCACCCGGGAGAAGGGTGAGAAGGTGGGAGCCATCCGGGCGCGCCTGCAGGAAGAGATGATGGACAAGGCCGGGGTCTTCCGCACCGAGGAAGGCCTCACCGAGATGGAGGGCATCTTGAAGGAGCTGGAGGCCCAGTACGAAGAGGCGGCCATCGACGATCGCGGCCGCATGTACAACACCGACCTGCTGGAGGCCCTCGAGCTCGGCAACCTGCTGGAGTGCGCCAAGGCGACGGTGGTGGCGGCGCGCAACCGCAAGGAGAGCCGCGGCGGCCACGCCCGGGAGGACTACCCGAAGCGCGACGACGCCAACTGGCTGAAGCACACGCTGCTCTACCGGGAAGGGGACGGGTCCATCCGGATCGACTACAAGCCGGTGGTGATCACCCGCTTCCAGCCCCAGGAGCGCAAGTACTGAGCCGGGCTGCGGCCGGTCGCCCCGGGGGCGGGCCCTGCGCCTGCACCGGAAGGGCGGGTTCCGGCCGGCCCGATGGGTCACGGGGAGTGAGGACCTTTGCAGGTGACGCTGCGCATCCGCCGGTTCAACCCGGAACAGGACCAGGAGCCCCACTGGGAGGAATACCGGCTGCAGGCGGACCCCACCGACCGGGTGCTGGACCTGCTCAACCGGGTCAAGTGGGAGGTGGACGGCACCCTGGCCTACCGCCGGTCCTGCGCCCACGGGGTCTGCGGCTCCGACGCCATGATCATCAACGGCAAGGCGCGGCTGGCGTGCAAGACGCTGGTCAAGGAGCTGGCCCAGCCCATCACCGTGGAACCGATGCGGGGCTTCCGGGTGAAGAAGGACCTCATCGTGGACTTCACCGGCTTCTTCGCCGCGTACCGGTCCATCAAACCCTACCTGATCAACGACGACCCGGAGCCCGAGCGGGAGCGGCTGCAGTCGCCCCACGACCGGGAGCGCTTCGACGATACGACCAAGTGCATCCTCTGCGGCTGCTGCACCACGTCGTGCCCGTCCTTCTGGGCCAATCCCGATTACGTGGGCCCGGCGGCCATCGTCAACGCCCACCGGTTCATCTTCGACAGCCGGGATCAGGCGGCGGACGAGCGGCTGCGCATCCTCAACTCGCGGGACGGGGTCTGGCGGTGCCGGACCATCTTCAACTGCACCGAGGCTTGCCCGCGGGGTATCGAGGTGACCCGGGCGATCCAGGAGGTCAAGCGGGCCATCTTGCTGGGGCAGCGCTGATGGGCCGGCGGGACCACCCCGGCCGGGACCGCCTTGGCCGGGGGCGCCGCGGCTGGGGCGGGGCGCGGCGGTCCCGCCGGTCCCTTTACGGCGCTTCCCCTGAGGGCAGGCTGACCTGGCCGGGCTCGCCCACCACGACCCGGACGGGATGCCAGCGGTTGGTCAGCCGGGCGAAGCGGATCCAGGCGGGACGGGTCCCGTCGCCCGTGGCCACGTCGTAGCGAGCCACCACCTGACCGTCCCGCAGCAGGACCAGCTGGGCCAGGGTGACCCGGCGAGCCTGCCAGCCTTGGCGGGCGCCTTCGCGGGTGAGGATCTCGCTGCCCGCCGCGGCCAGCTCAGGGGCAAACTGGCGCAGGAAGACGCGGGCATCGGCGGCCGAGCCCACCGCGATGGGCGGGCCGCCCTCTTCGTATGCGGCCGGCGCCGTGTCCCCCTCCAGCGCGATGCTCAGGCCCGCCTGGGCCGGGACGGCCAGGGGGGTGCCGGGCTGCCAGCCCAGGCGCGCGGTGGCCAGCATCCAGGGCAGGCCGGCCAGCAGGGCCAGGAGCAGCACCACCGCCCAGGGGCCGGCGCCCAGGGCCCAACCGGCGCCTGCGGAAGCCGCCCTGGGGGCGGGGCTCGCTCCGCCGGGGTGGACGCCGGAACCGGGGCCGGCCGCCGGTAGGGGAGCGGCCGCGGCCCCGGCCGAGGCCGTTGCCGTTCCCCCTGGGGGACCTTCCGTTTCGGGCCGGGCCGTGGCCGCACCGTGCCCCGAACCCGACGGCGCCGTAGCGTTCCCGGGGGCGCCCCGGTGCCAGGGCAGGTGCCAGGTCAGGTTCCAGGGCAAAGGACGCGCCGCCGTGCGGGCCGGACCCCGGGCGCGGGCCGCCCAGGGCCGGGTCGTCCAGGAGGGGGCCCGCACGGGCCGGTTCGTCCCGGGATCCTGATCCCCTTGAGGACGCTGTGGGTTCATGGCTTGTGCACCCCCTGCACCCCTATGCGGGGTACCGGCGCCCGTAGACCGGCGGCAGGGGGCGAATCCGGCAGGAGGTGATCCGGTGAAGATCTACACCCGGACGGGGGATGGCGGGGAAACCGGCCTCCTGGGGGGCGGGCGCGTGCCCAAGGCCCATCCCCGGGTGGAGGCCTATGGCGCGGTGGACGAGCTCAACGCCGTTCTGGGCTGGGCGGTGGCCCTGCTGGATGGCGCCGAGCCGGCCTCCGTCCTCCGCCAATTGCAGCAGGAGTGCTTTCTGCTGGGGGCAGACCTGGCGGCGCCCCCGGGACCGGCGCGGGAGGCGGGTGCGGGCCTGCCGCGCATGGCGGCGGAGCGGGTCCAGGCGCTGGAGGCGCTGATCGATCGTTACGACGGCGAGCTGCCCCCCCTCCGCCAGTTCATCCTGCCAGGGGGCACGCCGGCGGCCGCTGCCTTGCACCTGGCGCGGACCGTGGCGCGGCGGGCGGAACGGCGGGTGGCGGCCCTGGCCGCGCAGGAAGAGATCAATCCCGTGGCCTTGCAGTACCTGAACCGCCTCTCCGACCTGCTGTTCGTCCTGGCGCGCTGGGTCAACCACCAGGCCGGGGTTCCCGACGTCCCCTGGCAGAAGGCGCCCTAAGGGGGGCCTAAGGGGCGGGGCGCAGCGGCTGGTCCGGCCGGCCCGCCGGAGCGCCATCTCCCCCGGCCGCCGGCTCGCCCGCGGAGGCGGGGGCGCGGGCCGCCTGCCGCCCAGCGAGACCCCCGGTCAGGGGTTGGCCGGCTGGAGGAGGTGCCGCAGCAGGGAGGCGCCCAGGGCGGCGACCAGGCTCGTGAAGGGGACGAACAAGCCCACGAAGATGACGCCTGGGGCGTCGTCCCATTCGGCGTACAGGTAGAACAGGGGCAGCAGCAGGAGGTGGAGCGCGGCGACGGCCAGGGCACAGGCCTGGATGGCTCGCAGGGACCGGGCGGCTGCCGGCGTGCAGGCCTGGCCCCGGGCGACGTGGGTCAGGAACCGGAAGGCGTGCACCAAGGCCAGGTAAAAGGGGACGGCCGAGGCCTCCAGGACGGTGACGACGGCGGGGCCGATCCCGGGGAGTTGGGGCAGAAGCCGCGCTGCCCCGCGGCCCAGGGCGGGGGCCAGGAAGACGACCAGGGGGATGGCACCCGCGCCCACCGCCACCACGGCCGCCCTGAGGAGTAGCGTCTCGATCTTCATGCGGCGCCTCCTATCCTCCATCCAGGTTGCCGGCGTTGGCCGGCCCGCTCCCGGCCCGGATGGTCGCTGGCGAGACGGGTCCCGACAGCACTGCGGCCCATGGCCCCATCGACATTGGGGAAGCCCGTTCCCGGACCGTTGGCCCATCGGGTCCCTGAAGCGGCAGCGGGATACGCAGCGGGCCATGCCCATCCGGGCATGGCCCGCGATCCTGGGGGCGCGGTGTCGTCCCTGCGCCCGCTGGTAGGCCCTGTGGGACTCGAACCCACAACACCCTGATTAAGAGTCAGGTGCTCTACCAATTGAGCTAAGGGCCTATGGAACCGGTTGCGGCTCTTATTATAAGCGCTCCGGGGCTGGCTGTGAACCGCTTGCCGCCCGGGATCCTACGCCACACCAGGCATCCGCCGGCAGTCACCGTCTTTCCGCCCAACCGGCAGCCGGCTGGGCCCGTCTGCACCTGGTGGCGTCGCCAGCCGGTATCGCGGCGGGGTTCTGGCCGCGCCGGCTCGGTAGCGGCGGGTGGATTCGAACCACCGACCCTGCGGGTATGAACCGCATGCTCTGACCAACTGAGCTACGCCGCCTTGATCCACGTCGCGAGCGCTGATCGCGGCGGCGGGTCGCCTTCATGGCGGCCGCCGGACCCGGCTCGCAACGCCTATTATATTGACGCCCGCCCCCCTGTGCAAGAACACGCCGGGCCGTGCGTCCGCGCCGCCGGCCGGGTGGGCGCCGGTCATACCCACAAGATTCGACGCATATCGATGCACCGGCCGGGATCCCAGGCGGGCACCGCCAGTGACGGACTCAGCGCAACGCTCTGAGCGAACAACGCCGCTCTTCGACACGAACCCGGCGAAAGGGCCGCGCTGCGACCGGCGCAGGGATGCTTGCATGAAAGCGAAATATTATCGGAAAAACCCGCCTTCTGGCGTTGTGCCCAATCCGGCTATGGATCCATGGCATCGCCTGGCCGTTTCTCCCTTGCCGTTGCCTTCCAGGCGCGGCCGGGCGTCGACTCCGTACGACGGTTTTCCCGATGTCAGCGGCTTGGGGGGCGCCGGCCCACCGCGGCGGCCCGCTCCCCACACGTCGGCCGGGGCCGGGCAACGTGGCCCGTCGGGGCGTGGCTCGTCGCCGCGCCCGCGCGGCCCCGGCCCGGCATTTCCAGGGTGCCGGTGGAACGGGGGTCCGCCTCCCGGTTGAGGTCCGGATCTGCCGGCGGTGCCGGTTCGTCCCGGTGATCCCCGTGCCGTTGGGGACCCGGCGCGCCGCCACCGCCTTCGGTCCACCCGTCACAGCCCGGCGGGCCTGACGCCCGTCGCCCGGCCCGTAAAGCGCAGACGGGCGCGGGCCCAGGGGCCGGAACGGCCCGCCCGTCACGCCACCAACCTTGCCGATCGGTTTCGCAAGACGGCGCGCCGCGCCGGCGTGCCGCCGCCTTGCCGAAGGAGAGGACCCTGAAGGGGGGCATTCCGTGCGGTGGGTACTTCTGGGCCGCTTTGGTGAGACGACGCGCCAGTGCGCCGCTTTCATCCTGGGCCGCCAGGACGCCATCGCTGCCATCCTGGAGCCCCGGGCACGCCTGCGCCCAGCCTGGGACGAGGCGCGCTTCCGCGAAGCCGTCCGCCAATGGGCCGACCGGCACTTCCCGGAGGCCCGGCCGCTCCTGGGCGTGCAGTACCCCCTCGGCCCTGGCCTGTTCGAGACCGAGTGGCTCCTCTATTGTCCCATCTGCGACGACGGCCCGTTCCACCTGCCCGGCCGCCCCGGCGAGGAGGGCCTGGAGCCCCGAACCTGGGACGACTCCCGGATCCTGCACCTCCTGGCCACCCGCTTCGGCCACCTCCACCCGCGGCCCGATCCGCCAACCCCCACATCCCTGGGGAGCGGCCGCGCCTCCGGGGTTCCGCCGTCCCCCGCACCGTCCCGCCCCGGCGCGGGGGAATCCGGCGCCCCTTCCGCCCCTAGGACGGACGAACCGGCCTCGGCGCCAAAGCCTCCTCCGGGCCCGGAAGTCCTTACCGGCCGGGTGTGCGGTGGCGCAACCCGGATCGGAGCCTAGCACGGCTGCGCGGCGCCGCCTGCACCAGCAGCACGCCCGCCAGCGCCACGGCACCGCCCAGCATCTCCGCCGGCGCCGGCCGTTCGCCCAAAAGGAGCCAGGCCAGGACAATGGCCAGCAGGGGGTTGAGGTTGAGCAGGCTGGCGACGCGCGCCGCCGGCGCGCGGGCCAGGGCGGCGGACCAGCACCAGTACGCCAGCGCGGAGGGGAACACGCCCAGGTAGAGCACCGGCAGCCACGCGGCCTCCCGGAAGCCGACGGCTTGCAGGTTCCGGACGAACCCGGCCCCGAAGGCGACGGCCAGCAGCAGGGTGCCGGCCCAGGTGTAGCCGGCCGTCAAGGTGAGGGAATCGTAGCGGCTGCCCATGGGCCGCTGCAGGACGAAGAAGGCGGAGGTCCCCAGAGCCGCCAGCCCAACCGCGGCGGGCCCCGCCCAGGCCGGCAGCGGCACCGGCCCGGGCGAGCCCTGCCCGCGACCGGGGCCGCCGTCCTGCGGCGCGCCAGGCTGTCCCAGGGAGGCGGCGGCCGGGGCCGCCGCCGGCGATGGGTCCGGGCCGCGCCCGGCGGTGGCCGCCGGGGCCGCGTGGGCTGCGGCGGCCCAGCTGATGATCGCCACCCCCACGAAGCTGAGGACGATCCCCTGCCACCCACGGGCGGAAAGCCGCTCGTCCCCCGTCAAGCGGGAGAGGATGGCCGTCAGGGCCGGGGCCGTCGCCACCAGCAGGCTCGCCGTGCCCGCCGAGACCCGGGTCTCGCCCCAGTTCAGGCCCGTATGGTAAACGAAGATCCCCGTGGCCCCCAGCAGGAGGAACCGCCCCGCCTCGAGCCACCACCCCGTGGCCGTGCCACGGCCCGGGCTGGTCCCGGCGCGCGCAACGCCGGCCGCCGGCGGCAGCCGGTGGGGATGGGCGGCTGCGGGCCGGGGGTCAAGAGACGTTCCGCCAGCGTCGCCCTCCGCCGCCTCTCCCGGCTCCGCCGCCCGGGCCACCCGCGGCCCGCCGGCGGCGCCGGGCGCCCGCCTTCGTGCACCACCGGCCGCCATGTCCTGGGCGATCCCGGCGAGGGCCAGGTCGACCCCTCGAGCCAAAGCGGCCCGCCCCGCGGAACCTGCCTGTTCCCCTTGCCGCGCCCGGCGGCCCCGCCGCAGGACGAGCAGGGCGCCCAGGGTGAAGGAGGCCACCAGGAACCGGGCCAGGGCCAGCTCACCGGGCCCCCACCAGGCCAGGCCGGCGCGGATCACCGCGAAGGCCGACGACCAGAAGAACAAGGTGCAGAGCGCCAGGGCGATGGTCTTCCAGTCCATGGGGTGCATCCACCTTTCTGCCGGTTCCGCCCACCGGAAGGCCGGGTCGTCCACCATTCGCCAGCGCTTCCAGGACCGTTGACAGCCGCCTACCGAGAGTGCTAATAAACCTGTCAGGATCCATTCACCAGGTCATCGCGCCCTCTTGGTTGCCGTCTCTTGTTCACCGTCGTCTGGTTCACTGCCGTCGTCGCGTGGGATTCCCTGCCGGCTGCGCCGGCACTTCACAACGCTCCAATGGATGATCCATCCCGCTCGCCGGGTACCGCTCGCCGGGTGCCGGCACGCGGTGGTGCGGGCGCGGGGCGCGCCGTGGGCGGCGGCCGCAGCCCGCTGCCCGCAGCCGATGCCCATTGCTTGGCGATGGGGTCCGGGCGCTCCTGCCGCGTGCCCGCACCCCTGTGGGCGGCGGTGGCGGCTTCGGTGCCGACGGTCCCCGGCTCCTGGCCCGTTCCTGGTGCCAGAAGGGGCTGCCGGGCGCCCTGACGGCGATGCCGTGTGCCCTTGAGCGGCGTGCCTTCAACCGGCACGACCCCGGACGCCTTCGTCCGGACGTCTTCGGCCGGACGTTCCCGACCACCCGCCCGACCACCCGGGGGGTCGGGTCCGGGAGCGGTGCTGGGAACGGGAGCGAACGCTGGGCCATCACGGCCGTGCCGGGCCGCAGGCCCGCCGGCCCGCAGGCCAGGCCTGCAGGCGCGGCGGCCGGCCCTGTCGGTACGGCGGCCGGCCCGGCAGCCCGTGGATCCGCCGGCCAAAGCCAGCGAAAGCGTGGCGGCACCCGGGGGCACCGGGCGGGCACCGGGCGGGCGGCGGGAGGGCGCGTGGCCTGCGGGGCCCTTCCCCGGGGCCCTGGATTGGCCCTGGGGGATTGGCCTTGGGGTCGACCTGGTGAACCTGGATCCCTGGATCCCACGACCCCCGGGAACCCGCCTCGGCACCCGGGTTCCCGGGGTGCCCGGAGGGCCCAGCCGGGCCCCAAGGGCGCGATGACCGCAACCCATCCCAATCCACACAACCCGTACATCACGATCCACCGGCGTACCCGGCCGGCCCGGCCCCGACCGGCCCGGGCGGGCGCGTCAGGGCAACGAGGGGAGGGCAGCTGCGATGCGCAAGATCCGCGTGGCCATCGCGGGAGTGGGCAACTGCGCCAGCTCCCTGGTGCAGGGGATCTACTACTACCGCGATCCCCAGCGGTTGCAGGCAGGCACGGGCTTGATGCACCCCGATCTGGGCGGCTACTACCCGGCGGATATCGAGATCGTCGCTGCCTTCGACGTGGACCGGAGGAAGGTGGGCAAGCCTCTGCGGGAGGCGCTGCTGGCGAAGCCCAACTGCACGCCGGTGTTCTGCCCGGACCTGCCCGAGATCCCGGTGACCGTCCAGATGGGCCCTGTGCTCGACGGTTTCAGCGAGCACATGGCGGACTACCCCGAGGACCGCACCTTCGTCCTGGCCGACGAGCCGCCCGTCGACGTGGTCCGGGTGCTGCGCGAGACCGGGGCCGAGATCCTGATCAACTACCTGCCGGTGGGGTCGGAGCAGGCCACCCGCTACTACGCTGAAGCGGCCCTGGAGGCCGGGGTCGCCTTCATCAACGCCATCCCGGTGTTCATCGCCTCCTCGCCGCGCTGGGCGGAGCGGTTCCGCCGCAAGGGCCTGCCCGTCGTCGGCGACGACATCAAGAGCCAGGTCGGCGCCACCATCGTCCACCGGGTGCTGACCCGGCTGTTCGAGGACCGGGGTGTCCGGCTGCGCCGCACCTACCAGCTGAACTTCGGCGGCAACACCGACTTCCTCAACATGCTGAACCACAGCCGGCTCAAGAGCAAGAAGCGGTCCAAGACCCAGTCGGTCCAATCCCAGCTGGGCGAGCCCTTGCCGGGCGAGGACATCCACATCGGGCCGAGCGACTACGTCCCGTGGCTGAACGACAACAAGGTCTGCATGATCCGCATGGAAGGCACGGGCTTCGGCGACCAGCCCATCGAGCTGGAGCTGCGCCTCTCGGTCCAGGACTCGCCCAACAGCGCCGGCGTCATGATCGACGCCATCCGGTGCACCAAGCTGGCCCTCGACCGGGGGCTGGCGGGGCCCATCGAGCCCGTCTCCGCCTACTTCATGAAGTCCCCGCCGGTGCAGTACACCGACGACGAGGCGCGCCGCCTGGTCGAAGCCTTCATCCGCGGCGAGTCCCTGGCGGCTCGCACCCAGGCGGGCGACTGAGCCGTGGACGCGGTGGTGCTGGCGGCCGGCGCCGGAACCCGTTTCCGGCGCACGGCCGCCTCCTGTCCCAAGCCACTGTACCGGCTGTTCGGGATCAGCCTGGTGGAGCGGGCGATCCGGGTCGCCCGCCAGGCGGGTTGCCGCCGTGTGCTGGTGGTGACGGGCCATGAGGCGGAGGCGGTGGAACGGGCGGTGCAGGCCGCCGGCCGCCCCTGGGTCGAGACGGTGCGGGCCGTGGACTGGGAGCGGGGCAACGGTGCCTCCTTGCTGGCGGTGCGCGGGCGGGTGCAGAGCCCGTTCCTCCTGCTGATGGCCGATCACGTGGTGGACCCGGCCCTGGTGCGCCAGGCCGTGGCGGCCGCCCGCCGGCGGGCGGCGGAGCTGGCCGAGGGCGGCGTCCTCCTGCTGGTCGACCGGCGGCTTGACCAGGTGCACGACTTGGCCGAGGCGACCAAGGTGCGGACGGCCGGCGACGGGCGGCGGATCGTGGCCATCGGCAAGGACCTGGACGCCTTCGATGCCGTGGACACCGGGGTGTTCGTGGCCGGCCACGGCCTGCTGGACGAACTGGCCGCCCTGGCCGCTGGGGCCGGGGGCACCGGAGGCGCCGGGGGCACCGGCGGGTTGTCCGAGCCCCTCACCTTAACGGCCGCCGCCCGCCGCCTGGCGGCCGCCGGCCGGCTGGCGGCCGTGCCCGCCGAAGCGGGCTGGTGGGTCGACGTGGACGACGCGGCCGCCCTGGCCCAAGCTCGCCGGCGGCTCCTGGACCACGCGACCGCGTCGGGGGGCGACGGGCCCGTGGCCCGCTGGCTCAACCGCCGCCTCTCCCGCCCCCTCTCGGCGGTCCTGGCGGCGGCGGGGGTCGGACCCAACGGGGCGACCCTGCTGGCCTTCGTTACCACGCTGGCGGGTGCGGCGGCCTTTGCGGCGGGATGGCCCTGGGCCGGCGGGATCCTGTGCCAGCTGGGCTCGGTCCTAGACGGTTGCGACGGCGAGCTGGCCCGCCTGCGCCTGGAGGCCCAGCCCCGGGGTGCCTTCCTCGACACGGTGCTGGACCGCTACGCCGACGCCGCGGTGGTGGCGGGCCTAGCGGTCGGGGCCTGGGCTGCCGGGGCCGGCCCGGTGAGCACCGCCGCCCTGGCCCTGGCCGCCATGGCCGGCCTGCCGCTGTCCGCCCTGATGAAGGACCGGCTGCAGTTGCTGCGGGTGACGGCGGACCGGCCTGCGGCCCGGATGCCCAAGGCGGACGGCGCGGGAGTTGGGGAGGAGGCCGAAGGGCGCGGGGGTGGGGGCCGCCGGTTCGACCCCCTGCGGGACGATCCGCCGTGGCTGCGCTGGCTGCCGGGCAACCGGGACGGCCGCTACCTGCTGGTCTGCCTGGCCGGGCTGGCGGGTTCGCCCCTGCTGGCGCTGGTCTTGCTGGCCGTCGTCACCCATGCCCTGGCCCTGGGCCGCCTGGTGCATGGCTGGCGGGCCCTGGCGGTGGAAGGGACGGCCGCGGAAGGGAGCTGACGCCCTTGTCGCCCGCCCCGGTTGCGGAACGGGAGGACCCCCCTTCTGGACATACCTGGTATAATTGTGGCGCAACCGGGACGGCCCGGCGACGGCCTCCAGGACCCGCACCCGGAGAGGGGCAGATCCCATGTGCGGCCGGTTCACCCTGACGACCCCTTCGGTGGAGCTGGAGCGGCGCTTCCTCATCGACCTGCAGGGCCGCCATGGGCCCCGCTACAACGTGGCGCCCGGGCAGGAGGTCCTGGCCGTGGTGGCGGCCGGCGGCGAGCGGCGACCGGCCCGGCTTCAGTGGGGCTTCGTCCCCGCATGGGCCAAGGACCCCCGGCCGGGTCCCATCAACGCCCGCGCCGAGACGGCCTTGCAGCGCCCCATGTTCCGCCAGGCCATCCGCCGGCGGCGCTGCCTGATCCCGGCCGACGGGTTCTATGAGTGGTGGCGCCGGGAGAAGGCCCGGCTGCCAGTGCTGTTCCGGCTCCGAGCAGGGGAGCCCTTTGCCTTTGCGGGCCTGTACGAGCGGTGGGACGGGCCGGGCGGGCCCCGGTGGACCTGTTGCATTCTGACGACCCGGCCCAACGACCTGGTGGCCCAGGTCCACGACCGGATGCCGGTGATCTTGCGCCCCGAGTGGGAGGAGGCCTGGCTGGACCCGGAGGTCCCCCCGGAGGACCTGGAACCGGCGTGGGAGCCGTACCCGGCGGAGCTGATGGAGGCCCATCCCGTCTCGCCGCGGGTCAATTCGCCCCGTTACGACGACCCGTCGTGCCTGGTGCCCGCCGGTCCGCCCCTGGCGGTGCCGCGGGAGGCGGCCCGGGAGCCCCGGGAGGGGGGCGGCGGCGAGGCCGGTGCTGCCGAGGGAGACCGGTCGGGGGGACCCGGCGGCATGGCCGGGCCGGAGTAACCGCGGGGGCCCTGCGGCCAGGTGCGGTGGAGGGTTTCGGCCACCACCTGCCGCAGCCATTCCTCGGCGACCCCTTGCTCCGGGGAGCCAAAGGGCGTACCCCGGTGGCCTCCGCCGCCAAGGTCCCGTGCCGGCGCGGGGGCGCCCGGCGATTCCGGACGGTGGGATGGCGGCCGGAAGGAGGCGGGCGCCTCGCCCAAGGCCTGCACGACCAGGCTGCCGGCCAGGCGGGCCAGGCCCAGGGCGGCATCCAGCAAATCCACCAGGTGCTCCCGGGCGGCATCGCCCAGGGGCAGGCCCTGGTACCGCAGGGGGCGGGTCGGGTCCCGCAGCAGGCTGCGCACATCCAGTGGACCCGGCACGGGATCCCGGCCCGTGACGAGCCAGTCCAGGCTCCGGCCCAAGGCCTCGGCCAGGGTGACCGCCACCGCCAGCGACGGGTGTTTGACCCCCCGCTCGATGTCGCTCAGGTGGGACGGGGAGATGTGGGCCCGGCGTGCCAGTTCCTTGACGGACAGGCCCGCCGCTTGCCGGGCAAGCCGGATGCGTTGGCCGACGGCAACGGGATCGGATTGCATGGCGTCATGAACATTAGCACCGCCGCCAGCGGCGATAAAGCTGCACCCGTTCGCTATAGGCGATCTTGCGGCATGCGGGCGCAGGCAGGCTGCGGACGGGGTGGGTCGAACCCTAAAAGGGACATGACCCCCAGGATGTAGAATCATTGGGAAAATGAGATTGTTTGCGCCGCCGGGCAGGCGGGGCCGGGCTGGAATCGCGTGCCGTCGCGGGCCGCCTGGCGATGCCGGGCATGGCGCCACCGGCGGAGGGATGCGGGGCGGCTTTTCGCTACGAGCGTGTTTCCGGCATCTGATCCCCATGGTAGAATTCACTAAAGGCGAATAGAAATCGCCACTGGCGTAAACCAGGAAGCGCCCGGGAGGGCAAAGGCGGGAGAGTCAGGGTGGTTGGCGAGGGAATCTCTGCGGCGCTGAGGGACCTGGCGGAATTCGGCTGGGTGGACGTGCCGGGACGCCGCCTGGCCGAAGTGATCGCGGCCGAGGCCCGCCGGTTGGGCGTGGAGATCCGCATCATCCCGCTGTCGAACCAGTGGTTCCGGGTGGAGACGTACTCGCAGCCCAACCGGGACCGGGCATGGGTGGCGGTGCGGGCGGTCGTCACCCGGCCGCGGGGGGGCCGGAACCGGCCGGCGGGGACGGCCTCCGCCGGCAACCGGGCCGGGGCGGCATCGCCGGGCCGCGATGACGAGGTGACGGAACACCTGGTCATCGTCGACACCGGGTCGGTCGTCCACATCTTCGCCTTTCCCCCCGACGGCCTGGAGGGCGCCCAGGCCTTCGCCCGGAAGGTTCAGGAGGAAGGGATCGCGGACCCCAAGCGGCTGGAGTCGCTGGCCGGCCGCATGGGGGGACGCCGCCGCTGAGGCGGACGCCGCCTTACCCCCTGGCACCACGCGCCGCCGGCCGCCGAAGGCGCTGGCGTCCCGGCGGTCTCGGCGTAAAGGCGCGGAGGCGGCCTGGGTCGCCACGGGCATGAACAGAGGCGGTGAAGGGGATGGTGCGGGCCGGGCGGGCGGAAGGAACGCCCCGACGGCCCGCGAATCGTCCCCAGGTGCCTGCCCGGCGGTCAACCCAGCGGTGGAGCCGGTGGAGTCGTTGCAGGCGCGGGAGGCGAGAGGCGGGATGGCTCAGCGGACGCCCCTGGCGGTGGACATCGAAACCGTTGGCCTGGAATGGGACGAGTTGCACCCCGAGGTGCAGGACTACCTGATGCGGCGGGCCCGGGACGAGGAGGAGCGGTCGCGGGTCAAGGACCAGCTGGGCCTCCATCCGGGCACGGGCCGCATCGTCGCCATCGCCCTTTGGCGCCCCTATGAGGACCGCGGCGGCGTGCTGGTGGAGGATCCTACCGGCGGCGACCGGCGCTGGACGCCCTTTCCGGAGGGCGGTGCCGATGCCTTGATCTTCCGGGGGAGCGAGCGGGACATCCTGGCCGAATTCTGGCGTTACGTAAGCCAGCATGCGGGCACCCTGATCACCTTCAACGGGCGATCCTTCGACGGCCCCTTCCTCATGGTCCGTTCAGCCATCCTCGGCGTCGCCCCCAGCCGCAACCTGGTCCCCTACCGGTACAGCTTCCAGGACCACTGCGACCTGGCGGAGGTCTTATCCTTCCACGGCGCCCGGCAGCGCAACTCGTTCCTCTTCTGGTGCCACCAGTTTGGCATCGCCTCGCCCAAGCAGGAGATGGACGGGGCGGAGGTGGGAGAAGCCTACCGCCAGGGTCGCATCGACGACATCGCCCGCTACTGCCTGGCCGATGCCCGGGCCACGGCGGAGCTCTACCGGCGCCTGGAGCCGATGATCGCGGTGATGGACGGCCGGGGGCCGGCGGCGGACGCCGGTGGGGGGACGGGAACCGGGAACGGCGCCGGGGGATGAGACACACTGAAACGGGGTGAAAGGAGCAGCGTGACCGGCCAGCACCGAACGCGGGGTCCCCTGGCCATGGGGGACCTGGTGGTCTTCGTCGACAACAAGCAGCGCCGCCGCTTGCAGCGCTTGCGGCCGGGCCGGGTCTTCCAGGCGCCCGCCGGCGGCATCGTGCGCCACGAGGCCGTCGCCGGGCTGCCCGAAGGGAGCACGGTGGTCACCAGCACCGGCGGGCGGCTGCGGGTGTTGCGCCCCACCCTGGAGGAGTACATCCTGGCCATGCCCCGGCGGACCCAGGTGATCTACCCCAAGGACCTGGGCCAGATCGTGATCCGCGCCAACCTGCGACCGGGGGACCGGGTGCTGGAAGCCGGCGTGGGATCGGGCGCCACCACCCTGGCCCTGCTGCAGGCGGTGGGCCCCGGCGGCGAGGTCGTCTCCTACGAGCGGCGCCCGGAGTTCGCCCGGCTTGCCCGGGAGAACGTGGAGCGCTTCCTCGGGCAGGTACCGCCGGCGTGGCGGGTCGAGCTGCGCGATGTGTACGAAGGCATCGACGAGCGGGATCTGGACGCCATCGTCCTCGACCTGCCGGAGCCCTTTCGCTGCCTCGAGGCGGCGGCCCAGGCGCTGCGACCCGGCGGGGTCCTCCTGTGCTGGCTGCCCACCACGAACCAGGTCCAGCAGCTGGTCACCGCCCTGCAGGCCCACCCGGCCTGGGACCTGGTGGAGACCATCGAGCTCCTGCTGCGGCCGTGGCACGTGACGGCGGCCAGCGTCCGGCCCGAACACCGGATGGTGGCCCACACCGGCTTCCTGGTCTCGGCCCGCCGGGTGGTTCCCGACGGCCCAGGGGGCGGCGAGGAACCGGCGGCCGAGGCGGACCCCCAGGGGGAGGAGCCGGCGCTGGCCCCGGACGCCGGTACCGGTTCCGCTGACACGGAGCCGGCCCCCTTCGATGCTGAGCCCGGGCCGGGCCGGTGACCCGCCGGCGATCGGGCCCATCCGCCACGACCGGTCCCCTTTCCGCGAAGGGTGTCGTCCCCTCGCCATCCCTCTCCAAATTCTCACAGGTGCGCCTCACCCAGCCGGCGCCATCGTCCGGCCGCCGCCACCCCAGCCGTCGTCACCGGACATCGCATCTCGCCGTCCCGCGAGCTCGCCCGCGCCCCTCCCTGCCATCCCCCACGCGCCCTTTGCCCGCACCGTCGCGGTCCGGGCCGGCGCCCCGCCGGCTGTCCCGGCGCTCGGTGTTGGCCCGAGGGGGCGCCGATGCGGCGGCCGGTGCCCGGCGGCGCGGCGTGCCGCCGGTAGGGGCTTCCCCCGGTCCCGTGGCCCTGTCGCATCGGTCCCCGTCCTGTCGGCAGCGGGACCGGGCCTGTCGCAATTTTTGGGGGACAGGCCCCCCCGATGCGACAAACCTCTGGCGCCGGTGCCCGCTACAATCGGGCCACGGCTTGTCCCCCGGGCAGGGGACGAGTCCGGACACGGGCGATGGGACGGCCGGCCGGTGGCCCCGGATGGGAGGGGCGGCGCCGCCGGCCGGAGCGAGGTGACAGGTCATGGGGAAGAACCGGCGGATCGGGCCGGTTCCCGAATCCTCCCCGGCCCGGCCCCGGCCGGCGGAGCGGGCGGCGGAGGTGCCTGCGGGCGGGACGGCAGGGGCGACCGGCCTTGGCGGGGCGCGCCTGGACACCGGTCCCGGCTCGCGGGGGCTGCGCCGGCTCCCTGCCGGGGCGCTTTCCGGGCGGCGCCGGGCCGGCGGGGGCCTGGAAGGGGGCCAGGCAGGCGGGCCGGTGCTTTCTGGATTGCCCGCCTGGACCGCGGCAGCCGCGTTCCTCTGGCTGGCGGGGCGGGTCCAGCCGGCGGGGATCCCCTCGCCGCTGATCTTGCCGCTGGCCTTGGCAACCTTGACGATGATCCCCCCGCTGGGGTGGCTGGTGGTGGCGGCGGGGGCCGCGGGCGCCCTCAGCGCCGGCGCGTGGTACGGGGCGGCGGTGCTGGTGACGGCGGGTCTGCTGGTCCGGTTGGTCCAGCGCACCTTGGAAAGGCCCCGGGATGGGCAGTCGAACGGCTCGGCGGATCCGGCGGCCCGGGTTGACGAGCCGGCCCCGCCGGCCGGGATGCGGGGTCCCGCCGCCTGGCGGCTGGTGGACGGCGCGGCGGCCGGGGCGGTGCTGCTGGCAGGGGCGTTGTGGGGCTGGCCCCGCACCACCCTGGGGTGGGCTTTCGACCAGCTGGTGGGCCTGGGGCTGGCGGCCGCCACGGTCGGGCTCACGCTGCCCTGGGCCCGGGAAGCGGTGGCGGTCGCCCTGACCTTGCTGCCCCCCTTGCCCGGGAGCCTGGGGCGGGCGAGGGCCGTGCCGCCGGTGGTGCGGAGCGTGCACGGGCGCCGGACCCTGGCCCTGGCCGTGGTCCTGGCTACCGGCGGACTGGACGGCGTCCGTTTCCTTGGTGTCGACACCGCCCTGGTGGTGCGCGGGGTGGCCGTGCTGCTGGCTGCCCACCTGGGCGGGGCCCAGGCCGGTGCCCTGGCCGGGACGGCGGCCGGCCTGCTGGGACTGGTCGGCGGCCAGGGGTCCTTGTGGGGGCTGGCGTGGCTGTCCCTGGCCGGCGCTTCCAGCGGGCTCTTGCAGCGGTACGGCCGGGCCGCCGGGGTGGCGGGGTTCGTGTTCGCCACCGCCGTGGTGGGCGGATCGTTGCCGACGGGCGCCGCCGTCGGCCAGCTGGCCGGTGGAGCGGCGACGGCCCTGGTGCTCTACGCCGCCATCGCGGCCACGGGGTGGCCCGGGCGCCTGGCCCAGCGGCTTGAGGCGGCCTGGCCGGCGGTGGCCCCGGGGACGGGCGGCTTCGGGGCCGCGGCGGTGGCGGTTCCCCAAGGCGCCGGGCTTCTGCCGCGGGGCCCCTGGGGAGGAGGGGCGGAGGCCGGCGGCGATGACCCGGCCCGGGCCGGTCAGGCCCCCGAGGACCCCCGCGCCCCAGTCCTCGCGCGTCCGGAGGGGGCGGGGCCCGCCGCGGCCGGCGTCCGGGCGCCCGCGCCGGGGCCGGGTTCCTCCGCCGGGACCGGCGACGGGCCTGCCCAGGGCGCTCCGGGTGGCGCCTGGGCGACCCTCCTGGCCGACCTGGCCCGGCTGGTGGAACCCGACCCCGGAGCCTGGGATCCCCGGGAACAGGTGGGCGAGCTGATCAACGACGTGGCGCGGCGCCACTGCCTGCGCTGCCCCATGGCCCGGATCTGCTGGCAGGACCAGTTCAACCAGACCTACCAGGCCTTCTTCGACATGCTGGCTGCCCATGAGCGGGGAACGGGCTTCCGGCCCGACGCCGTCCCCGCACCCCTGCGGGCCCGCTGCCCGCGCCTGCCCGCCATCAGCCAGTCCCTGGCCGAGGGCCTGGACGGCCTGCGGCTGGAGATGCGCTGGCGCCGGCGCCTGGACCGGCACCACCGGCTGGTGGCGCAGCAGCTGCGGGAGCTGGCCGCCCTGGCCGCCCAGGGCGTCCCCCGGCCGGCCGGGCCCCGGCGGCCCGGCTGGCGGTACGGCATGCGGGTGGGGGTGGCTCGGACGCCCAAGGACGGGCGCTGGATCTCCGGCGACGGCTACCTCTGCCGCTCCTTCGACCAGGGCGGGCGCATGGTGCTGGTGATCAGCGACGGCATGGGGTCCGGCCGCCGGGCGGCCAACGAATCGCGCCTGGCCTTGCAGGTGCTGGAGCGCCTCTTGGAGGCGGGCCTGCCTGCCGCATCCGCCGTGCGCCTGCTGAACACCGCCCTGGCCCTGCGGGACCGGGAGACCTATACCACCGTCGACCTGGCGGCGGTCGACCTGGAGCGGGGCCGGGTGGAGTTCGTCAAGATCGGGGCGGCCCCCAGCTTCGTCCGGCGGGCCCGGGAGGTCCGGATGATCGCCCACCCGGTGCCGCCGGCGGGATACGCGGAAGGCGGCGACGTCCAGGCGGACGGCGGGGTGCTGGAGCCGGGCGATCTGGTCGTCCTGGTATCCGACGGGGTGCTGACCGCCTTCGGTGACGTCGACGGCGCCACCGCCTGGATCCGTGGCTACCTGGCGGGGTTGGAGGACGACGACCCGCGGCGGGTGGCGGCCCAGATCGTCAAGGAGGCCCTGCGCCGGGCGGGCGACCGGGCCCCTGACGACATGACCGTGGTGACCGGCAAACTCTTACCGCGAGCCCAGCTGGCGCCGCTGGCCGGCGCCGGCGGCCTGCGGTAGCATCAACCCCAATACCCTCTCTCCCCCGCGGCGTCCCGGGTGGTGGGACGCCGCCTCCCCGGGCGCGGTCGGCAGGACGCCGCGGCAAGCCGCGGCGGCGGGCGGCCGCGCCGACGCTCTTCTACGCCGGCGCTCTTCTACGCGGGCGGCCGTACCGGCGCTCTTCTGCGCGGGCGCTCTCCGATCCGGGCGCTCCGATTATGATCAATAGTAAACGACCTACCATGTTCAAAGGCCCGGGCCCTCCCCGGGCCCGGGTCTGCCCCGGGAAGGCCGAAGGCCGCCGGTCCGGCCGGGAGGGCCGGCCGGGAGGGAGGGAACCCGTGCGCCGCTCCAAGGACACGCCGTCACCACCCCAGGATGCCCATTCCGCCGCCTCCCCGGTCCCGGCGGCGGTCCGGGACCTGGAGGCCGAGGTCCTCGAGGCCATCGCCCGGCACCGGCTGGTGGCGGCCGGCCAGCGGGTCCTGGTGGCCGTCTCGGGCGGGCGCGACTCCATGGTCCTCCTGGACCTCCTGGACCGCTTGCGGCCGCGCCTGGGGCTGGCGGCCCTGGGGGTCGCCCATGTGGACCACGGCTTGCGCCCCGACTCGGCGGCCGACGCCCGCTGGGTGGAGGAACAGGCGGCGGCCCGGGGCCTGCCCTTCCTGTCGCGGCGGGTCCAAGTCCGGCCCGGATCCCGGTCGCCGGAGGAGGCGGCCCGCATCGCCCGCTACCAGGCCCTGGCCTCCATGGCCCGCCAGTTCGGCGCCCACCGGATCGCCCTGGCCCACCACGCCGGCGACCAGGCCGAGACGGTGTTGATGCGCCTCTTGACCGGCGCCGGTCTCCGCGGGCTGGCGGGCATGCGGCCGCGGCGGGGCCGGTTCATCCGCCCCCTCTTGGCGGTGGAACCGGCGCGCCTGGCGGCCTATGCGGCCGCCCGCCGGCTCTCCTGGCGGGAGGACCCGACCAACCGGGATCCGGCCTTCCTGCGCAACCGGATCCGCCACCAGCTGCTGCCGCTGCTGCAGGCCGAGTTCAACCCCCGGGTGGTGGAGGCCGTAGGGCGGGTGGCGGCGGTGCTGGCGGCCGAGGACGCCCTGTTGCGCCGGCGGACCCGGCGGCTCGAGGCCCGTTTGGGTTACCGGGTGGGGCAGCGGTGGGCCTGCCGCGCGGAGGAACTGGCCCGCCTGGCCGCCGCCGACCAGCGGCGCGTCCTCCAGGCCGCTTACCACCGGCTGGCGGGGCGGCCCCTGCCCTGGAGCCACTGCGAGGCGGTGCGTTCCCTGGCCACCGGCGGCGGGGTCGACCTGCCGGGCGGCTGGCGGGCCTGTCGCCGGGGCCCGTGGCTGTGGCTGGAGCCGCACCCCGCCAGGTCCCCGGCGGTGCCCGGACCCGGGGAGGGGGACGTCCTCCCGGCCCGGCCGCTGCCGATCCCGGGGACCGTGCCCCTGGGCCCCGGCCTCTGGCTGCGGGCCCGCCGGCTCGATGGGGAGGACGGGCGCCGGGCCGTGGCGGCGGTCAGCGGCTGCCGCGACCCTGGCCGCCCGGCAGCGGCCGGCGGGGCCCGCTTCCTGGCGCGGGTCCTCTGCCCCGAGGAGGCGGTCCGGGGCGGCCTGGTGCTGCGCCGGCCGGAACCGGGCGAGGCGATGCAGCCCCTGGGGGCGAGGGGGCGACGGTCCGTGGACCGGCTGTACCGGGAGGCGGTGCGGCGCGGCGACCTGGACCTGGTCGACCCGGCCACCGGTACGGGCGGGCGGCTGGCCCCCTGGGTCGTGGCCGGCCAGGACGGGATCCTCTGGCTCGTCGGCGTGCGGGCGGGGGAGCGTTGCCGGGTTCGTCCGGGGGAGGAGCGGGTGGTGTGCCTGGAGGTAACGGCCGCACCGGCCGGCGGCCCGTGACGGCAGCGCCGGCCGGCCGCCCGTGATGGCATCGCGACGCGGTGGCCAGGGGCCTGGCGGGCCGGGGCCGGCGACATAGCCGCGCCAGGGGCGCCGTGTTATAATGAGGGCGCCTTTGCGGCAGATCAGGAGGCGTATCGACGTGACGGGATGCCGTGGAGGTCCGGCCTGATCCCGCCTCGGCCGGGGGCAGGCCTGCGGGCCGCGCCCTGAGCGGCCGCAAGGAGGGCCATGATGAAGCCAAACCGCATCTTCAAGAACCTGTTGTTCTACCTCATCCTGCTCTTCTTCGCCATCGCCATCGTCCAGCGTCTGACCCCGGTCGCCACCGAAGTGCAATCGCTGTCCACGGGGGAGCTCCTGGAGAAGATCGAGCAGGGCCAGGTGGAACGGATCGTCTATGACGAGAGTCACCGGGCGGTGACGGGCCAGCTCAAGGACGGCACCCACTTCCGCGCCAACGTCCCCGACCTGGACTGGCCGACCATCCGGGAGTGGCAGCAGAAGGGCGTTGAGGTGGACACCCGGCCCATCGAGGAGACGCCCTGGTGGACGAACCTGCTGACCGCCCTGCTGCCCGTCATCCTGGTGGTGGCCGCCTTCTTCTTCATCATGCAGCAGACCCAGGGGACGGGAAGCCGGGTGATGCAGTTCGCCAAGAGCCGGGCCCGTCTCCACCAGCCCGATGAGAAGCGGCGCATCACCTTCGACGACGTGGCCGGGTACGAAGAGGTCAAGGAAGAACTGAAGGAGATCGTCGACTACCTGAAGAACCCGCGGCGCTACATCGAGCTGGGCGCGCGGATCCCCAAGGGCGTGCTCCTCTACGGCCCGCCGGGCACGGGGAAGACCCACATGGCCCGGGCGGTGGCCGGGGAGGCGGGCGTACGCTTCTATTACATCAGCGGCTCCGACTTCGTCGAGATGTTCGTGGGCGTCGGCGCGTCCCGGGTGCGCGACCTGTTCGAGCAGGCCAAGCGCAACGCGCCGGCCATCGTGTTCATTGACGAGATCGACGCCGTCGGCCGCCAGCGCGGCGCCGGCTACGGCGGCGGCCACGACGAGCGCGAGCAGACGTTGAACCAGCTGCTGGTCGAGATGGACGGCTTCGGCACCAACGAGGGGATCATCGTCATGGCGGCGACGAACCGGCCCGACGTGCTCGACCCGGCCCTGCTGCGGCCCGGCCGGTTCGACCGCCAGATCGTGATCGACCGGCCCGACCTGGTCGCCCGGGAGGCGATCCTGAAGGTCCACACCCGGTCCAAGCCCCTGGCGCCGGATGTGGACCTGGGGCTGCTGGCGCGGCGCACGCCGGGCTTCACCGGCGCCGACCTGGAGAACCTGGTCAACGAGGCGGCCCTGCTGGCCGCGCGCCGGCGCAAGAAGCAGATCGACATGCAGGATCTGGAGGACGCCATCGACCGCATCGTCGCCGGGGGCCCCGAGCGCAAGACCCGGGTGATGAGCGAGAAGGAGAAGCAGCGGGTGGCCTATCACGAGGCGGGGCATGCCCTGGTCGCCAAGCTGCTGCCCAACACCGACCCGGTGCACAAGATCTCCATCATCCCCCGGGGTGGGGCCCTGGGCTACGTGATGCAGCTGCCCACCGAGGACCGGTACCTGATCACCCGCCAGGAGATCCTGGACCGGGTGACTATGGCCCTGGCCGGCCGGGCGGCGGAGGAACTGGTCTTCGGCGAGGTGAGCACCGGGGCCCAGGACGACCTGGAGAAGTCGACCAAGATGGTGCGCCGGATGATCACCGAGTTCGGCATGAGCGACGAGCTGGGGCCGATGACCTTCGGCCACAAGATGGACGCGCCCTTCCTGGGCCGGGATCTCATCCGCGAGCGCAACTACAGCGAGGAAGTGGCGGCGGCCATCGACCGGGGCATCAGCGAAGTGATCAACGACTGCTACGAGCGGGCCCTGCGGCTGCTGCGCGAGCACCGGGACAAGCTGGAGCGCATCGCCCAGCGCCTGCTGGAGAAGGAGACCATCGAGGCGGAGGAGCTGGACGCCTTGCTGCAACAGGAGGGGGACGAACCGGCCGCCGCTGCGGCGGGCGAGAAGGCCTCCTGAAGGCGGCGGGCCCGTCCTCCGGCCCGGCCGCCAGCGAGCAAGGGCCCACGAGGGTGAAGCTGCGAACGCGGGTACGAACCCGCGACGGCGGTGAGAACAGTCCAGGACGCTGGCAGCCCGGCGGCCTCCCGGCCCCGGGCTGCCGTGTCTTCGGGGATGGGGCGTGCCGCGGGCATGGCGGGGCGGGGCTTGGCGCGCCTTCACAGCCCGCAGGCGGTGCGGCACAATGGGGAATGTCCTGAATGGTGGCGCCGGGAGGGTGAGGCATGGGCGACGGGCAGTCCACCCGGCAACGGGCGGAGAAGCTGGAGCGACGCCGGCGGGAGCGGGAGCAGCTGGAGGCGACCCGCCAGACCTTGCGGCGCCTCTTGGCCATCACCCGCCGCTGCCGCACGGGGGAGGAGTTCGCCCGTGCCCTGACGGCCCTCTGGGCCGAGGACGCCCGGTTCGGCGGTGAGGGTGTGGCCTCGCCCCCGCCGGAGCCGCCCGCGCCCGCCGGGCCTGCGCCGCAGGCCCAACCGGCGATCCCGGCCCAGGGTGCAGGGGCCGCCGGTCCGGACGGCGCGGTCCTCATGCCGGACCAGGAGGGTGAGGGGGCGGGGGCGCCGGGCGTGGCGGCGCGGGGCGTGACGGCGTCGCGCGTGACGGCGCCGCGCCCGGAGGAGGCCGATCCGGCTCCGCCCGCCGCCGCCCCGGCCGCTGCCGCGGCCTCCGCTGCCCTGCGGGCGCTGGCCGCCCTGCCGCCGCGGGAGCGGCCGCTGGCGATCCAGCGCCGGTTCCACCGCCTGGTCCCGGCCCCGGTGCGGGAGGTGCTGGGCCGGCTCCACGAGCACGGCCACGGGGCCTTCCTGGTGGGCGGGTGCGTCCGCGACTTGCTCATGGGCCGGCCGCCCAAGGACTGGGACGTGGCCACCTCCGCGCGGCCGGAGGAGGTGCGGCGCATCTTCCCCCGCACCCTGCCCACCGGCATCGAGCACGGGACCGTCACCGTGCGCCTGCGGGGATTCAGCGTCGAGGTGACCACCTTCCGCCAGGAGGCCGGTTACAGCGACCACCGCCATCCCGACCGGGTCGAGTTCACCCGCGACCTGCGTGCCGACCTGGAGCGGCGGGACCTGACCATCAACGCCATGGCGCTGGACCACACGGGCCGCCTGCACGATCCCCTGGGCGGCCTGGACGACCTGGAACAGGGCGTGGTGCGGGCCGTCGGCGATCCCGACGAGCGGTTCCGGGAGGACGCCCTGCGGCTGCTGCGGGTCGTCCGCTTCGCTGCCCGCCTGGGCTACCGGGTGGAACCCCGCACCGAGGCCGCCCTGGCACGCTGCGCGCCCCTGATCCGGCACGTGTCCTGGGAGCGCATCCGGGAGGAGATGGCCGGCCTCCTGGTCAGCCCGCGGCCGGCCTGGGGGATGGAGCTGCTGCGCCGCAGCGGGCTCCTGGATCCCATCTGGCCCGAGCTGCTGGAAGGCGTCGGCGTGGCCCAGAACGTCCACCACGCCTACACCGTCTGGGAGCACAACCTTTTGGCCTGCCAGTACACGCCGCCTGTGCTGCGGCTGCGCCTGGCGGGACTGCTCCACGACGTGGGCAAGCCGCGCACCGTCTCCGTCGATGCCCAGGGGGAGCGGCACTTCTACCACCACGAGGTGGTGGGGGCCCAGATGGCCCGGGAGATGCTGCGGCGCCTGCGGTTCGACAACGAGACGGTGCGCCACGTGGCCCACCTGGTCCGGCACCACCTGGCCCTGCACCACTACCCGGGGATGACCGATGCCGCCATCCGCCGGCTGATCCAGCGCATCGGTTTCGACTACCTGGAAGACCTGATCATCCTGCGGGTGGCCGACCGGGCCGCCTCGGGCACCAAGCGGGCGCCCATCTCGCGGGGGGCCTATCGCCTGCTCACCCGCATGGAGAAGATCCTGGAGCAGGACGCGGCCTTCAGCCTCCACGACCTGGCCGTCGACGGCCACGACGTCATGGCGGCCACGGGCCTGGAGCCGGGGCCGGCCATCGGCTGGATCCTCCAGCAGCTGCTCGAGGACGTGCTGGACGAACCCGGCCGCAACCGCCGCGACTGGCTGCTGGAGCGGGCGGCGGAGCTGGGGGCGGAGTCCCGGCAGCGTTTCAGCCGGCCGGGTTCCCGGCGCTAGCCGCTGGCGGCGACGATCCGGGTGCTGGGGCCGCCGCCGGGGGCCGGACAAGGGGAGGGAACGAGGCGATGGAGGGGACCGGGTGGGGGACTGCCGGCCCGGCTGGGGCCGGAGGTGGGGTGGAGGTGCCGCAGCTTTCCCGGGTGCGGGCCTTGCAGAAGCGGATGGAGGCGGCGGGGGTCGACCTCCTGGTTGTGACGCCGGGCACCAGCTGGTCCTACCTGACGGGGGTCCACCTGCTGGGCAGCCGGCTGGCCCTGCTGATGGTGCCCCGGCAGGGCGACCCGGCGGCCGTCGCCCCGCTGCTGGAGGCGGAACGGGTGGCCGCGGCGCCGCTTTTCCGGTCGGTGGCCGCCGGGGCGGCCACCGACCGGGTGTGCCCCTATGCCGACGGGGAGGAGCCCGCCCCCGCCGTGGCCAGGGCCGTCGCCCTGGCCACGGCGGGGATGGGCGGGGCGGTGCGGGTGGCCGCCATGGAGGAGCGGGTGGCCCGCCTGTTCGAATGGCGGGCCGCCGGCGCCGCCCTGCCCGGCGTGGAGTGGCGGCCGGCCGAGCCCCTGCTGGGCGCGTTGCGCGCCCGCAAGGACGCGGCGGAAGTGGCCGCCATCCGGAAGGCGGCGGAGCTGGTGGAGACCGCCCTGGGCCACGGAACGGCCTTCGTCCAGCCCGGATACCGGGAGAGCCAGATTGCCCGGGAAATTGAGCGGGCCCTGCGGGAACTGGGCACCCGCAGCCCGTTCGGCATCCACGTGGCGTCCGGCCCCCGTTCGGCCATCCCCCACGCGGAGACGGAGGAGCGGGTCCTCCAGCCCGGCGACCTGGTCTGGATCGACGTGGGGGCCGAGGTGGACGGCTACGCCTCGGACATCACCCGCACCTTCCTGCTGCCCGGCGGCGACCCGGCGGCTTCCGCCCAGAAGGCCGCGATCTACCGGGTGTGCTACCTGGCCCAGGCGGCCGCCCGGGAGGCCGCCCGGCCCGGCGTTCCCGCGGGTGCCGTCGACGCCGCCGCCCGGCGGGTCATCGAGGCGGCCGGCTACGGCCCCTACTTCACCCACCGCACCGGCCACGGCCTGGGGCTGGACGTCCACGAGGCGCCCAACATCGCCCCTGGAGAGACCACCCTGCTGGAGCCCGGCATGGTCTTCACGGTGGAACCCGGGATCTACCTGCCCGGCGTGGGCGGCGTGCGGATCGAGGACGACCTGCTGATCACCGAGGACGGCGCCGTGAGCCTCACCCGTTACCGGCGCTGGCTGGCTCCCGGCGCCGAGCCGGCCCGCTCCCCGGAGGGGGCGGCGGGTGATCCCGCGGGCCCGCGGGGGATCCCGGGGGAGGGCGACCGGTGACGACCCCGGCCGGCGCCCTGGTGATCGACGGGCAGAGCTTGACCCTGGCCGCCATCGCCGACGTGGCCCGCCAGGGGCGGCCCGTCGCTCTGGCCCCCGAGGCCCGCCGCCGCATGGAGGCCAGCCGCCGCCGCGTGGAGGTGGCCCTGGCCCGGGGGGAGATCCTCTACGGCATCACCACCGGCTTCGGCAAGCTGGCCGACGTGGCCATCCCGCCGGCCGAAGCCCGCCGGCTCCAGGAGAACCTGCTGCGCAGCCACGCCGCCGGGGTCGGGGAGCCGCTGCCGACGCCCGTCGTCCGAGCCATGACCTTGCTGCGGGCCAACGCCCTGGCCCGCGGCTACTCCGGCGTCCGGCCGGCGGTGGTGGAGGCCCTGCTCGACCTGCTCAACCACGCCGTCCACCCCGTCGTCCCCTCCCGGGGATCCCTGGGGGCCAGCGGGGACCTGGCGCCCCTGGCCCACCTGGCCCTGGTCCTGATCGGGCGCGGGGCCGCCGAAGTCGACGGCCGGGTCGTCCCGGGAGACGAAGCGCTGCGCCGCCGCGGGCTCCAGCCCCTCATCCTCGAGGCGAAGGAGGGGCTGGCCCTGATCAACGGGACCCAGGCGATGACGGCCCTGGGCTGCCTGGCGGTGGAAGAAGGGCTCTATCTGGCCGCGGTGGCCGACGCCGCGGGCGCCCTGACCTTGCAGGCCCTGCGGGGCATCCCGGCCGCCTTTGACCCGCGGATCCACGCCCTGCGCCCCCACCCCGGCCAGCAGGCGGCGGCCGCCCACCTGCGCCGGCTGCTGGCCGGCAGCCGCCTGGTCACCGAACCGGGACAGGTGCGGGTGCAGGACGCCTACAGCCTGCGCTGCATGCCCCAGGTCCACGGCGCCGTGCGGGACGCCCTGGCCCACGCGGCCCGCGTCCTGACCGTGGAGGCCAACAGCGTCACCGACAACCCGCTGATCTTCCCGGACGAACCGGCCGGCCCGGCCGGCGGGGGAGGGATCACCGCCTCCGGCGGGCCTGGGAGCGGCACCGTCGGCCCGGCGGAAGAACCCGCTGGCCCCGCTGCCCCTGGCGACGCCGCCGGCGACGTCGTCTCCGGCGGCAACTTCCACGGGGAGCCGGTCGCCCTGGTGCTGGATTACGCCACCATGGCCCTGGCCGAACTGGCGGGCATCGCCGAGCGCCGGATCGAACGGCTGGTCAATCCCCAGCTGAGCGGCCTGCCCGCCTTCCTCACCCGCCAGGGCGGCCTGCACTCCGGCCTGATGCTGGCCCAGTACACGGCGGCGGCCCTGGTGGGCGAGAACAAGACCCTGGCCATGCCCGCCAGCGTGGACTCCATCCCCTCGTCGGCGAACCAGGAGGACCACGTTTCCATGGGGATGACGGCGGCCCTCAAGCTCTGGCGGGTGGTGGAGCACGTGCGCTGGGTGCTGGCCATCGAGCTTTTGTGCGCGGCCCAGGCCCTGGACCTGGTCGGGCCGCGCGGCCTCTCGCCGGCCACCGCCGCCGTCTACCAGGCGGTGCGGGCCCTGGTGCCGCCGCTGGCAGGCGACCGGGAGCTGGCGCCCGACATGGCCGCCCTGGCCGGCCTGCTGGCCCGGCGCGGCCTCCCCTTGCCGGGCGCCGGGCCGGAGGCGGGCGGTCCCGAGGAGGTGGAGGCACAGTGAGCCGGTCCTGGCAGGTGATCCCCGGCGGTCTGGCCTGGGGGGAGCGCCGGTTCCTCTGGGGCACCCGGACCTACGTCATGGGGATCCTCAACGTCACCCCCGACTCCTTCTCCGACGGCGGCCGCTACCTGGACCCGGGCGCGGCCGAGGAACACGCTTGGGCGATGGCCGAGGCCGGCGCCGACATCATCGACGTCGGCGCCGAGTCCACCCGGCCCGGCGCGGCCCCGGTCCCGGCTGCCGAGGAGCTGCGGCGGCTGCTGCCCGTCATCCGCCGCCTGGCCCCCCGGCTGGACGTGCCCATCTCCGTGGACACCTACAAGGCCGAAGTCGCCCGGGCGGCCCTGGAGGAGGGGGCGGCCCTGATCAACGACGTGGGGGGCCTCCACCGGGATCCGGCCATGGCCGCGGTGGCGGCGGCCCACCGGGTCCCCGTGGTGGCCATGCACGCCCGGCCCCACGGCGATACGGACTACGTGGACTTTTGGGGCGAGATCCTGGCCTTCCTGCGCCAGGCCATGGCCCGGGCGACCGCCGCCGGCCTGCCGCGGGAGATGGTCATCGTCGATCCCGGCTTCGGCTTCGGGAAGACGCCCGAGCAGAACCTGGACCTGGTCCGCCAGCTGCCCCGCCTGCGGGCCCTCGGGGCCCCGATCCTGCTCGGGACCTCGCGCAAGAGCACCATCGGCCGGGTCCTGGACCTGCCGGTGGACCAGCGGCTGGAGGGGACCGCTGCCACCGTCGTCCTGGCCGTGGCCCAGGGGGTCGACCTGGTCCGGGTCCACGACGTGCAACCGATGGTAAGGCTGGTGCGGATGGCCGACGCGGTGGCTCGCCACCCCCACTGGGCCGGAACCGGGCCGGGCCCCGGCGCCCCGGACGCCGCGCCGGGAGAGGCGGCCGGCGCCTCGGCCACCGCCAGCCGGATCCAGCTGCGCGGCCTGCGCTTCCTGGCGCGCCATGGGGTGTTGCCCGAGGAACACATCGAGCCCCAGCCCTTCGTGGTCGACGTCGACCTGGGGGTCGACATGGCGGTGGCCGCGGCCACCGACGACCTTTCCGCCACCGTGGACTACGCCGAGGTCCACCGGCGGGTCGCCCGGGTGATGGAGGGACCCCATCGCCAGTTGATCGAGACCCTGGCCTGGACGGTGGCCGAGGACCTGCTGTCCGCCTTCCCCGCGGAATGGGTCCGGGTGCGGGTGGCCAAGCCCCGGGCCCCGCTGCCGGGCCCGGCCGACGGCGCTGCCGTGGAGGTGTGGCGCAGCCGGCGGGAAGGGGGGCGACGCCTTGACGACGGCCAGCGGCGATGAAGGCCGCCCCGGCCCCGCCCCGGGCGGTACGCCCTGGCCGGAAGGGAAGGGGCACCGCACCGGGGAGGCCGCCGGCGATCCCACCGCGCCCCCGCCGGCTGCGACCGCCGGCCCCACAACCCCGGTGGTGGAACCGGCCCGGCCCGTCCGGGCCTTCCTCGGGCTGGGGGCCAACCTGGGCGACCCCCGGGCCCAGCTGCGCTGGGCGGTGGCCGCCCTGGACCGCGAGCCGGGCATCGCCGTTAAAGGCGTGGCCTCCCTCTACGGGTCCCGCCCGGTGGGCGTCACCGACCAGCCGGATTTCCTCAACACGGTGGTGGCCATCGACACCACCTTGCCCGCCGACCGCTTGCTCGACCGCCTCCTGGCTCTGGAACAGCAGGCCGGCCGGGTGCGCGTGCGCCGCTGGGGTCCCCGCACCTTGGACATCGACCTGCTCTGGTACGGGGGCCAGGTGATCCACCGCCCGCCCCACCTGGTGGTGCCCCACCCGCGGGCCGCCGAGCGAGCCTTCGTCCTGATCCCGTGGGCCGAACTGGCGCCCGACACCGTACTGCCCGGCCTGGGCCCGGTGGGCGCCTTGCGCGCCGCCGTGGACCCCGGGGGGGTCTGGCTGGAAGAACCGGCCCCCGGCTGGTGGCAGGGACAGGAATCGCCGCCGGGCCGTGGCGAATAGGTGGGCGGATGCCCGGGCTCCCAGCCAGGAGCCGGCCCGGCCATGGGTGCGGCCCCGCGGCACCCCGGCCGGGGCGGCCGGTGGGACGGCCGGAGCCGGCCGGGTGCGGAGGGGCGATGCCGGGGAACCGTCCGCAGCCTGGCCGGCCTGCCGCACGGGCAGCGCTCGCTGCGAGCCGGCCGGCGGTCTTCACGGCTGGGGATGGGGGCGAGACCAGGTTCCGGGCAGGTCCGGTCCCGCCCGGGGCGATGGGGGAGGCGCAGGGGCATGGACGAGAACCTTGCGGGGGCCGGTGGCCCCCTGCCGGAGGCCGGTCCATCCGCTTCCGGGGAGCCGGGCGGTGCGCCCGGCACGTTGACCCAGGTGGAGGGCATCCTGGTCGGCCACGCCAGCGACTTCCGCGGCCTGACGGGCTGCACCGTGGTCCTGTGCCCGGAGGGAGCCACCTGTGCCGTCGACGTGCGGGGCGGCGCGCCCGGCACCCGGGAGACGGACCTGTTGGGGCCCGGCCGGCTGGTGCAGCAGGTCCACGGCCTGTGCCTGGCGGGCGGCAGCGCCTTCGGGCTGGCCGCCGCCCACGGCGTCATGACCTGGCTGGAGGAACGCGGCTACGGGTTCGACACCGGGGTGGCCCGGGTGCCCATCGTGCCCGCCGCCATCCTCTTCGACCTGGCCGTGGGGGACCCCCGGGCGCGGCCCGACGCGGCCATGGGCTACGCCGCCTGCCAGGCGGCCGGCCGCGGGGCTGTGCCGGAGGGCAGCGTGGGGGCGGGCACGGGGGCCACCGTCGGCATGGTGCTGGGGCCCCAGGGCGCCCGCAAGGGCGGCGTGGGCTCGGCGGCCCGGTTCCTCCCCGCTGGTTGGACCGTGGCCGCCCTGGTCGTGCTAAATTGTTACGGAGGCGTCCGGGATCCGGAGACGGGACGCTGGCTGGTGGGCCCGCCGCCGGCGACGGCGTCGCCCGGCTGGCCGGGGGCCGAGGGCGAGGGGCCGGGTTCGTCCCACACGACGCTGGCGGTGGTGGCCACCGACGCGCCCCTGCCCCGGGACGACCTTACCCGCGTCGCCCAGGTGGCCCAAACCGGCCTCGCCCGGGTGGTGGACCCCGTCCACACCTGGGTCGACGGCGACGTGGTCTTCGCCCTCGCCACGGGGCGGCGGCCCGGATCGCCGACCCTGGCCGACCGCATGGCCATCGCGGCCACGGCGGCCCAGGTGACGGCCGAAGCCGCCCTGCGGGCGGTGCTGAAGGCCACGTCCCTGGGCGGCATCCCCGCCGTTGCGGGCGGCGGGGCCGGAGGCAGGCAGGGGGCGGGCGCCCCGGGCGCTGGCGCCGGTGGCGGCGGTGGGACAGCCGGGGCGAGCCAGCCCTGACGGGAGCCGGCGCCAAGGGGTCGCGCCAGGGGCCGGACCAGGAGGCGACAGGCCGCGGTGCTGCTGGCCATCGACATCGGCAACACCCACACCAAGCTGAGCGTCTACCGGGATCGCGAGCAGCTGGCCGGCTGGCGCCTGGCGACCAACGGCGAGCGGACGGCGGACGAGTTTGCGGTCACCCTGGCGGCCCTGATGCGGTCCCGGGGCCTGTCGCCGGACCAGATCGGCGCCGTGGCCATCTGCTCGGTGGTCCCACCGGCCCTGGTGCCGGTGGTCACCATGGTCCGCCGCGACCTGGGGCTCGAGCCCCTGGTGCTTGGGCCTGACACGGACACCGGCATGCCGGTGGCCTACGAGAACCCGCGGGAACTGGGGGCCGACCGGATCGCCAACGCCGTGGCCGCCCGGGCGGAGTACGGCGCCCCGGTGATCGTGGTCGACCTGGGGACGGCCACCAAATGGGAGGTGGTGTCCCCCGAAGGGGTTTACCTGGGCGGTGCCATCGCACCGGGGGTCGCCATCTCCCTGGACGCCCTGTTCGGGCGGGCCGCCCGGCTGTCCCGCATCGAGCTGGCGCGGCCCCAGCGGGCCATCGGTCGCAGCACGGTGGAGGCATTGCGGGCCGGCGTCCTCTACGGCTTTGCCGGGCAGATCGACGCGGTGGTCGACCGCATCCAGGCCGAGCTGGGCCGGCCCGCGCCGGTGGTGGCCACGGGCGGCCTGGCAGCCCTGATTGCGCCGGAATCCCGGCGGATCCAGCACGTGGACCCGCACCTGACGCTGAAGGGCCTGCGCTGGATCTATCAGCGGCAGTTGGAACGGGAGCAGGGGCGCCCGGATCCGGGATCCGTCCGGCCGCGGGCGGCGGAGTGAGCCGTTCCCACCGGTGCGGCGGAATGAGCGGGTTCCACCGGCGAGCCGGGAGGAGCAGTTCCCTCCGGGCGGCCGGTTCCACCGGGGATGAACCCGGCCACCGGGGCCGGGCCGCGGCCGGGCTCGCAGGACCGTCGCCGGGACGCCGGGGCCGGGTGGCCGGGGCCGGCACCGGCGGCAGGGCCGTTCCAGGGCGACAGGGCCGTACCAGGGTGCGCATAAACTGGCTAAAGGAATCGTCCGGAAGGGATCGAAAGAGTCTCGTTACACACGGCGCCGGTAGCCGGATCGCCAACGGCGCGGCCGGCCGGTCTCCCCGGCCTGCGCCGCGCCGGTTCGGCCGGCAGGGCGGCGCCTGGGACCCGCCGGGCCGGGACGGCCGGCGGGTGCCGGCCCAAGGGCCGGTCGAGAGGGGGAACGGGCCTTGGTCGAGATGAAGGTCCTCAGCGTGGGCATGGTCCAGGGTTCGGACGGCAACGTGGTGGTGCTCAAGGAAGCCGACGGGGACCGCCTGCTGGTGATCGCCGTGGGCCTGGCCGAGGCCAGCGCCATCGCGCTGCAGCTCCAGGGCATGCAGCCCCCCCGGCCCCTCACCCACGATCTGCTGGTCAATCTGGTTCGGCGGATGCAAGGGGAGATCGTCCGGGTCGTGGTCCACGATCTGCGGGACGAGACCTTCATCGGCCAGATCGACATCCAGACCGAGCACGGCATCATGGAGATCGACGCCCGCCCCAGCGACGCCATCGCCATCGCCCTGCGGGCCGACGCCCCCATCTACGTGGCGGAGCCGGTCCTGGAGATGGCCGCGGTGCGGAGCGACATCCTCTCCGGCGACTCGTCGTCGGAAGAGTAAGGGGTGGCGCGCCCTGGCGCAGCCCCGCCGGTCGCCGCCGGGCGGCCCTGGGGTGCCGGCCGGGTGGCGGGCCGATCGGGGCCCGGTCGGGCTCGGGCGCGGTCCCGCCGAGGGGCGGCCGGGGGAGGGCGCAGGAGCGGCCACCCCGCAACCAACCCTGTAACCATCGGGAGAGGCCGGGGACGGGAGGCATCATCCTTGAAGCGCATCGTCAGCGTCAGCCTGGGTTCGTCCCGGCGCGATCACAAGGTGCGCCTGGAGCTCCTGGGCGAGACCCTGGAGATCCAGCGCATCGGCACCGACGGCGACATCCGCAAGGCCGTCGCGCTGATCCGCCAGCTGGACGGGCAGGTGGACGCCTTCGGCATGGGGGGTACAGACCTCTATCTGGTGGCGGGACGGCGCCGCTACGTCCTGCGCGCTTCCCTGCCCCTGGCCCGGGCGGCGCAGAAGACCCCCATCGTCGACGGCAGCGGGCTCAAGAACACGTTGGAGCGGCGGGTCGTCCGGCAACTGGCCCGGGAGGGGGTTGTCGACTTCCCCCGCTCCCGCGTTCTGGTCACCGTGGCCGTCGACCGCTTCGGGATGGCCGAAGCCCTGGCTGAGACGGGTTGCCAGCTCATGCTGGGCGACCTGATCTTCGCCCTGGGCATTCCCATTCCCCTGCGCAGCCTCAACGCCCTGGAGCGGCTCGCCCGGATCATCGCACCCATCGCCACCCGCCTGCCCCTTAGTGTCCTCTACCCCACGGGCGAGAAGCAGGAGCAGACGGTGCCAAAGTACGGCAAGTTCTTCGCCTGGGCCGACGTCATCGCCGGCGACTGGCACTACATCCGGCGCCACATGCCCGCCACGCTGGCCGGCAAGGTGATCCTCACCAACACGGTGACGCCCGACGACGTGGCTTTGCTGCGCCAGCGCGGGGCCCGGATGCTGATCACTACCACGCCCGAACTGGAGGGGAGGTCCTTTGGCACCAACGTGATGGAGGCGGTGCTGGTGGCCCTTTCCGGGCGCCGTCCGGAAGAACTCGGCCCCAGCGATTACGAGCGCATGCTGGATGCCTTGAACTTCCGGCCGCGCATCGAGATCTTGCAGGGCGGAGGCGCCTGATCCGCCAGCAGCACCGGTCGCCGCCGGTTCCACTGCGGCGGGGCGGCCGCGATGACCCGTGATGATGGGGATCATCTCGCTCGCCGGGGCGCGTGCAAGCCCCGGGCGTCCGCGGGGTACCCTCCATCCCGGTGCCCGGCGCCGCCTGGAAGGTTCCCTGGCCGTCGCAGGGGAGTCACCCCATGGTTCCGGCGGTACGGTTTGACAGTCACGGGGTGGCCACATATAATACAACACCGCTCGCCCGGCCCTGAACCCGGGACCCGGACCCACCCCACGGCTTGGTGGCATCCGGGGCTTCCCGGGTCCACCGAGCCCGGATCCGCGGGATCCCGGTTCCCGCCGGGGAGCGGTCGCCTTTGAAGGGCCGGCTTGGAAGGAGCGAATGGGGGACGATGGATAAGGAGCTGCTGCTCTCGGCGGAAGGCCTGCGCAAGCTGGAAGAGGAGCTCCAGTACCTGAAGTCGGTCAAGCGCCGCGAGGTGGCGCAGCGCATCAAGCAGGCCCGCGAGTTCGGGGATATCTCCGAGAACTCGGAGTATGAGGAAGCGAAGAACGAGCAGGCTTTCGTCGAAGGTCGCATCATCGAGCTGGAGAAGATGTTGCGCAACGCCCGCATCGTCAATGACGAGGAGATCGACCCGACCAAGGTCAACATCGGTTCGACCGTCTACCTCAAGGACGTGGACACGGGCGAAGAGGTGCAGTACACCATCGTCGGGTCGAACGAGGCCGACCCGGCGGCCCTGCGGATCTCCTACCAGTCGCCGGTGGGCAAGGCGCTGTTTGGCCGGTCCGTCGGCGAGGTGGTGGAGGTCAAGGTGCCGGCGGGCACGTTGCGCTACGAGATCGTCCGCATCGAGCGCGAGGGCTGATCGGGCGCGGGTGCGGTGCCGCGCCGGCCCGGGGGGCGGATCGGCCGGGTGGCGGGCCACCGGCCCGCCACCGGGTTGCCTTGGCATCCCCCGGACTGTGGGCGGCCTGCGCCAGGTGCGAGCTTTGCTGCGCCGGTCCGGGTGGACTGGCGCCCTTTCCTTTTCGGTCGGGGAGGGACAAGCCGTGGTCAACGACGGCGTGGGGGGGCGGGAACCCGCCACTGGCCGTGGCGGCAGCGGGGGCGATGCGGCCGCCCGCACCCGCACTCCTCCGGACGGCGAAGGGACGTCGCCTGCGGCCGCCCGGGGGACCGCGACGGGGATGGTGGGCGCCGCCGGGCAGGCGGGGACCGCCAGCGCGGCGGGAGAAGGGGTTGAAGCCGGCGGGGCCAGCGCCGGAGCCGGGGCCGGGGCCGAAGCCCTGGAATCCGCCGACGGCGCGCGCTTGCAAGAGGTCCTCAAGGCCCGCCGCGCCAAGCTGGACTTCTGGCGCCGGAGGGGCGTGGACCCCTTTGGCCGGCGGTTCGATGCGACCCACCACGCCCGGGACGTGATCGACGGGTTCGACCGGCTGGAGGGCCAGACCGTCCGGGTGGCCGGCCGCCTCATGGCCCTGCGCCGCCACGGCCGCGCTTCCTTCGCCGACCTTCAGGACGTCAGCGGCCGGTTGCAGCTGCTGGCGCGGCTGGGCCCCCTCTCCGACGACGCCTATGCCGCCTTCCTCGAGCTGGACCGGGGCGATTGGATCGGGGTCGAAGGGACCGTGATCCGGACGCGGCGCGGCGAGATCAGCGTCGAGGTCACCGCCTTCGTCCTGCTGGGCAAGTCCCTGTACCCGTTGCCGGAGAAGTGGCATGGCCTGCAAAACGTCGACTTGCGATACCGCCAGCGGTACGTCGACCTCATCGTCAACCCCCAGGTGCTGGAGACCTTTAAGGTCCGCTCGCGGATCATCCGGGAGATCCGAGCCTTTCTCGACCAGCGCGGCTTTTACGAGGTCGAGACCCCGGTGTTGCACCTGATCTACGGAGGGGCCGCGGCGCGTCCCTTCATCACCCATCACAACGCCCTGGACCTCGACCTGTACCTGCGCATCGCCCTGGAGCTCCATTTGAAGCGGCTGATCGTCGGCGGCATGGAGCGGGTCTACGAGATCGGCCGGGTCTTCCGCAACGAAGGCATCTCCACCCGCCACAATCCTGAATTCACCATGCTGGAGCTCTACCAGGCCTTCAGCGACTACGAGGGCATGATGGAGCTGACGGAACAGCTGGTCAGCCACGTCGCCAGGGCCGTCCACGGGACGCCCGTCGTCCATTTCCAGGGGCAGGCCATCGACTTCACGCCGCCGTGGCGGCGGCTCAGCTTCGCGGAAGCGCTGGAGACCATGGCGGGCGTCCGGCTGGACGACGTCTTGACCGAAGAGGGCGCGCGTCGCATCGCGCGGGAGAAGGCGCTGGAGCTGACCAAGGAACCGACGCCCGCGTCGGTGTTGGACGAGCTGGTCGACGTCTACGTGCAGCCCAAGCTCGTCCAGCCCACCTTCCTGTACGACTACCCGGTCGCCTTGTCGCCGCTGGCGCGCCGCATCCCCGACCGGCCCCACCTGACCTACCGGTTTGAGGCCATGGTCGCCGGGATGGAGATCGCCAACGCCTTCAGCGAGCTGAACGACCCCGACGACCAGCGGCAGCGCTTCGAAGAGCAGCTGGCCGCCCGGGCCCGCGGCGACGAGGAAGCGCACCAGATGGATGAGGACTACATCCACGCCCTGGAGATCGGGCTGCCGGCCACAGGCGGGCTAGGGATCGGGATCGACCGGCTGGTCATGCTGATGACGGACAGCCCTTCGATCCGCGACGTGATCCTCTTCCCGCTGATGCGGCCCCGGGAATGAAGCCGGTTCTTGCCGGCCGGCGGGTGGGTTGACGACCGTCGGGAGCGGCGTTATACTCACCGTTGCCGGTCGGACGGCGCGGCAAGAGGGCGCGCCGGCGCCACCGGCGCCCGGCCCACGGGCGGGGCGCCAGGTGGCGGAGCGGCCGGTGACGGAGCGGGTCACCGCAATCCGTCGCCGGTTCGACCCGGCCGGACGCCGCGGCCAAACAGGGCGGCGGCGGGGGCTTGACGGCCCCGAACGAGCCTGATAAATTTCAAACCTGCCGGTGCGACACCGGCGGCGCCGCAACGGCGGCGAACCTGGTCCTTGAAAACGGAGCAGCGCGTGGAGAGGCAGGCCTTGCGAGCCTGAGGGGTTGCCGAGCCTGGGGCGATGGTTCTGGGTGAGGCGACCGGGCAACGCGAGAGCGCGAGCCGCGAGAGGACTCTCTTGCGGGATGGAAAGATTCCGGAGGAGAGTTTGATCCTGGCTCAGGACGAACGCTGGCGGCGTGCCTAAGACATGCAAGTCGAGCGGGGAGGCTGGGGAGCTTGCTCTCTGGTCTTCCAGCGGCGGACGGGTGAGTAACACGTGGGCAACCTGCCCGGCAGTGGGGGATAACCCTGGGAAACTGGGGCTAATACCGCATACGGTCCGCGTCCCGCATGGGGCGTGGAAGAAAGGCCGTCGGAAGGCGGTCGCTGCCGGAGGGGCCCGCGGCCCATCAGCTAGTTGGTGGGGTAACGGCCCACCAAGGCGACGACGGGTAGCCGGCCTGAGAGGGTGGCCGGCCACACTGGGACTGAGACACGGCCCAGACTCCTACGGGAGGCAGCAGTCGGGAATCTTGCGCAATGGGCGAAAGCCTGACGCAGCGACGCCGCGTGGGGGAGGAAGCCCTTCGGGGTGTAAACCCCTGTCGTCCGGGACGAAGGCTGGGGGCTGAAAGGCTCTTAGCTGACGGTACCGGAGGAGGAAGCCCCGGCTAACTACGTGCCAGCAGCCGCGGTAAGACGTAGGGGGCGAGCGTTGTCCGGAATCACTGGGCGTAAAGGGCGCGTAGGCGGCCTGGCAAGTCGGATGTGAAAGGTCCCGGCTCAACCGGGGAGGTGCATTCGAAACTGCCGGGCTTGAGGGCAGGAGAGGGCAGCGGAATTCCCGGTGGAGCGGTGAAATGCGTAGAGATCGGGAGGAACACCAGTGGCGAAGGCGGCTGCCTGGCCTGGCCCTGACGCTGAGGCGCGACAGCGTGGGGAGCGAACGGGATTAGATACCCCGGTAGTCCACGCCGTAAACGATGGGTGCTAGGTGTGGGAGGTATCGACCCCTTCCGTGCCGGAGCTAACGCACTAAGCACCCCGCCTGGGGAGTACGGCCGCAAGGCTGAAACTCAAAGGAATTGACGGGGGCCCGCACAAGCGGTGGAGCATGTGGTTTAATTCGAAGCAACGCGAAGAACCTTACCTGGGCTTGACATCACCGCGAACCTGGCCGAAAGGCTGGGGTGCCCTTCGGGGAGCGCGGTGACAGGTGCTGCATGGTTGTCGTCAGCTCGTGTCGTGAGATGTTGGGTTAAGTCCCGCAACGAGCGCAACCCCCGCCCTGTGTTGCCAGCGGTTTGGCCGGGCACTCACAGGGGACTGCCGGTGACAAACCGGAGGAAGGTGGGGATGACGTCAAATCATCATGGCCCTTATGCCCAGGGCTACACACGTGCTACAATGGCCGGTACAACGGGTTGCGAACCCGCGAGGGGGAGCCAATCCCGAAAAGCCGGTCCCAGTTCGGATCGCAGGCTGCAACTCGCCTGCGTGAAGCCGGAATCGCTAGTAATCGCGGATCAGAATGCCGCGGTGAATACGTTCCCGGGCCTTGTACACACCGCCCGTCACACCACGGGAGCTGGCAACACCCGAAGCCGGTGGCCCAACCCGTGAGGGAGGGAGCCGTCGAAGGTGGGGCCGGTGACTGGGGTGAAGTCGTAACAAGGTAGCCCTACGGGAACGTGGGGCTGGATCACCTCCTTTCTAAGGAGTGCGTGATCGGTGCACGGCACCGGTCCACTCCAGGTCGATCCTGCCTCGACGAAGCGCGCTGCTCGGTTTTCAAGGACCGGGTCGCCCGGTGCGGGCGCCGGGGTTGGCCGGCGGGGCGACCGGTGCTATAATGAAAGCCCGGTCACGGGCGTGGGGATATAGCTCAGGTGGTCAGAGCGCACCCCTGATAAGGGTGAGGTCGGTAGTTCGAATCTACCTATCCCCACCGTCCCTTTGAGCCCTTTATGTGGGGACGTAGCTTAGCTGGGAGAGCGCCGGCTTTGCAAGCCGGAGGTCGGCGGTTCGAATCCGCTCGTCTCCACATAAACCAGGGACCGCCCCCTCGGGGGCGGTTCTTTGGGCCAAGGGTTTTGCACCTTGACAGCAGCATAGGGAGAGAGCGAGGCGAAGCGGGAAGAGCCGGAGTGCGCGCTTAGGCGCACCTGCTCGCGGGGCAGCGGTTGGCGCTGCGGCGGGCGGGTGGGCGAAGCGGGAGAAGGTAGGAAGGGCACACGGTGGATGCCTCGGCGCGAAGGGCCGATGAAGGGCGTGGTAAGCTGCGAAAAGCCTCGGGGAGCCGCAAGCAGGCGTTGATCCGGGGATGCCCGAATGGGGAAACCCGGCGGGGGGAATGCCCCGTCATCCCAGGCTGAATCCATAGGTCTGGGAAGGGAACCGCGGGAACTGAAACATCTCAGTACCGCGAGGAGAAGAAATCAACCGAGATTCCCCGAGTAGCGGCGAGCGAAAGGGGAGGAGCCCAAACCCGGGCGGTGGAGAAGGCTGCCACCGTTGCCGTCCGGGGGTTGTGGGGCGCAGGAGCGGAGCTTGGCAGGGCTCCGGCGGAGTGAAAAAACCTTGGGCTAGCCGAAGCGGTCTGGAAAGGCCGGCCGGAGAGGGTAACAGCCCCGTAGGCGAAAGCCGAAGGTCTCCGTTGCTGCGTACCCGAGTACCACGGGGCACGTGGAACCCCGTGGGAAGCTGGGGGGACCACCCTCCAAGGCTAAATACCCGAGCGACCGATAGTGCACGAGTACCGTGAGGGAAAGGTGAAAAGCACCCCGGGAGGGGAGTGAAAGAGAACCTGAAACCGTGTGCCTACAGACAGTCGGAGGGTCGAAAGACCTGACGGCGTGCCTATTGAAGAATGAGCCGGCGAGTGACCGTCTGCAGCGAGGTTAAGGGCCGCAGGTCCGGAGCCGCAGGGAAACCGAGTCCGAACAGGGCGTCAGTTGCAGGCGGTCGACCCGAAACCGGGTGATCTACCCATGGCCAGGGTGAAGCGCGGGTAAGACCGCGTGGAGGCCCGAACCAGGTTGGTGTTGAAAAACCATCGGATGAGCTGTGGGTAGGGGTGAAATGCCAAGCGAACCCGGAGATAGCTGGTTCTCCCCGAAACCACTTGAGGGTGGGCCTTCCGGGCTGACGCGCGGGGGTAGAGCACTGCTTGGGCTAGGGGCCTTCGCGGGTTACCGAACTCAGGCAAACTCCGAATACCGCGCGGTGGACCGGAGGAGTTAGAGCACGGGGGATAAGCTTCGTGCTCGAGAGGGCAACAACCCAGACCACCAGCTAAGGCCCCCAAGTCCGTGCTAAGTGGAAAAGGATGTGG
>NZ_BAAIES010000011.1:0-272500 GCF_054654595.1 Thermaerobacter litoralis | reverse complement strand
GCCTTGCGACCCCTGCTGGACATCAAGATCTTCGTCGACACCGACGCCGACGTCCGCATCTTGCGCCGCCTGGTGCGCGACATCGAGAAGCGGGGCCGCACGCTGGAATCGGTGATCAGCCAGTATCTGGAGACCGTCAAGCCCATGCACGAGCAGTTCGTCGAGCCCAGCAAGCGGTATGCCGACCTGATCATCCCCGAGGGCGGCTTCAACCGGGTGGCGGTGGACGTGCTGCTGGCGCGCATCCGCGCGGCGCTGCAATCCGAGGCGCCACCGTCCCCGGGGCCCGCCGGCCTTGGCACCCTGGCCAAGGGGCGGGCAGGGACCATGCCCGGGGCTGCGCGTCCGGGCCCGGGGGACGGCCCTGCCCCGGCCCCGGGTGATCGGGGTGGAACGGGCGCGGGCGACGCCGGCAAAGGGGCGGCCCGGCCCACCGGGCAAGGGCGGAGGCGGCGGCGACGGCGTCGCAAGGGCCGCGGCCAGGGAGGCACCGCGCCGGCCACGGCGGCGCCGGCGAGAACCGATCTGGAGCCCCTGCCCGCCGGCAGCCCGCCGGGTCATACCGGGGGCCGTTGAGGCGGCCCGTCAACGGGCGACGGGAGGGTCGAGGCGGCCCTGCAACGGGCGACGGGAGGATCGTCGTGGCGTGTTCGGATGGCGGCATCGTCTCCACCGGCGGGATGCAGCAGCCGAATTCGTCCCCGCAGAGCATCCACATGGACGGCGCCGGGCCGCCGCGCAGCGGCGGACCCGGCTGCTGACCCTCGTCCTCCTGGTCGCTCTCCTGGCGGCCGTCGCCGGGCCGGGGAGTGCCGGCCAGGCTGCCTCGGCGCCGGGTTCCTCCGACGACTCGCCGGCCGCCCGGGAGGCGGCCTCCGCCGGCACCGCCGGGGCAGCCTTGGACCCGGATGCCGGCCGCCGGGCCGAGGCCGTCCAAGGCCTCTGGCGCGCCCTGGGGTGGCCGTTGCCGGCGGAGCCTGCCGGCCGGCCCGTCACCCGGGGCGAGCTGGCGGGGTGGCTGGTGGCTGCGCTGGTGGGGCCGGCAGGGGAACCGCTGCCGCCCGACCGGGCCCTGGCCCTGGCCGTGGGGATGGGCTGGGTGCCGGCCAGCTGGGTGGAACCCGCTGGGCCTGAGGCCCCCAGGGGTAGCGCGGCCCCGGTCCCCCAAGCCCCGGAGGTCGCCGCGCCGCCCACGGCCGGAGGCGCCGGCCCCGCGGGGGCGGTGCCCTCGCCTCAGGTCCCCGTGACCCCTCTGGATCTGGAGGACGTGGCTGCTCGGGTCCTCACCGGGGCCGCTGCGAACGGTGCGCCCAATCAAGGGGGAACCGCCGGTGCAGGCTCCCCCGGGGGCCGGGCGGGTGGAACGACGGCGCCGGGCCCGCGCCCGGAAGAGGCAGGCCGCGAGACCGTCCGCCTGGCCGAGGCGATGCCCTGGTTCCTGGCCCTGATGGACCAGGCCGGGGCCCTCTTCGACGGCGAGGGGGTCGTCGCGGCGGTGGACGCCGGGGCCGGATGGGTGGAAGTCGACCAGGGTGGCCTGCGGCGGGTCCTCCGGTTGGCCGAGGCCCCGGTGTTTCGCAACGGGAGGCGCGTCGAGCCGGCCGCCCTCCGGCCCGGCGACCAGGTCCGCTGGGTGGAGCAACGCCCCAGGGCGGGCGGCGTCCCAGGGGTGGCGGGCCCGGTGGAGCCTCCAGCGGGAGGCGGATCCACCCCGGCGGCGCGGGAGGCGCCGGGGGCCGGTTCCACCCTCACCCGGGGCCCGTCGGTGGCGGCGGCTTACGTGGAGGCCTATCGCTGGACCCTGGAAGGCACGGTGCGGCAGGTGGACTGGCGTGCCGGTCAGCTGGTGCTGGCCCTTCCCGCCGGTATTCCCTCTCAAGCGGCCGGCCCATTCGCCGGCGCGGTTGGTGCGACGGGGCCTGGACCCCGGCGGTCCCCGGTCCCCCGGCCCCCCGCCCCGTGGGCCGCGGCCGCGGGGGCTGCGGCCGGGGCAACCGGCCTTCTCGAGCCGGGGATGGCCGGGGGGGAGATGCGCCTTGAGCTCCGCGTGGAGGACGGGGCCCCCGTCCACTTGAACGGCCGGCCCAGCCGGCTGGCAGCCCTGCAGCCGGGGGACCGGGTCGTCCTGGATCTCAGGTGGGCAACGGGAACGGTGCGCGGCATTGAGGCCCTGCGCGCCGCCGTCGACGGGCGGCTGGTGGCGGTCGACGCCCTGCGCGGGGTCTTGACGGTCCGGACGGGGAGCGGTACGGCCCGCTGGGTCGTGGCGACGACGGCCTCCATCCGCCGGGACGGCCGGGACGCGCTCCTCAGCGACTTGCGGCCGGGCGACCACGTGGAGCTGGCGCTGGCGTCGCCCAGCGTGGCCGGGTTCGTCGTGGCGGAAGGGGCCGGTGCCGGCGACGGGGCAACCGGAGCCGGAGCCGGTTGGTGACGGCCGGAGGTGCCTGCACGGGCACGTGGGGGTTGGAGCTTGCGCCGGAGGATGGCCTTGAGGAATGGACTGGCGGCCTTGCTGCTGGCCGGTTCGGTGCTTTGGAACGCGTGGGGCGCGCCGGTGCTCGGGATCGGCGGCGGGGCGGCCGGGACGAACCCGGCCCACCCAGCCCCGGCGGGTCTGCCGCGCCCGCCGGGCGGCGCGAACCAAGCCGTCGTGGGCGACGGGACCGGCCCCGGGGCCAGCTGCGAGGGCGCGCCGCCGCCGGAGGGGATGATCCACCGGCCAGGTTCGTCCAGTCGGATACCGGGGGCCGGTGCGCCCGCCGCTCCCTGCGCCGGCCCGCTGGGCTCGCCAGCTCCCGACGCCCTGGGATCCGGTGACGGCGCGCCAACCTCGCCGGTTGCCGGCTGGCCGGAGGCCCGCAGCGCCTGGCTGGCTGCCCTGGCCCGGGGAGAGGCCGTCACCGTGACCCTGCTGCCCCGCCCCGGAGCGGGGGAGGCGGTCCGCCGGCAGATCCAGGCGGCAGGGGGCCACATCCTCTGGGAGGGGCGGGTGACGGCGGCCATCGCTGCCCGGGTGCCGGCGCCGGTTCTTCCGCGGATCCTGCCGGGCCTGGAGGCGATCCAGGTGGACGGTCCCGTGGCGACGGCGGTCCCCAGCCCGCCGGTGCCGGGCGCCGACGTGGATGACCGGTCCCTGCCCTTCGAACGGGCCCTGCACCAGGCCAACCTGGAGGCCATCGGGGCGACGGGCCTGCGCGGGCGGGGATGGACGGGGCGGGGCGTCCGGGTGGCGGTGATCGACACCGGGGCCGATCCCGGTCTTCCCGCCTTGCGCCGCCGGATCGTGGACTATGTGGACTTCACCACGGCGGTGCCCTTCGCCGAGCGCGCGGAACGGGCGCGGGCGGAGGGGCCCGGGGTGCTGGTAGAGGGGCAAAACCCCGCCTGGGCCGCGGAGGGGGATGTCTTCCTCACGGGGGCGGTACGGGCCGGCCGGGCCGGGTCGCAGGGGGTCCGGGTCCGGTGGGAGGGGCTGGAGCTGCACCTGCCCCCCTGGGCCGCCGGCCGGGCGATCCGCCTGGGGTGGCTGGACGAGGCCAACGTGGGCGCGGGCGGGACGGACCTCAACGGCAATGGCACCGTGCGCGACCGCTGGCTGGTCGTGGCCTACCCGGAAGGGGCATCGCCGGACGAGCGCGCGCCGTCCTCGGGGGACAGGTCCGCGGCATCGGATGCGGCCGCGCCTCCGGGCGGGCCGCGGGTCCAGATCGACGCCGACCAGGACCTGGACCTGGCGGAGGAACCGGCCCTGCAGCCCGTGGCCCAGGGCGGCGGTGTGGCCTGGCTGGGGCCGGTCGCGCCGGGCGGTGAGCCAACCGGGACGGGCACCGGGGCGCCTGCCCTGCCGCCGGCTCAAGAACCGGCGGCGGAGCAGGCCAGGGGGGCGGCCGGCGGCGGTTCAGGGCCCGCGGCCGGCGCGCCGGCCGGCATGGCGGTGGCGGTGACGGCCGTCGACCCCCAGGGGGCCCTGGTCAACTTCGGCTTCGATGCCCACGGCCACGGCACCCGCATGGCCTCCATCCTGGCCGCTGCGGGGAGCACCTACCAGGGCGTGGCGCCGGGGGTGGAGATGGTCGTCCTCAAGGCCCTGGGCAGCCGCGGTCAGGGCGACTGGAGCCAGATCCTGGCGGCGGTGGACTATGCCGTGGCCCACGGGGTGGACGTCATCAGCCTGAGCGCCGAGAGCCGCTCCCCTGAAGACGAGCTGCCGGTGACCGAGCGGGTCCTGCGGGAGGCGGTGGCCCAGGGCGTGCTGCCGGTGCTGGCCGCGGGCAACGGGGGCCCGGGCCTGCACACGGCCCTGGCCCTGCCGGCCGACGCGGGCCTGGTGGTGGGCGCCTTCCTCCCGGCCCAGGCGGCTGCGCTGCTGGGGGATCCGGCCGGGGAGCGCCTGCTGCCCTACAGCGCGGCCGGTCCGGCCCGGGACGGCACGCCGTCCCCCTCCCTGGTGGCGCCCGGCGTGACCTACGCCCTGGTGCCCTCCTGGCAGTCCGGCCAGTGGCCCGGTGGCCTGGCGCCCGACGAGGGCACCAGCGTGGCCGTGCCCTACGTGGCCGGTCTGGCGGCCTTGTTGCTGGAGCAGGCACGCCAGCAGGCGCCGGCGTTGCCGGCGGCGGCGCTGGGACCCGTCCTCCAGGCGACCGCCCGGCCGCTGGCCGGGGTGCCCGCGGCGGTCCAGGGGTTCGGTGTGCCCCGGGCGGCGGCCGCGGTGGAGGCGCTTGAGGCTTCCGGGCCCGCGGTCAGGCCCGGACCGGGGGCGGCCGGTTCGTCCGGGTGGTCGGTGCTGTGGCTCCACCGGGGGCGCCCCTACCGGGGCGTGTTCTGGGACGGGCCGCCGCCCGGCGTCCTCACCTTCCACGTGCGGCACGGCGGGGCAGGCGCCGTCGTCGCGGGCTGGGCGGGGGTACCTCCTTGGGCCCGGTTCCCCGGCTCCATGCCCTACCCGGCGGGAGAGGGGATCGCCCTGCCCGTGCAGTACCAGCTGCCGGAACAGCCGGGCTTGTACTCGGCGCTGGTCCGGCTGGAGGGGGGCGGCCCCCTGGCGGCCGGGTTCCTCCAGACCTTCGTGCGGCCCCACGACCTGGCCGGCGGCAACCTGCAGGTGCAGGGAACGGTACCCCGGGGGCAGGTCCGGCGGGTCTTCGTCGACGTGCCGCCGGGCGTGACGCGGTTGGTGTTCCGGATCGACCGGCCTACTGCGGGCGGCACGGTGGAGGGCGGCAGCCTGGCAGCGTGGGTCTACGGGCCCGGCGGCCGGCTGGTCCGCGACAGCGCCCGGGACGCGGGCCAGCTGATCGGGGGACCCGAGCTCCCCGACTGGACGGTGGAGATCCCGTCGCCCGAAGCCGGGGTCTGGGAAGTCGACCTCTTCTTCTCGCCCCTTTCGCCGGCGGCCTTCGACCGCACGGCCAGTCCCTTCCGCATGACGGCCACGGCCCAGGGCGTGGCCTGGCAGCCCCGGGAGCTGGAGGTGACGGCGCCGGGGCCCCAGGGGGCGCGCTTGTGGGAAGGCGTCACCCTGGTTCCCTTTGGGCGGGCGGTTCGCGGCCGGGTGGCCGGGATGGGCTGGGACGTGGGCCTCGCGGTAGAGCCTGGGACCCGCGGCGGGGCGGATACGGCAGAGGGCACGCCGGGGGGCGCCCCGGGGATGGCGGGCGCGGCCGCGCCGCCCGGCCAGGCGGGGCCGGGGGCGGCTGTGGCACCGGGCGGGCCTGGGGCCGGGGAAGGGGCCGAAGGGGCGGGGAACGCGGGGAGCACGGGAGCCGGTCGGGCCGGGGGGAGCGGCGGCAACGGCGGGAGGAACGACGGTGCTGGCCCGGCGGCCCCGGCGGCCCACGGCGAGCCCGCCGGTGCGGCGGACGGGCGGGCCCGGGCGGGCCAGGGCGAGCCGACCGGCACGGCGAACGGGCGGGCCCGGGCGGTGGCGCCCGCCACCGGGAGCGAGGGCACGGCACCGGGGGACCGGGGCACGGCACCCGCCGACCCCATGGCGGAGGAACGGGCCCAGGTGGTCGTGGTCGCCGGCGAGCCCCAGCCGTACCGCTTTGACGTCGCAGCGGGGACGGCCCTGCTGCAGGTGCAGGCGGGGCCGGCGCCCCGGGCCGGCTGGCGCGTCCACCTGTATCTCTACCGGGTGGAGGAGGGGGCCGCCCAGCCCGTCGGTGACGGGCGCGGCGACCCGGTGGCGGTGGTGGCCGATCCGGTGCCCGGCCGGTACTATGCGGTGGTCGAACTGGAGCCGGCGGGCGCGGAGCCGCCGGCCTGGCGCGAAGGCCCGGAGCCCGACGGGGGCGCGCTGGCCGTTCCCCTGGTGGTTCGCCGGTTCCACAGCGGGGGTGGAATCCGGGTGGCGGCCGGTTCGGTGGATCTGGCCGCCGGACAGCCGGCCCGGATCATGGCCATGTTCGACGTGCCCCCCGGAACCGGCGAGCAACGGGGTTACCTGGTGCTGCTGGACGATGCGGGCGCCATCGGCGCGCCCCTGCCGGTGAGGGTGCGGCGGGGTCCACCCCGGCTGGTGGTGACGGCGGTGGTGCCGCCGGTGGCGCCGGGGCAGCCGGCCCGGGTCACCTTGCAGGTGCGGGATCGCAGCGACGGGATGCTGCGGGACGCCAGCCTGATCGTGGACGGCCACCTCTATACCACGGCGGGGGGGCGGGTGACCCTACCCTGGGACGGCCGTCACCGGGTCCTGGACGTGCGGGTCCTGGGCGCCGGTGAGGAGAGCCGGCAGCGGGTGGTGTTGCCGGGCCGGCCCGCGGGGTGACCGGTGCCGCAGCGCCGGGTCGTCGCCGGGATGGGAAAGGGAAGGGCAGGGACCCGGTCGGGGCACGGCCGGGGCCGGGGCGGGACGGGCGTGCCGGGACGGGAAAGAGCCACGGCGAGGGCACGGGTACGGGCCTGCGCGGGGGCCCGTCGGAGATGGCCAGAGGGCGGCCAGGCGATCGCCCCGGGCGCCGGCAGGAGACCGGCCCGGGGGCCCGAATGAGTTCGGAGTCGGAGGAGCGATGGCAATGGAACTCTTTCTCGACACCGCCCAGGTCGATGAGGTCCGGCGGGCCGCGGCCTGGGGCGTGGTCACCGGGGTGACCACCAACCCGACCCTGATGGCGAAGGCCGGAGGGGATCCGGAAGCCATCCTGAAGACCATCGCCAGTCTCATCCCCGGCCCCATCAGCGCCGAGGTCATCGCCACCGACGCCGACGGCATGGTCCGGGAGGGGCGCCATCTGGCGGCCCTGGCGGACAACATCGTCGTCAAGGTGCCGATGACGGCGGCGGGGCTGGAGGCCACCCACCGCCTGTCCCGGGAGGGCATCCGGGTCAACGTCACCCTGGTCTTCCAGCCCGGGCAGGCGCTGCTGGCCGCGCGGGCCGGCGCCGCCTTCGTCAGCCCCTTCGTCGGTCGCCTGGACGACATCGGTGAAGACGGCATCGGCCTGGTGGCGGAGATCGTGGCGATCTTCCGCGCCCACAACCTGGCGACCAAGGTCCTGGCCGCCAGCATCCGCCATCCCCGGCACGTGATCGCGGCCGCCCGGGTGGGCGCCGACATCGCCACCATGCCCATGGCGGTGCTGGAGCAGTTGATCCGGCATCCCTTGACCGACGCGGGCCTGGAGCGGTTCCTGGCCGACTGGCGGGCGGCCCAGGCCGGGCGGAGCGGTCACGCCTGAGTCCCACGCCCGGTTCCCCGGCCCGGGGCGTGGGTTCCGGAGCGGCCGGGTTCCCGGCCCGGCGCGCGGGTTCCGGAGCCGCGTTGCGGCGATGGATTGCGTGGTCCCCGGTGGGTGATGGGGAGCCGGTCCAAGGCAACGGAAAGCCGGGCGCAAGGAGGGACGGGGGGCAGGCGCAGGAACGGTGGAACGGCACCCCTGCCCGCGCGGCGCCCACCGCCGCGGCCATGACCCGTCCGGTGCCGCCCGTGGGGTGCCCGCCGGCAACCCGCGGGCGGGTACCCCGTCGGGGCGGCCCGGTCGCTCGGCTGCCACGTCGTGGCTTCCGGAGGCCGGTAGAGGGGCGAGCCGTGTCTTGGATCGAGACCGTTCGCGATGCAACAGGACGGGTGGTTGCGGGTCGTCATGAGGCGACTTGCCTTGACGGCAGCCCCTGAGCCTGGTATACTTCCACCGCACACCAGCGGTGTTGGCGCCCGGCCGGGCGCATAGGCTTCTACCGCAGACGCAATCCTTATGGTTGGCCTCCTCCTCCCCCAGACGCAGCGCCAGACTCGCCAGCGAGGGTACATGCCCGCCTAAGGGAAGGTGACCTCTTTGTCGGACACAACCGAATCCCGTTCGACTCCGCGTTCCCGGACCGGACGGACGCGCAGTTCCCGCACGCGAAAAGCGGCCCCCGCTGCCGCTCCCACCGCGGCAGCGGAGGGGACCGTCACGGCGACCTCGGGCGACGCCCCCAGCCCTGACCCGGGGACCGCCTCCAACCCGGATGCGAGCGCCAGAGGGGACGGCACGCTGAGCCCGGCCACCATGCAGGACGAACCGGCCGCGGCAGCCGGCGCAGCCGAACCGGTGGCGGCGGCCCCTGGGGCCGGCGACGGCCCGGAGACGGCTGGCGCCAGGGCTCCGGTGCCCTCGGAGAGGCAGCCGGGTGAGGGGCTGCAGGCGGGACCCGCCACCCCGGCCGGCGGGGGAGACGGCGGCGAGACCGCCGGGACCACGGCCGGGGGCGAGCCCGGCGAGCTGGCCGAGGCGACCGCCACCTCTTCGACCCGCAGCCGGACGCGGCGGGCGGGGAGCACCGGGACCCGCCGGACCCGCCGGAAGGCGGCGACGACCGCTGAACCCGCCGACGCCACAATCTCTGCTGCGACGGACGAAGCCCGCTCCACCGGGATGGCGGGTACCGCCGAGGAGGCCGGTTCCACCGGCGCCGCACAGGCCGCCGGTTCCACCGGCACCGGCGTGGCCCCCGAGGGGCAAGTGGCCGGCGCTCGCGGGGCCTCCCCGGCGGCGGTGATGCCGGCGCCCGACCAGCCCATGGTCCAAGCGACCGCCCAAGAGGCCGTCCAAGAGGCCGGCGGTGGCCGCAGTCCCGGTTTGGCCCCGGCGGTGACCCCCATGCCCGCGACCCCGGCTTCCGAGGTGACCCCCGCGGCCGCTTCGCCGTCCCTTGCGGGCACCGGTGGCGGTGAAGCGGCTGAGCCCGCGACGGTTCAGGGACCGGCCGCGGCGACGGCGGCGGAGGCTGCCGGGGCACCCTCCGCAGCAGCCCAGCGACGCCGCGGCGCCGCAGCCGGGGTGGAAGGGGCGCAGCGGCGGACGTCCCCCCAAGAGGCGGCGCCGGCTGCCCGGGCCGTGCCGGGTGGCCCGGAGGCGCGCCCGCGGCCGCAGTCCCCCGAGCGGGTCGAGCACCGGCCGCGCCCGGCCGCCGCCGAGCGGGCGGATGGCCGTCCCCGGGGCGAATCCCGTCCCCGCCCGGGGGAGGCGATCGCCGCGGCCACCCGGTCGGGCAACGGTTGGTCGCGGGGGGCGGGCCCCCGGCCGGCGGGCGCGACCAACGGGCGGGGGGCCCGGGAAGGAGGGGTCCAGGTGCCAGGCGCAGCCCCGGCGGAACCGGCTTGGCCGGAGGAGCGGGGGGGTGGCGAACCCGGCGCCCTCCCGGGTGCCGCCGGGTTTGGGGCAGGTGGCGACGAGGCCGGCCGCGGCCCCTACGGCGGGGTGGCCGAGCGAGCTACCGAGATGCCGGCGCCGGCCGCCGGCGGCCCTGTGCCGTTGCCGGCGGGACCCGGTGCCCCGGAGGCCGACACCACCGGGCGTCCCGGGCGAGGTCCCGGAGCCGGCCGCGGTCGTCAGGGCAACGGCGGCCGTCCGGACATCCGCGAGATGGAGCAGATGTCCCTCAAGGAGCTCTACGCCCTGGCGCGCCAGCTGGAGATCCCCTACTACAGCGCGATGCGCAAGCAAGAGCTGATCTTCGAGATCGCCAAGGCGCGCACGGAGAAGGACGGCCTGCTGTGGGCCGAGGGCCTGCTGGACATCATGCCCGAGGGCTTCGGGTTCCTCCGGCCGGTGAACTACCTGCCCAGCAAGGAGGACATCTACGTCTCGCCCTCCCAGATCCGCCGGTTCGACCTGCGGCCGGGCGACATGGTCTCCGGCCAGGCGCGGCCGCCCAAGGACAACGAGCGGTACTTTGCCCTGCTCCGGGTCGAGGCCGTCAACGGCGTGGACGCCGAGCTGGCCCGGGATCGCCTGCACTTCGAGGGCTTGACGCCGATCTTCCCCAACGAGCGGCTGACCCTGGAGACGCCGGGCGGCAGCATCGCCCAGCGGCTGATCGACCTGGTGGCGCCCATCGGCAAGGGCCAGCGCGGGCTGATCGTCGCGCCGCCCAAGGCGGGCAAGACGATCCTGCTCAAGCAGATCGCCAACGGCATCGCCTACAACTACCCCGACGTGGCCCTGATGGTGGTGCTGATCGACGAGCGGCCCGAAGAGGTCACCGACATGGAGCGGTCGGTCCGCGGCGAGGTCCTGAGCTCCACCTTCGACCAGACGCCGGAGAACCACGCCAAGCTGGCCGACATGGTGCTGGAGCGGGCCAAGCGGCTGGTCGAGCACGGGCGCGACGTGGTGATCCTGCTGGACAGCCTGACCCGGCTGACCCGGGCCCACAACCTGGTCACGCCGCCCAGCGGCCGCACCCTGTCGGGCGGCCTTGACCCCGCGGCCTTCTACAAGCCGAAGCGGTTCTTCGGCGCGGCCCGGAACATCGAAGAGGGCGGCAGCCTGACCATCATCGCCACGGCCCTGATCGACACCGGCAGCAAGATGGACGACGTGATCTACGAGGAGTTCAAGGGCACCGGCAACATGGAGCTGCACCTGGACCGGCGGCTGGCGGAGCGGCGGATCTTCCCCGCCATCGACATCAAGCGGTCGGGCACCCGGCGTGAGGAGCTGCTGCTCAGCAAGGACGAGCAGGAGATCATGTGGGCCCTCCGGCGGTCCATGGGCGACCGCGACCCGGCCGACATCCTGGAAAAACTGATCGAGCGCATGCGCAAGACCCGGTCCAACGCCGAGTTCATCGCCCAGATCAAGGAGCACCGGGGTTAGACCGCCCCTCCGGGACGGCGGCATCCTGGTTGCCTGCCGGTCCGTTGCGTTGCGGCCCGTTGCATCGCGGCCCGTTGCATAGCGGCGTCCCTTGCCAGCCAAACTCCACCTCGTGCCCATGGGGCCACGAGGTGGTCGTCTTGGCCGATCTCAGCCGATGGCTCAACCGCATCAACGCCCTGCTGCTCGCCGCGTGGCTCGGCATGGTGGCAGCCCACGGACTGGACCGGCCCGGTGTCCCCGCCGGGCGGGCCCCGCGTTCCATCGAGGCCCTCTGGTCGGCGGCCTGGGAGGCTTTGAGCCTCCGCGGCCGCGGGTGGGAAGGCGGGTTCTTCGGGCATGGGTCCCACCTGGACATGCCCGCAGCGTCCCCCGGCAGGGGGTCCGCGGGGGTGGAACCGGCCGCCGGGGGCGCACCTCAGGGCAAGGGCGCTCATGACAAGGGCGGCCCGCCAGGGGCCGGAGGGGCCGGGGCCGGGCTGCCGGGGGGCGGTGACGTCGCGCGGCCGGCGGAGGGAGTGCCGCCGAGGGAGGGCAACCCGGCCGGCAGGCCCGGCGACGCAGCGGCGGCGTCGGTTCCTGATGCGGCGCTGGCCGCCATTCCCGCCGGCGCGCGCTGGAGCCCGCCGCTGGCGGAGGTCGCCACCCTAACCTCCCTGTTCGGCCCCCGGGATGGGCGCTGGCACCACGGCGTCGATCTGGCCGCCCCCCAGGGCACGCCTGTGCGGGCCGTCTGGGCCGGCGTCGTCCGCCAGGCGGGCTGGCGCGGCGAGTACGGCCTGGCGGTGGAGGTGGCCCATCCCGGGGGCTGGTCGACCCTCTACGGCCATCTCTCCTCCCTGGCGGTGGAACCCGGCCAGCGGGTGGCGCGGGGCCAGGTCCTCGGCCGGTTGGGCGCCACGGGCAACGCCACCGGACCCCACCTGCACCTGGAGGTCCGGGCGGGCGAGAGCTTCTACGACCCCCTGGCGTGGCTCGACCGGCGCTGGTACCGGCCGGCGCCGGCCCTCCGCGACCGCCTGGAGGCGGGCGGAACGGCGGATGGAGCAGGGTGGGGTGGGTCCTGAAGGCGCGAAGCTGGTATAATGGTTGGGTGCATCCGAGGCGGACCGGAGCGCCGGTCCGCCGATCCTGTGCGGGCCGCTGGCGCCCGCCGCGATGGGGTGAAGGGCATGAAGCCGGGGATCCATCCCGAGTACAAGCGCACGACCATCACCTGTGCCTGCGGTGCCGTGTATGAGGTCGGCTCGACCAAGGAGAACCTGCGGGTCGACGTCTGCGCCCAGTGCCATCCCTTCTACACCGGCACCCAGCGGGTCGTCGACACCGGCGGCCGGGTGGACCGGTTCCGCCAGAAGTACGAGCGCTTCCGCCAGGAGCAGAAGGCGGGCGCGGCCGGCCGCTGAGCGGGAGCGCGGGGACGCGCCGGCCGTCGCCGCCGCCGTGGTGGGTGGCGGGCGACCCCTCCGCCGCGGCCGCTGACGCACCAGGGAGAGGGCGATCGGCATGGACTTGCGCAACCGCTTCGGCGGCCAGGCCGTGATCGAGGGCGTGATGATGCGCGGTGCCGGGCGCATGGCCCTGGCCGTGCGCCGGCCCGACGGCCGGATCCACGTGACCGTGCGGCCCCACACGGCCTACACCGCCCGGCGGCGCTGGCTGGGCTGGCCCCTGGTGCGGGGCGTGGCCGCCCTGGCGGAGGCGCTGGTGGTGGGCATCCAGGTCCTCAACGAATCGGCCCGCCTGGCGGAGGAACCGGCCACGCCCGGCGACGCCGCCGGGCCGGCGGGCAAGCGGCCAGAGGCCGCGGGCCCGGGGGTGGCGGGCGACCGCCGCCGGCGGGGAGAGGACCTTTGGGTGACGGCGGTCAACGGCCTTGCCCTGGCCCTGGGGCTCGTCTTCTTCATCCTGCTGCCCACCTGGGTCGCCACGGCCCTGGCAGAGGCGGAGCTGGCCCGCAACGCCGTCGAAGGCGTGGTCCGGCTGGTGCTCCTGCTGGGTTACATGGCGGCCATCGGCCGCATCCCGGACATCCACCGGGTCTATCAGTACCATGGCGCCGAGCACAAGGCGATCCACGCCCTGGAGGCCGGAGCGCCCCTGGAGCCGGAGGTCGCCCAGGGCTTCTCCCGCTTCCATCCCCGCTGCGGCACCGCCTTCCTGCTCTTCGTGGCGGTGACGGCCGTCCTGGTCCACGCCCTGTTCGGCTGGCCGTCCTTCTGGGAGCGCACCGTGCTGCGGCTGGCCCTGGTGCCCGTGGTGGCCGGCCTCGCCTACGAGTGGATCCTCCTGGCCGCCCGCAGCCAGCGTCCCTGGGTGCGCTGGCTGTCGGCGCCGGGCCTCTGGCTCCAGCGGCTGACCACGGCGGAGCCGACCCTGGATCAGCTGGAGGTGGCCCTGGCCGCGTTGAAGGCCTGCCTGCCCGGTGTGGAACCGGCGGCAGAGGCCGGCGCGGCGCCGGTCGGTTCCACCGCCGGGGTCCGGCCGGTGGCGGTCGCCTCTCGGGCCGCTGGGCCGGCCGCCGCCCGCACCGCCCCGTCCCCGGTCACCCCCGCCTCGAGGTGAGGTCCCATGGCCGACCGGTCTACGCCCTCCAACCCAGGCGCGCCCTCGGGTCGCGAACCTGCGGCCGTCGCGGGCGCCGCGCCGGAGGAACCCGGCCCCCTGCCTGACTTGCCGGGGGCCCTGGGGGAGGCGCTGGCCGCCCGGCTGCGCCGGTTCGACCAGCTGGAGCGGCAACTGGCCGACCCGGAGGTGGCCGCCGACCCCCGCCGCTGGCAGCCCCTGGCCCAGGAGCGGGCGGAGCTGGAGCCGCTGGCCGAGGCCTACCGGCGCTGGCGGGCCACCGCGGCCGACCTGGAGGCGGCCCGGGCGCTGTTGCGGGAGACGGACGACGCCGAGGAGCACGGCTACCTGACCGCCGAGGTCGAGCGGCTGGAGGCGGAGCGGCAGTCCCTGGAGCGCACCCTGCGCGGGCTGCTGCTGCCCCGGGATCCCCGGGACCAGCGCAACGTGATCGTGGAGATCCGGGCCGGCACCGGCGGCGAGGAGGCCGCCCTGTTCGCCGGCGACCTCTTCCGCATGTACCAGCGCTACGCCGAGCGGCAGGGCTGGCGCACCGAGGTGATGGCCGCCACCGAGAGCGACCTGGGCGGGTTCAAGGAGGTCGTGGTGGCCATCAGCGGGCGGGGCGCCTTCAGCCGCCTCAAGTACGAGAGCGGGGTGCACCGGGTGCAGCGGGTGCCGGTGACCGAGGCGGGCGGCCGCATCCACACGTCGACGGCCACCGTCGCCGTGCTGCCCGAGGCGGAGGAGGTGGAGGTGGAGATCGACCCCGAGGACCTGGAGATCGACACCTTCGCCGCCAGCGGCCCCGGCGGGCAGCACGTGAACAAGACGGAGTCGGCGGTGCGCATCACCCACAAGCCGACGGGCATCGTCGTCACGTGCCAGGACGAGCGCTCGCAGCACAAGAACCGGGCCCGGGCCATGAAGATCCTGCGGGCCCGCCTGCTGGACTACTACACCCGGCGCCAGCAGGAGGAGCTCTCCCAGCAGCGCCGCTCCCAGGTGGGGACCGGCGAGCGCAGCGAGAAGATCCGGACCTACAACTTCCGGGAGAACCGGGTCACCGACCACCGCATCGGCCTGACCCTCTACCGGTTGCAGGAGATCATGGACGGGGACCTGGACGAGCTGCTGGACGCCCTGGCCGCCCACGATGAGCAGGTGCGGCTGGGCGAGGCGGTGAGCTGACATGCCGGAACCCTGGGATCCGGCGGCGGACGAACCGGCGCCGGCAGCCCCCGGGCCCGCGGGCCGGGGGGCCGGAGAGGCCGTGGCCCAGCCCGCCGTGGCCACGGTAGGCCTGCCCGCCCAGCGGCCGACCCAGGTGGGCGAGGCCCTGGCCTGGGCGCGAGCCTTCCTGGCAGCGGCCGGGCTCGACGCCGACGAGGCGCGGGCCTCCGCCCGGGTCCTCCTGGGCGCCGCCTTGGGGGTCCCCGGTGTGCGGCTCGTGGCGGAACCGGATGCCGCCCTGCCGCCGGCCGCCTGGGCCCGGTTCGTCCAGTGGATCCTGCGCCGCGCCCGGCGGGAGCCGGTGCCCTACATCCTCCAGCAGGCCGAGTTCTACGGCCGCACCTTCCGCGTCACCCCGGCGACCTTGATCCCCCGGCCGGAGACGGAGGTCCTGGTCGAGGCGGTGCTCCACACGGTGCCCGCGGCAGAGGCGGTGGTGGCCGACCTGGGCACCGGCACGGGCATCATCGCCGTCACCCTGGCGGCCGAGCGTCCCGGGTGGACGGTGCTGGCGACCGACTGCTCCCTGCCGGCGCTGCGGGTGGCCCGCGAGAACGCCCAGCGGCATGGGGTGGCGCCGCGGGTCCAATTCTGCACGGGCGACTGGGCCGAGCCCCTGCTGGCCGCCGGTTGGGCCGGGAAGCTGGCGGCGGTGGCCAGCAACCCGCCGTACGTGGCCGCCTGCGACCTGCCCCACCTGCAGGCGGAGATCCACCGCTATGAACCCCACCTGGCCCTGACCCCCGGCGCGACCGGCCTGGAGGCCTACCGCCGCTTGATCCCGGGGGCGGTCCGGCTGCTGGCGCCGGGCGGGTGGATCTTCCTGGAGGTGGGCGCGGGCCAGGTCCCGGCGGTCCAGCACCTCTTGGGGGCCGTGGGCTGCCGGTCCCTGCGCCAGTGGCCCGACCTGGCGGGCATCCCGCGGGTGGTGGGCGGCCAGTGGCCGGGCGATTTTCGGAACGACGGGCCCGCCGGGTGGGCACCTTGAAGGCTGAAGGCAGGGGCCCACGTAGGAATCCCTTCACCCGGGGACGGGGTGGAACCCGAGGACGCCCTGGGGACCGGGTGGAACCGGGGGACGGGCGATGGACGGGCTGCGCGGAGGCGCGGGCGAAGGGGTCTGGGTGCGCCTAGGGGCGGGACCGGAGGAGGACGCCGCCGCCCTCCGGCGCGCGGGGGCGCTGCTGCGCCGGGGCGGCCTGGTCGCCTTCCCCACGGAGACGGTGTACGGCCTGGGTGCCGACGCCCTCAACCCCCAGGCCGTGGCCCGGATCTTCGCCGCCAAGGGGCGGCCGGCCGACAACCCGCTGATCGTCCACGTGACGGGGGTCGAGCAGGCAGGGCCCGAGGTGGTGGCCCACTGGCCGCCGGTGGCGCGGCGGCTGGCGGAGCGGTTCTGGCCGGGCCCCCTGACCCTGGTGCTGCCGGCGGGGCCGCGGGTGCCGGCGGCGGTGCGGGCGGGACTGCCCACGGTGGCGGTGCGGTGCCCCGCCCATCCCGTGGCCCAGGCCCTGATCGCCGCCGCGGGCACACCGGTGGCGGCGCCCAGCGCCAATCGCTCGGGCCGGCCCAGCCCGACCCGGGCGGAAGACGTCTGGGCGGACCTGGCGCCCCACCTGGACCTGCTGCTGGATGCCGGTCCGGTGCCGGTCGGCGTGGAGAGCACCGTGATCGACGTGACCGCCTGGCCGCCGCGGCTCCTGCGTCCCGGCGGACTGCCCGTGGAGGAGCTGGAGGCGGCGCTGGGGGTCTCCCTGGCGCCCCCGCCGGCCCTGGCCCAGGGGGCGGCGGCCCCGGCGCCGGGCATGAAGTACCGCCATTACGCGCCGGAAGCCCCGGTGGTCCTGGCGGGCGACGCGGACCAGGGGGCCGGGTTCCTCCGCCGGTGGCTGGAGGAAGGGCAGCGGGTCGCCCTGGTGGGCTGCCGGGAGGATCTGGAGGCGGTGCTCCGCCGGACCGGCGCCGACGCCCGCTGGCTCGCCCTCGAGGACGAACCGGCCCGGCCGGCCGGCCCCTTGATCGCCCTGGATCTGGGGCCGCGGGCGCGGCCCGATCTCCACGCCCGGCGGCTGTTTCGCGCGTTGCGGGCGGCCGACGCTGCCGGTTCCACCCGGGTCCTGGCCCTGGCGGTGCCCGAAGAGGGCCTGGGGCGCGCGGTGATGAACCGGCTGCGCAAGGCCGCGGCCGGAGGGGAGGTGCCTGGCCGTGAGCGCGAGGCCCGTGCGGAAGGTCGTGATCGTCTGTAGCGGCAACACCTGCCGCAGTCCCATGGCCGCCGCCTACCTGCGCCGGGCCCTGGACGACCTGGGCCAGGGCGCGGTGGCCGTCGAGTCGGCCGGGCTGCACGCCGTTCCCGGCCTGCCCGCCGCGGCGGAGGCCCGGGAGGCGGTGGCCCGGGACGGCTTGTCCCTGGCCGAACACCGCAGCCGTCCCCTGGAGGCCGGCGGCGTGGCGGAGGCCGACCTGATCCTGGCCATGACCCGCTCCCAGGCCGAGGAGCTGCGCCGCCGTTTTCCCGAGGCGGCCGGGCGGGTCGCCCTCTGGCGGGAGTGGGCGGCCGGCGGCCCGCTGGCCGATGCCGACGTGCCCGATCCCTTTGGCCAGGGGCTGGCGGATTACCAGGTGCTGGCCCGCCAGCTCCGGCGGGAGGCGGCCATGGTGGCCCGGCGGCTGGCCGGGGAGGCGGCGCCGTCCCCGGCCGTGGCCGCTGGCAGCGAGACCGCCGGCAGCCAGACCGGGGACAGCGGGACCGGGGGCGGCGGGACCGCGGGTGGCGGGCAAGGGGTCGACGTGGACGAGCACGGTCGGGAGGTGCAAGGGATGGACGCGGCCGGCGCCCAGGGGATGAGCCCGTCGACGGGCCCGACCGCTGCCGGTTCCACCGCGGTCCGGCCGCTGCGGGTGGCCATCGGCAGCGACCATGCCGGCTTCGACCTCAAGGGCGACCTGATCGCCTTCATGGAGGAACGGGGCATCCAGGTCATCGACGTGGGCACCCACCAGCGGTCGTCGTGCGACTATCCGGACTTCGCCCGGGCGGCGTGCCTCAAGGTCGTGGAGGGCGAGGCGGACCGCGCCGTGCTGATCTGCGGCACGGGGATCGGCATGGCCATCGCCGCCAACAAGATCCCGGGGATCCGGGCCGCCTGCTGCACGGAGCCGTACTCGGCGCGCCTGACCCGCCAGGACAACGACAGCAACGTCCTCACCCTGGGAGCGCGGGTGGTGGGACCGGGAATGGCCCGGGAGATCCTGGCCACGTGGCTCGAGACGCCCTTTGCCGGCGGGCGGCACCAGCGGCGGATCGACAAGATCGCTGCCCTGGAACGCGAATCTATGAACCGGCGCGCCGATACCGGGGCGGTGGGCGCGGGCGGAGGCCGGTCCGGGCCGGCGGAGATCCCCGCCGGAGGCTGAGGGGGGCCGGGGTGAGGGACCCGATCAGCGGGGTCGCGGGGGCTCGCCCAGCCGCCCTGGACGGCCGCGGGCGGCCGTGCCCTGGGGCGGGTCGGACGGGCGGCCGCGGGGCGGTGCCCGGATGCAAGCACTCTGGTTCCACCCGCGAGGCCATATTGCCCCGGAAGGCCCGGTACCCGGGGAAGGATCCATTGTTAACGTTGTGTAAATAATGGAAACTATCGTTTGCGGTCCCTTTGACACTGCCGGGGGCCGGTTCTACAATCCTTGAGGATCGCCGGACGCGGGCCGGTTACCGGGGCCCGTTGCCGGCCGCCGGGTCAGCTGGACCCCGGCGAGCCTGGCGCGCCGGTACCGCCACCGGCCGGCGGTCCCTTCGGGCAGGCGGTTCAGGGGAGAGGGCCGCCTGCGGACGTGGGGAGAGGACGGGAGGAAGAGCCGTCATGCCAACGTGGGCCCATTCCCAGTCGTACTGGCTGGCGCTGGTCGTCGCCGCGCTGGTCGCCCTGGTCTGCACCCCCCTGGTGCGCCTGTTGGCGATGCGCCTGGGCCTGGTCGCCCGGCCCACCGCCCGCAGCGTCCACCGGGTGCCCGTGCCCCACCTGGGCGGGCTGGCGATCTTCGCGGGTTTCGGGGCGGCGGCGCTGGTCAGCCGGGGGTGGGCCGACCCCGACGTGACGGCGGTGCTCCTGGGCGGGCTGGTGATGCTCGCCGTGGGGCTGGCCGACGACGTCTTCGACCTGCCTCCGCTGGTCAAGCTGGGCGGCCAGGTGGCGGCCGCCCTGGTCGCCGTCGCCCAGGGCATCCGGATCGAGGTGCTGACGAACCCGCTGGGGCTGCTGACCCCCAGCGGGGCCGACGACCTGCTGGTCCTGGGCGGGTGGGGCATTCCCCTCACCGTGCTCTGGATCGTGGCGATGAGCAACGTGATCAACCTGATCGACGGGCTGGACGGCCTGGCGGCCGGCATCGCCTCCATCGCCGCCCTGACGGTCCTGGTGGTGGCCCTGCAGACGGGGCAGCCCATCGAGGCGGTTGTCCTGATGGCCGCGCTGGCCGGCAGCACCCTGGGCTTCCTGCCCTACAACTTTAACCCCGCCAAGATCTTCATGGGCGACACGGGCGCCCTGTTCATCGGCTATACCATCGCCACGGTCTCGGTGGTCGGGCTCCTGAAGAGCGCGGCGGCGGTGGCCCTGGCGGTTCCCGTCATGGTGCTCGCCCTGCCCATCGCCGACACCGCCCTGGCCATCCTGCGGCGACTGCAGGCGGGCCGGCCCGTGATGGCCGCCGACCGCGACCACTTGCACCACCGCCTGATGCGCCTGGGCTTCAGCCACCGGGACGCCGTGCTGGTGATGTACCTGATCACCGCCTGGCTCGCCCTGGGGGCGGTCTCGGTGGCCGAGGGCAACATCCTCCAGGGCGTGCTGATCGTCCTCACCCTGGCCGCATCCGTTCACCTGGTGGCGCGCAAGCTCGTGGAGTGGAACCGGCAGCGGCCGCGGCGGTTGGGCCACTGACGGGGGCCAGCCCCCTCCTGCCACCGCGGACCGCCGGCGCGGGCCCGCGGAGGGCGCCGGCGCGGGCCCCGGCCGCAGGCCGGCGGGCGGGAACCGGCGGGCCCGCGACCGGCGGCCCCGGGGGCGCTGCGGACCCCAGAGGGGCCCCGGACGTGGTGTCCCTGGGCCTGGTTGTGCCCCTGCGCGCCGCCGGTGGCCAGCGCCGCAGGCCGGTGCCCGGCACCCCGGCCGAGGGCGGCGGCACAGGCCTGCCCCGGCCTGCGGGACCCGGTCCGGGTCCGTTGCGCCTGCCGGGAGATCCGGTTCCGGGAGCCGGGATCAGCCATAAGGGGTGGCATGTCACGATGACCCACGACGACCCTCACCCTCCCCAGGCGGCGGGCAGCATCGATCAGCCGGCGCGGGCGCTGCGGGCAGGGGACCCATTGAACCGCCCGGGCCGCCCGGACCACTTGGACCGCCCCGCCGGCGGCGACGGGGCCGCCGGCCTCCGGGCGCGCCTGGCCGCCCGGCGACCGGCCGGAGAGCCGCTGCGGGTGCTGGCCGTCTTCGGCACGCGGCCCGAGGCGACCAAGATGGCCCCCGTCATTCGTCAGCTGGCCGAGCGGCCGGGTGTGCGCGTCCAGGTGGCCGTCACCGCCCAGCACCGCGAGCTGCTGGACCAGGTGCTCGAGCTCTTCGCCATCCGGCCGGACTTCGACCTGGACATCATGCTGCCGCGCCAGACCCTGACCGACATCACCACCCGGGCCCTCCAGGGACTCGAAGGGGTCTTACGGCAGGCACGGCCCCACCTGGTGCTGGTCCACGGCGACACCACGACGACCCTGGCCGGCGCCCTGGCCGCCTTCTACCACCAGCTGGCCATCGGACACGTGGAGGCCGGCTTGCGGACCTATGACAAGTACCAGCCCTTCCCCGAGGAGATCAACCGGCGCCTGACCGACGCCCTTTGCGACCTCCATTTCGCGCCGACCCCCGCGTCCCGGGACAACCTGCTGCGGGAGGGCATCGACCCGGCCGGGATCTTCGTCACCGGCAACACCGCCATCGACGCCCTGCTCTCGGTGGTGCGGCCAGGGTACCGCTTCCGCCGGGACGAACTGGCCCGCTTCCCGGCCCCCGGCCGGCGGCTGGTCCTCTGCGAGGCCCACCGGCGGGAGAACTGGGGCGAGCCCCTGGAGGCCGTGGCCCGGGCCCTGCGCCGGCTGGTGGAAGCCCACCCCGACGTGGAGCTGGTCTATTCCGTCCACCCCAACCCCGTGGTGGCCGAGACGATCCGCCGGCACCTGGACGGGGTGGAACGGGTGGCGCTCCTGGACCCGCCCGAGTACGCCGACTGGGCCAACTTGATGGCCCGCGCCACCTTGCTCCTGACCGACTCCGGCGGCCTGCAGGAAGAAGCTCCCGCGCTGGGTCTTCCCGTCTTGTTGCTGCGGGACAAGACGGAGCGGCCGGAGGCCGTGGCGGCCGGGACCGTGCTGCAGGTGGGCCCCCACGAAGAACCCATCGTCCAGACGGCCAGCCGGCTCTTGCAGGACCGGGAGGCATACCGGCAGGTGGCCCAGGCCCGCAATCCCTTCGGCGACGGCCAGGCGGCCCGCCGGACGGTGGAGGCCATCGAGTACGCCTTCGGCCTGCGGGAGGAACCGCCTGATCCCTGGGACCCGGGCCCGCTGCCGCTGGCGGCGGCGCCGGCGGTCGCCGGCGGTGCACCGGGCCTTGGCGGTGGGGCCGCGGGCCCGCGCCGCGAAGGGAGCCGCTGAGGGGCGCCCGTGGGGGGAGCCGCTGGGGCAAGCGGGTAGGGTCCCGATCCGGTTGCCCGCCCTACGACCCTCTGCTAATCTACCGCTGGTACCGACGGAGCCGGTCCGTTACATCCCGGGTGGCGACCGCAGCGGGGAGGTTGGACCATGGCGGGTGATGCCCCTTCCAGGCGGCCGCGCACGGACGCCGGACCCGGGGGACGGGACGGCCCAGGGGGTGGCCTGCGCGGCGCGGGCACCCTCTTCGAGCTCGCCTTCACCTTCGCCGGAACCCTCCTGGCCGGGATGGGCATCGGGTACTACGGGGGCCGCTGGCTGGACGGGTGGCTGGGGACCGCGCCGTGGCTCCAGCTGTTCGGCCTGATGCTGGGCGTCGTCGCCGCCTTCCGGGTCCTGTGGCGAACCCTGCAGCGGATCGCCGACGAGGACGCCGATGCCGGCGGGAGGCCTCCGGGGAGCGGTGGTGCGGCCGGGGGACGGGGCGGAAAGGACGGGCCGGTTTCGTGAACGATTTCACAAGCTGGCTCAGCGGGCTTTCGAGCGGCGCCCTCGGGCTGGTGGCGGGGCTTTGGGGGATGGTCTGGGGTTGGATCAACTACCTCCTCCTGGCCGGCCCGCTGTCCCGCTTGACCGATGCCGTCGACCGTGGAGCCGCTGCCACACATCAACAGCAAGTTTTGGCCCGATTCTTATTGCGCATGGCTTTGAGTTTTGTTTCACTCTTGGTGGTGTTTTTGGTTGCCGGCCGGCCCGTGGCCATCCTCGCGGCCATCGCGGGGCTCATCCTGGCCGGCGATGCTCCCCTGTTCTTCCGGATGCGGGCAAGGAGGGAACGGGCTTGACCCCATGGCTGCAGCTGGCCGCCGCGGGCGGCGAGGCGGCAGAGGGCGGGCACGGGGCCGAGGGCGCCCATGTGGTCTTTCATCTATTTGGCCTGCCCGTGCACGAGTCCATCCTCACCATGTGGATCCTGATGGGCCTGATCATCGTGTTGGGCGCCCTGGTGGCCCGGAGCCTCCATCAGGTGCCGCGCACCCGTTTCCAGACAGCGGTGGAGTGGGCCGTCGAGGCGCTCTACGGGTTCGTCACCGACATCATGGGGCGCGAGCGGGCGCGGCAGTTCACGCCCTTGCTGGGTTCCTTCTTCGTCCTGATCCTTTTCAGCAATTACACCGGCCTGCTGCCCCTGCTGCCCCATGAGGAGTGGTTCCAGCCGCCGACCAGCCGGTGGGGCGTGACGGGCGGGCTGGCCATCTTCACCTTCGTCGCTGTCCAGGCCTACGGCCTCAAGCGCCACGGCCTCGGCTACTTCCGCCGCTTCCTGGAGGGTCCCGTCTTCCTCTGGCCGTTGACGGTGCCCCTGGCGGTGATCGAAGAGCTGATCAAGCCCTTCTCCCTGTCCTTGCGTCTCTTTGCCAACATCTTCGGCGGCGAGGCCGTGCTGGCGGGCCTGCTGGCGGCCCTCCCCTGGTTCCTGCCCATGGGGGTCATGTTCATCGAGGTCATCGCCGGCTTCGTCCAGGCGCTGATCTTCACCATGCTGTCGGCCCTGTACATCGAGGCCGCGACGGCCGACTTCCACCACGAGCACTGACGGTCGCGGCCGCCCGCGCCCGGGTGCGCCGGGCCGGATCCGGCGCCGCCGGCATGGCGCGGTGCCGGCCGGGCCCGGGGTGCGGAACCGGGGTGCGGAAGGGGAAGGGCCCGCGGGCACCGGGAGGCCCTCCGGCGAGCGCATGACCTGCGGAAGCGCATGGTTACCGGATCAGAGCCGGATCAGATTTGTGGGCTTTCCTTGTTTCCTTGTGAGTGTGCAAGTTTGCCAGGTTCAAGTTTGCAAGGCTTGACCCGCGGGCGGCTGCGGCGGCCCGCCGGGCAAAGTTTCGGAAAGGAGGGGGAGACGCGGTGGAAGGAATCACCGGCATTGCGTTCTTCGCCGGCCTGGCGGTCATCGGCCTGGCCATCGCGGCCTTCGGCTCGGCCACCGGTCAGGCCCGGGCGGCGGCGGCGGCGCTGGATGCCATCTGGCGCCAGCCCGAGGCGGCCGGCCGCATCCAGACGGTGCTCATCCTGTCGCTGGCCTTCCTCGAGTCGCTGACCCTGTTCACCTTCGCCCTCGCCTTCCTGTTCGCCGGCCAGGTCGCCGGTTGATGGCGGTCCGGCAGGGGCGGAGGAACCCGCCCCCTGCCGGCGGCGAGGCGGGTTGGGTGGCGGGGGGCGGCCGGGCACCCGTAAGGGACTGCCGCGTCGGACCGCCCCCCATGGCGTTATGGGGCGTGGATCCTGCCCCCGGCGGGGCCGGGTGGAGGCTGCCAAGGGCGAGCGCCACCCGCGGCTGGAGGGAACACCTGTGCAGATTTCACCCGAGTTGATCTGGGCATTCGTCAACTTTCTTCTGTTCGTCGCCATCCTGGCCCGGTTCTTCTGGCGGCCGATCCTGGACGTCCTGGACCGGCGCCGGGAGGAGATCGAGGTGAACCTGGCGGCGGCCGAACGGGCCCGGGAAGAGGCGGCGCGGGCCGAGGCCGAGTACCGCCAGCGGCTGGCCGCCGCCCAGCGGGAGGCCCAGAGCATCCTGGAGCGGGCCACCCAGCTGGCCGAGGAGGAGCGGCAGCAGCGGCTGGAGGCGGCGCGCCGCGAGGCGGAGCAGCTCTTGGAGCGCGCCCGGGCGACCATCGAGCGGGAGAAGGAACAGGCCATCGCGGCCCTGCGCCGGGAGGTGGCCGACTTGACCCTGCTGGCCACGGAGCGGGTGCTGGGCCGGGCCCTGGACGCCGAGGACCAGCGGCGCCTGGTGACCGAAGCCGTGGAAGAGGTGGCGAACCTGCGATGAAGCGTCGCCCCCTCGCCCAACGCTACGCCCGGGTGCTCTACGATCTCGGCCGCGAGAGCAGTGAACTCGACCGCCTGGCCGCCGACCTGGCCCGCGTGCTCGACGTCTTCAGCGAGCACCCCGAGCTGCGCCAGCGCTTCGAGAGCCTGGCCGTCCCGGCGCGTGAGAAGCAGGAGCTGATCGAGTCCGTCTTCGGGGACCGGGTCCATCCGTGGGTAGGCAACCTGCTGCGGCTGCTGGTGCGCCGGCGGCGGGAGACCCTGCTGCCGGACATCGTGGCCGAGTTTACTGCCCTGCGCGACCGGGAGGCGGGCGTGCTGGAGGCCGAGGTCGAGGCGGCGGCCGAGCTGGATGCCGCCACCCGGCAGCGCCTGGAGGAGGAACTGGCCCGCACGCTGGGGGCCCGCCAGGTGCGCCTGGCCGTGCGGGTTCGTCCCGAGCTGCTGGGCGGCCTGGTGGTGAAGATCGGCGACCGCCGGCTGGACGCCAGCTTGCGCCGGCGGCTGGTGCAGCTGCACCGCCGGCTGGCGACCGGCGGTCACGCGTAGGAGGGACGGGCTGGTGAGCATTCGTCCGGAAGAGATCACCGCCATCATCCGGCAACAGATCGAGAACTTCGAGGGCCGCGCCGAGCTGGAGGACGTGGGGACCGTCATCCAGATCTCCGACGGCGTGGCCACCGTCTACGGCCTGGAGAAGGTCATGGCCAGCGAGCTGGTGGAGTTCCCCAAGAGCGGGGTCTACGGCATGGCCCTGAACCTGGCGGAGGACTCCGTCGGCGTCGTGGTCCTTGGGCCGTACACCGACATCAAGGAAGGCGATGAGGTGCGGCGGACCGGGCGCATCATCCAGGTGCCCGTGGGCCCGGAGCTGCTGGGCCGGGTGGTCAACCCCCTGGGCCAGCCCATCGACGGCGGGCCGGCCATCAACGCGACCCGCACCCGGCCCATCGAGTCGCCGGCGCCGGGCGTCATCGTCCGCCAGTCGGTCAACCAGCCGCTGCAGACGGGCTGGAAGGCCATCGACTCCATGATCCCCATCGGCCGCGGCCAGCGCGAGTTGATCATCGGCGACCGGCAGACCGGGAAGTCCGCCCTGGCCGTGGACACCATCATCAACCAGAAGGGCCAGGACGTGATCTGCGTCTACGTGGCCATCGGCCAGAAGGCCTCGACGGTGGCGGGCGTCGTGGAGACCCTGAAGAAGTACGGCGCCATGGACTACACCATCGTCGTGTCGGCCACGGCCTCCCAGCCGGCGCCGCTGCTCTACATCGCGCCCTACGCCGGCTGCGCCATGGGCGAGTACTTCATGTATGAAGAGCACCGGGACGTCCTGGTGATCTACGACGACCTGACCAAGCAGGCCTGGGCGTACCGCGAGCTGGCCCTGCTGCTCCGGCGGCCGCCGGGACGCGAGGCCTACCCGGGCGACGTGTTCTACCTGCACTCCCGCCTGCTGGAGCGGGCGGCCCGGCTGAGCGACGAGGTGGGCGGCGGCTCGCTGACGGCCCTGCCCATCATCGAGACCCAGGCGGGCGACATCTCCGCCTACATCCCGACCAACGTCATCTCCATCACCGACGGCCAGATCTTCCTGGAGTCGGACCTGTTCTACTCGGGCATCCGGCCCGCCATCGACGTGGGCCGTTCGGTCTCCCGCGTCGGTTCGGCCGCCCAGATCAAGGCGATGAAGCAGGTGGCCGGCCGCCTGCGCCTGGACCTGGCCCAGTACCGGGAACTGGCCGCCTTTGCCCAGTTCGGCTCTGACCTGGACAAGGCCACCCAGGCGCGCCTGGCCCGGGGCCAGCGGGTGACGGAGATCCTCAAGCAGGGCGAGCACGAGCCCATGCCGGTGGAGGAGCAGGTCGTCGCCATCTACTGCGGCGTCAACGGCTATTTGGACGACGTGCCGGTGGAGCGGGTGCGGGAGTTCGAGCGGGAGTTCCTCCAGTACCTCAAGCGCTTCAACCCGGAGGTGCTGGAGTCCATCCGCACCGAGAAGCAGATCACCAAGGAGAACGAAGAGCGCCTGCAGTCCGCCATCCAGCAGTTCAAGGCCGGCTTCCTGGCGGAGGGGCAGGAGGGCGCGGGGCAGCCCGCCCGGCAGGCGCAGCGGGCCTCGTGAGCCCGGCCGGGAAGGGTGAATGGCCATGGCCTCGATGAGGGACATCCGGCGGCGGATCCGCGCGGTGCGCAGCACCCAGCAGATCACCCGGGCCATGTACATGGTCGCCGCCGCCAAACTGAAGAAGGCCGAAGAGGCCGCCCGCTCCGGCCGTCCCTATGCGGCCGCGCTCCGGGCCATGCTGGCCCGGCTGGCCGGCTCCGAACAGGCCCGGCAGCACCCCCTGGTGGCGCCCCGGCCCGTCCGGCGGGTCGGCCTGGTGATTATCACCGGCGACCGTGGCCTGGCCGGCAGCTATAACGCCAACCTGATCCGCCGTGCGGAACAGGAGCTGCGCCAGCTGCCCGAGGGCGTGGAGCCGGTGCTGGTGGCGGTGGGCCGCAAGGGCCGGGACCACTTCCGCCGGCGCGGCCACACCTTCGCCCACGAGCTGACGGGCATCGGCGAGGACGTGGACTTCGCCACGGCCCGCGAACTGGCGCGCCGGCTGGTGGAGGGCTACCTGGCCGGCGAGATGGACGAGGTGCGGCTGATCTACACCGAATACCGTTCGGCCATCAGCCAGCGGCCGGTGGTCACCCGCCTCCTGCCCGTCGCGGGTCTGGACGAACCGGCCGCCGGGGCGGCCGGCCCCACGGGGGCCGGAACCGGCGCGGCGCCGGCCGCGGCCGTGACAGGTGCGGGTGCCGTGGCTAGCGGTGGTGCTGGCCGGCTGCAGGGGACCGGCCCGGGCGAGCGGCCCGGCCTGCGCGGGCTGCGGGAGTACATCTACGAGCCGTCGGAGCGGGCGATCCTGGAGGCACTCTTGCCCAAGTACGTGCAGATCCTGGTCTTCCGCGCCCTGCAGGAGGCGAAGGCCAGCGAGCACGGGGCCCGCATGACGGCCATGAAGAACGCCACGGACAACGCCGGTGAGCTGATCCAGACGCTGACCCTGGAGTACAACCGGGCGCGACAGGCGGCCATCACGAAGGAACTGGCGGAGATCGTCAGCGGCGCCGAGGCCCTCAAGGGCTAGCCGGCCCGGGCGCCGGCCCGCCCCCGGGCCTGGCCGGGCCGTGAAGGCCGGGCGGGCCCGGGCGGGGCCGCAGGCGGCCGGTTCGTCCCGCACCGGGCGGGGCGGCGGCGCCGAGGACCGGAGGGAAGAATCCAATGGCCGAGAAGAACGTGGGCCGGGTCGTGCAGGTCATCGGCCCGGTGGTCGACATCGAGTTCCCCGAGGGCAACCTGCCCGACATCTACAACGCGATCAAGATCCAGGCCAAGACCGAAGAGGTGGAGATCGACCTGACGGTGGAGGCGGCCCAGCACCTGGGCAACAACGTGGTGCGCTGCGTGGCCATGGCGTCCACCGACGGGTTGCAGCGGGGCATGCCGGCGGTGGATACCGGCGGTCCCATCTCCGTGCCCGTGGGGCGCGAGGTCCTGGGGCGCATGTTCAACGTCCTGGGCGAGCCCATCGACGGCAAGGAGCCGCCCCAGGCCAAGAAGCGCTACCCGATCCACCGGCCTGCGCCCGACGTGGCCGACGTCAACCCCGCCACGGAGATCCTGGAGACGGGCATCAAGGTCATCGACCTGATCTGCCCCTTCGCCCGCGGCGGTAAGGTCGGCCTGTTCGGTGGCGCCGGCGTCGGCAAGACGGTCATCATCATGGAGCTGATCCACAACATCGCCTACAAGCACGGCGGCTTCTCCGTCTTCGCCGGCGTGGGCGAGCGCACCCGCGAGGGCAACGACCTCTACCACGAGCTCAAGGAGTCCGGGGTTCTCGACAAGACGGCCCTGGTCTTCGGGCAGATGAACGAGCCGCCGGGCGCGCGCCTGCGGGTGGGCCTGACGGGCCTGGCCATGGCGGAGTACTTCCGGGACGAAGAGGGCCAGGACCTGCTGCTGTTCATCGACAACATCTTCCGCTTCACCCAGGCGGGCTCGGAGGTGTCGGCCCTCCTCGGCCGCATGCCCAGCGCCGTCGGTTACCAGCCCACCCTGGCGACGGAGATGGGCAACCTGCAGGAGCGGATCACCACGACGCGAAAGGGTTCCATCACCTCCGTGCAGGCGGTGTACGTCCCCGCCGACGACTACACCGACCCGGCGCCGGTGACCACCTTCGCGCACCTGGACTCCACGGTGCGCCTGGAGCGAGCCATCGCCGAGCGCGGCATCTACCCGGCGGTGGACCCGCTGGCCTCGACCTCCCGGATCCTGGACCCCAACATCGTCGGCCAGGAGCACTACGAGGTGGCCCGCGGCGTCCAGCAGGTGCTGCAGCGGTACAAGGACCTGCAGGACATCATCGCCATCCTGGGCATGGACGAGCTGACGGAGGAGGACAAGCTGATCGTCCAGCGGGCGCGGAAGCTGGAGCGCTTCCTGTCCCAGCCCTTCTTCGTCGCCGAGGTGTTCACCGGCACCCCCGGCAAGTACGTCAGCCGCGAGGAGACCGTGCGGGGCTTCAAGGAGATCCTCGAGGGCAAGCACGACGACCTGCCCGAGGCCGCCTTCTACATGGTCGGCACCATCGACGAGGCCGTGGAGAAGGCCAAGAGCCTGGTCTGAGAGGGGCGACACCATGGCGGAGCGCGCCATCACCCTGGAGGTCATCACGCCCGAGCGGGTCGTCTTCCGCGAGGAGGTCGACTCCCTGATCGTTCCGGGGGCCGAGGGTCTGCTGGGCGTGCTGCCCGACCATGCGCCCATGGTGGCGGCCCTGAAGATCGGCATCCTCACCTACCGCAAGGACGGGGAGCGCCGCCGCGTGGCCGTGGCCGGCGGGTTCTTCGAGGTGGCGGACAACCACGCCGTGGTGCTGTCCGACGCCGCCGAGCGCGCCGAGGAGATCGACGTGTTGCGGGCCCGGCAGGCCGCCGAGCGGGCCCGCCGGCGCCTGGCCGAGCGGGAGGCCAACTGGGACTTCGAACGGGCCCGGGCGGCCCTGAACCGGGCCCTGAACCGGTTGCGGGCGGCGGGAGCCGACACGGGCGACCTGGTCTGACAGCGGCCCATGCCCTCGCGCGCCGGCCCCCCGCCGGCGCGCTGGGTGTTGGAGGACCTGGCCTTGCTCAAGCGGGGCGGACCCCCGCGGGCGCTGGGTCTTGGAGGACCCGGCCCTGCTTCCGCGGGGTGGGCCCGCGCGGGCGCGGCCGGTGCCAGGCCTGCCAGGAGCCGCCTGGAACCCCGGACGGGCTGCCGACGATAACATACATGGGGATGGTAAGGGCGGCGCCCGGACCGCGGGCCGCTACCCCAGGCCGGTCCGGATGCCCGGAACGGCCGGCATGGCGCGCCCTGGGCCCTGGACCGGCCCCGGGCTGGCACCAGCCCGCCGGGGAGCCGGCACCAGCCGCGGACGACACCCCGGGGGGCGGAGGAACCCCATTCGGTGCCCCACCCCGCAGCGCGGGCAGGGCACCGCGCCACGAGGGCGGGCCGCGACCCCGGGGCAGGCGGCACGGCGCCTGCTGGGCACCTGGGGCGCCGGGGCATAACCGGGCGGCCGCCAGCGAATCCCATATCGGCGGGCACGCCGGCCCCGTTGGGGGTCCCTCCCGGCGTGCCGCCGGCGACGGCCCGCCCGACCGCGGGCGTGGCCCTGGAGGGGGTTGAGACGATGGAACGGATCGTGGTACGCGGCGGGCGCCCCCTGCAGGGTCAGGTGAGGATCAGCGGTGCCAAGAACGCGGCCTTGCCGATCCTGGCGGCTACCTTGCTGGCGGAAGAGACCTGCGTGCTCTACGACATCCCGGCGCTGGACGACGTGGAGACCATGACCCGCCTCCTGACGGAGCTGGGGGTGTTGGTGGAACCCGGCCCCGACGGCGGCCTGGCCGTCCACCCGGCGGACGAGCTGCAGTTCGCCGCGCCCTACGACCTGGTCCGGCGGATGCGGGCGTCCATCCTCGTCCTCGGGCCCCTGGTGGCCCGCCTGGGGCGGGCCCGGGCTGCCCTTCCGGGTGGTTGCGCCATCGGCCAGCGGCCCATCGACCTCCATCTCAAGGGCTTTGCCGCCCTGGGCGCCGAGGTGGAGGTCACCGGGGGCCAGGTGGAGGTGCGCGCGCCCCATGGCCTGCGCGGCACCTCGATCTACCTGGACGTGCCCAGCGTCGGAGCCACGGAAAACATCATGATGGCTGCCGTCCTGGCCGAGGGCACCACGACCATCGAGAACGCGGCGGAAGAACCGGAGATCGTCGACCTGGCCAACTTCCTCAACACCTTGGGGGCCGACGTGCGGGGCGCCGGGACCCGGGTGATCCAGATCCACGGCGTCCCCGGGCTGGGTGGCGGCACCTACACGGTGATCCCCGACCGCATCGAGGCCGGCACCTTCTTGCTGGCCCCCCTGGTGGCGGGCGGGCAGGTGACGGCCACCGGGGTGGTGCCGGAGCACTTGAAGTCCCTGTTGGCGAAGGTTCGGGAGATGGGCGCCGACGTGGTCGTCGACGGCGACGAGGTGACGGTGGCCGTCAGCGAGCGGCCGCGGGCCGTGGACATCAAGACCTTGCCCTATCCCGGCTTCCCGACGGACCTCCAGGCGCCGATGATGGCGGCCCTGGCCACCGCCGAGGGGACGGCCACGGTCACCGAGACCCTGTTCGAGAATCGTTTCACCCACGTGCCGGAGCTGCGGCGCATGGGGGCGCGGATCCAGATCCAGGGCCAGACGGCCATCGTCACCGGGGTCGAACGGCTGCAGGGGGCACCCGTCACCGCCACCGACCTGCGCTCGGGCGCGGCGCTGGTGCTGGCCGGCCTGGGCGCCGAGGGCGTCACGGAAGTCAGCGGCGTCCATCACATCGACCGGGGTTACGTGGCCATCGAGCGCAAGCTGCGGGCCCTGGGCGCCGACGTGGCGCGCCTTTCCACCGAAGACGATCCCGTCGCCGCTGCGCTGCTCATGCGCTGACCGCCCCGCTCCCCCTGCCCTGATCCCGGGAGCCCGGACCCCTCCCCGCGCCTGGCGGTGCCGCGACGGCGGCCCGGGGGCGGCGGGCGGGCGGCGACCCCGGCCGATCCCCCGGGGGCTGGCGCGGGGTGGCACCGCGACAGGCCGCGACGCAGGGAACGGCGGCGGCCTTGCCCGCTCACACCGCTCTCATGCGGCGCTGCGATCGCCCTCTCAAGCGGCGCCGCAATCGCCCCGACCCAGGGAAGACGGAGGGGGCCGGACGACGACCGGCGCACCGGTGGTCGTCCGGCCCTCGCCCCATTGCGAGCGCCCGCCGGTTGGGGGGCACCGGTTTTCAAGGCCGCCTCCCCGGGGGCATGTCCTCCGGCCGGGCGGCATACAGATCCCCAGAACCCAAGACGCCGTAGGGGGGATCGCCCTTGCCCGTTCTGCCGGCGTGGCGGCGCCCCGTGGCCGGCTGGTTCCTCCTGGCCCTGGTGCTGACGGTGCTCCTGCCCTTCCTGGTGGTGGTGACGAAAGGCTTGCGGATCGAGACGCCGCAGGCGCCGGCGGTGCCGCTGGACCCCGGCGAGCTGCCGGTGCGGGTGTGGGTGCCGGACCGGAACGCCGTGGAGACCTTGCCCCTTGAGGTCTACATCGCGGGGGTGGTGGCGGCGGAGATGCCCGCCAGCTTCCACCCGGAGGCCTTGAAGGCCCAGGCCGTGGCCGCCCGCACCTACACCGTGCGGCAGATGCAGGTCTTCGGCGGGCCGGGTTGCCGCCAGCACCCCGAGGCCGACGTCTGTGGCGATCCCCAGACGGGCCAGGCATGGCAGCCCCTGGAGGCCCGGCGCCGCCAGTGGGGCCTCTGGAACGGCTGGCGCTTCACCCGGAAGATCCAGCAGGCCGTTCGGGACACGGCAGGCCTGATCCTGGTCTACCAGGGAGCGCCCATCGACGCGGTCTATCACTCCACCTCCGGCGGGCGCACGGAGGACGCCGCCGCGGTGTGGGGGAACCAGGTGCCCTACCTGCGGCCGGTCGACTCCCCCTGGGAGACGGGCTCGCCCCACTGGCGCAGCACCCGGACCATGCCCCTGGACGAGTTCGCCCGGCGCCTGGAGGTCGACCCCAAGGTGGTCCGGGGGCTACCTGGCGACCAGTGCTTTTCCCGGATCGAGCCGTCGCCGGGAGGCCGGGTGGGGCAGGCGACGCTGGGCGAGAAGACCTATACCGGTCCCCAGCTGCGCCAGCGGCTGGACCTGCCGTCCACCTGGTGGACCTGCCGCCGTCAGGGGGACCGGCTCACCTTCGAGATCCGCGGCTGGGGCCATGGGGTCGGGATGTCCCAGTACGGCGCCGACGGGATGGCCCGCCAGGGGCGCACCTTCGAAGAGATCCTCCGGCACTACTATCCGGGAACCAGCCTGCGACCCATCTTCAGCGAATAGGACCGAACCGGGAGGACCGAACCGGGCCGGGCCCAGCGGCAGGGCCCCCTCAGCGCCGGGTTTTGCCCCATCCCGGCGGGGTTCCTGCATAAATGCACCAGCCCTGGTAACACTACCGGCCAGAGGTGGTGCCACATGCAGGAGACCCCGCAGAGCGGGCAGAGCCGCATGCCCGGCCGGCTGGCCAGCTGGATGGCCAAGATGCGGGGCCGGCCGGCACTGCGGTCGCTGGTGGGCTTCGCCGTGCTGGTGGCCGTCTTCATCGGGTCTTATCTGTACTTCCAGGGCTGGCCGGGGCTGAGCGGCCCCGAGACCGCCTCCTTGGACGAGCAGACCCCGCTGGAGACCGGCGCCGACCAGGGGGTGGCGCCCAGCACAGCGACGCCGCAACCGGTCACCGGCCAGGCCGGGACCGGCACCGGGACGGAGACGCCGGCCGAGCCCCGGGACAACGTGCCCACCCGGGAGGTCACCGGCGAGGCGACGCCGTCCTTCATCTGGCCGGTGGCCAACGGGCGGACGGCCATGGGCTTCGGCTGGCAGTACTCGGAGACCATGGGCGACTGGCGCTGGCATCCCGGCGTTGACCTGGCGGTCCAGGAAGGCGCCGAGGTGCTGGCGGCCGCCGACGGGCGCGTGGTGGCGGTCGACCGCGATCCCGATCACGGCCTGACCGTGACCATCGAGCACGACGGCGGCTACCGCACCGTCTACGCCAGCCTGGCCGAGGCGACGGTCCAGGCCGGCCAGCAGGTGCGGCGGGGCCAGGCCATCGGCAAGGCCGGCCAGTCGGCCCGGGTGGAGTCGGCCACGGGCGTCCACGTCCACTTCGAGATCTGGCGGGGCGACGAGGCGGTCGACCCCCAGACCGTGATCGAGTAGCCCCGCCAGGCCGGGCCGGACCCCCACGGGACCCCCACGGGACGACCACCAGCGGTCCCCGGCGGTCCGCCGGCCCGCGTTCCCCCGCGTTGACCCAAGCAGAGGGCGGCACCGCTCCCGGCGGTGCCGCCCTGCTTTGCATGGCGCCATCGGGCCGGTTCGTCCCCCCGGCGGCGACGGGCCGTGCCGCCCCCAGGTCTGCGGGCCACCGGACCTCGGGCTTGCCGCCCGCCCGGCCCCACCGCCCCCGGTCCGCAGCCGCGGGGCGCCCAACCCTCCGGTGCCCGGCCCCCCAACGTCCCTGCCGTCGCAATCCGGCCTGTCCGCTCGTCCGAAGCCGTGCGCGGGCCTGCGGCCAAGGTATGTTTGCCTAACGCCCTCATATAGATGGTACCAGACCAGGGCGAAGGGGGCAGGTCGGTGAAGGACTACATCTGGAAGCGCGTGGTGGAGGTGAGCACGTACATCGCTCGCACCCGCTCCACCGTGCGCGAAGCAGCCAAGGTGTTCGGTGTCTCCAAGAGCACCGTCCACAAGGACGTCACCGAGCGCCTGCCCAAGATCGACAGCCAGCTGGCGGCCAAGGTCCACCAGGTGCTGGAGACCAACAAAGCGGAGCGTCACCTGCGGGGCGGTGAGGCCACGCGCCTCAAGTACCTGCAGGAACAGCGGGGCCAGGAACCCGAGCAAGCTCCGTCGGAACCGCCCGTCGGGGCTTGAGCGCCGTCCCTGCCCGCACCGGCCCTGGCCCCCAGTCGAACACGGCCGTGGCGGCGGCCCGCCGGGTCCGACCCGGCATCAACCGGCCTGCAGCCCGGCCACCTTCCTTCCCGCCGCAAGGAGGACCTGTCCCGCAACGGTCCTCGACCCCCGCACCCTGGCCAGGGGAGGGACAACCCCGGTTTCCGCCCGCCCGTCCTCTCCGGGCGGCCTTTTGCCGTCAAGAGGAACCCGGCCCGATGGCAAAGAAATCCGTCATGGCAACCTCTTACCCAGGCCGTTGTTAAAGCCAAGCCGTTGTCAGCGATCCCTGCCAGCCCCGAGGCCCTGGCGCGGCCACCGGCGGCCGCCGACCCCGCCGGTCACCCCGCCGCCGCCCCAGCGGTGCCCGGGCGGTCAGGAGGGGGACAAGTCATGGTCGGGTTCGTCCGGGACCTGGGGGTTGACCTGGGGACGGTCAACACGCTGGTCTTCGTCGAAGGCCGGGGCATCGTGCTCAACGAGCCGTCGGTGGTGGCCATCGACCGCGAAACGGGGCGGGTCCTGGCCGTCGGGTCGGAGGCCCACCGGATGCTGGGCCGCACGCCGGGCCACATCGTCGCCGCCCGCCCGCTCCGGGGCGGCGTGATCGCCGACTTCACCGCCACGGCAACCCTGCTCAAGATGCTGTTGCAGCGGGCCATGCCCCGCCGCCTCGGCGTGCGGCCGCGCATGGTGGTCTGCGTGCCCTCGGGCGTGACGACGGTGGAGCGCCGGGCCGTCATCGAAGCGGGCTACGAGGCTGGCGCCCGCAAGGTCTATCTTCTGGAAGAACCGGTCGCCGCGGCCCTGGGGGCGGGCCTGAACATCCACGAGCCCGGTGGCCACATGGTCGTCGACGTGGGGGGCGGCACCACGGACATCGCCGTCCTATCCCTGGGCGGCGTGGTGGTGGCCGGTTCGACCCGGGTCGGGGGTGACACCTTCGACGAGGCCATCGTCCGTTACGTCAAGCGCCGGTACAACGTGCTGATCGGGGAGCGGACGGCCGAACAGGCCAAGATCGCCATCGGCAGCGCCGAGCCTCCCGACGACGAGGGGGAGCGCTTCGAGGTGCGCGGCCGCGACCTGGTCACCGGCCTGCCCCGGACCTTGTACCTCTCGGCCGCCGAGGTCCAGCAGGCCCTGGACGAGCCCCTCGCCGCCCTGATCACGGCCCTGCGCGGCATCCTGGAGCGGGTTCCGCCCGAGCTGGCGGCCGACATCCTGAACCGCGGCCTGGTCCTGACAGGGGGCGGCTCCCTGCTGCGGGGCCTGGACCGGCGGATCGCCCGGGCGACGGGCCTGCCGGTGGTGCGGCCGGAGCAACCCCTGCTCACCGTGGCGCTGGGCACCGGCGTCGCCCTGAGCATGCTGGACCGGCTGGACGGCGTCCTCATCGCTGGATGAACCGGCCCCCACCTCGGGGGATGAGCCGGCCCCCCACCGGGGGATGGACCGGCCCCCGCCTCGGGGGAGGAACAGGCGCCCGCCTCGGGGCGTTGGACATTTTCTGGCGAAACCCGGCAGGAACCGTGCGACCGGCGTCGAATCGCCGAGGAAAGCGGCCACGCCGCGAAAGGGCAAACCCGCCGAAAGGCGGGGGCGCAAAGCCACGGGTCTACCGCAGGATGCGGCCGGCGGTCCTGGAAGGGGCGCCCGCGATGGGCCCCGGGGCGCCGCCGCGCCTGCTACGACGGCCGGGCTGCCGAACGGGTGGAGACCGATCCGGCACCGGGTGCCTCCTTCATGCGGGAAGGCCGCAGCACCCGGCCTGGCGTTGGAAAGCCCTTCACCCCCGGCAGCCGCCGGGGGTTTTGCTTAGGGGGGCCGTGAAAGCCGGGGGAGCGCCGACGGACCGTCGGCGGCCGGGGCGCCTGGGGCCGTGGCTCACCAGGTCGTCCCCGGTTGAGAGGGGAGGGATGGCGGGGTGCTGCGCGGGTTGTACACCGCCGCCAGCGGGATGCTGGCCCGGGTTCTGCAGCAGGAGCGCCTGGCCGGCGACCTGGCCAACGTGAACACGCCGGGTTACAAGGCCAGCCGCAACGTCACCGAGGCCTTCCCCGACCTGCTGCTGTCGCGCCTTGACGGCACCGGGGCGGCACCCGTGGGGCCGCTGGGGACCGGCGTCGTGGTGGCCGAACCCGGTGCCGACATGGGGGCCGGGCCCTGGCTGGAGACCGGGCGGCCCCAGGACCTGGCGCTGGAGGGCGACGGGTTCTTCGTGGTCCAGGGGCCTACAGGCCCGGCCTTCACCCGGGCCGGCAACTTCACCGTGGGCCCGGAAGGCTATCTCCAGGCGCCCGACGGCTCGCCCGTCCTCGACACCAACGGCCTGCCGCTGCTGGTGGGAACCAGCGACTTCACCGTCGACCCCGGCGGGCAGGTGCGGGTGGGCGACGTGGTGGTCGGGACCATCGCCCGGGTCACCTTCGCCAACCCCGCAGGCCTCCGCCGGGCCGGCGACAACCGTTGGGAGGCGACGGCGGCCTCCGGCCCGCCGGTGCCTGCCGCCACCCCCGTGCGGCAGGGGGTCCTCGAACAATCCAACGTGGACCCCGTCCAGGTGGTCGTCACGATGCTGGCCAACTACCGGGCCTTTGAAGCGGCCCAGCGGGCGGTCCAGGCCCAGGACCAGACCCTGGGGCTCGCCATTCAGGAAGTGGGGCGGGTGACATGATCCAGCGCGCCCTGTGGTCGTCGGCGGCGGGCATGGCTGCGGCGGCCCGGCAGGTCGACCTCACCGCCAACAACCTGGCCAACGTCAACACCCCCGGGTTCAAGGCCGCCCGGGCGGATTTCGCCGACCTGGTCTACGCGGCCGTCCAGGTGCCGGTGGAACCGGCCGCCGCCGCGGCCGGCGGCGTGCAGGCCGGACACGGCGTGCGCCTGGCGGCGACGCCCCGGCTCTGGCGCCAGGGGCCGCTGCAGGCGTCGGATTCCCCCTGGGACCTCGCCATCGAAGGGGGCGGGTTCTTCCAGGTGGTCGATCCGGCCAGCGGCGAGATCCTGCTGACGCGGGGCGGCCACTTCACGGCGAGCCCGTGGCCGGCCGGCCAGGCGGGGCCGGGCCTCCCGCCGGCCCAGCCCCCGGGAACGGTGCCCCCGCCCGGCCCGGGCCCCGAGACCGGCCCGGCCCCCGCCGGCGAGGCGCTGTGGGTCACCGACGGCGCCGGGCGGCCGCTCCTGGCCGACGATGGGCAGCCCCTCACCCTCCCGCCCGGCTCCCGCAGCTGGGTGGTGACGCCGGACGGGGAGGTGCGGGCGGTCCTGGCGGACGGCCGGGAGGTGGTGGCGGGCCGGCTGGCCCTGGTTGTTCCCGCCGCGCCCGACGCGCTGGAAGGGCGGGGTGACGGCCTGTTCGCCCCCGCCGGAGGGCCGCTGGTCGCGGTGCCGCCCGGTCAAGGGGGCGCTGGGCGGATTCGCCAGGGCATGCTGGAACAGTCCAACGTGGACCTGGCCACGGAGATGACCCGACTCCTGGCAGCCCAGCGGGCCTACCAGCTGAACGCCCGGGCGGTGTGGACCAGCGACGAGATGATGGGGCTGATCAACCGCCTGCGGCCGTAGGGTTTTTATGCCGTAGGGCTTTGATTCCTAAACGGCTTGATTCCCTTTCCCTTTGCTCCGATGGCCCGCATGGGCCTCCCCCCTGATGCGCCCCCGGCCGGGCGGCCTGCGCCGCCCGGCCGGGGGCTTTCTTCACCACCACCCCCACGCGCCGTCACAGCCCCCAGGCGTCCCAAGCCTGCGAAGCCCCCAAGCCGCGCCAAGCCCCCCCAAGGCCCCCCAAATCCCCCCAAGCCCCCAAGCCCCCCGAGGCCCGGAAACGCCCCAAGCCCCCAAAGCCCCCAAGGTCCCCGGCCTCCGCGACCCCTCCCTAGGCCCCCTGCCCCCGGCGCATGAAAGCTGCCGATGCTTGGTATATACTCGTAATCGAGCGCGGGACAGCCCGGGTCGCGGGAACGGGCAGGCAACCGGCGCCGGTCGGGTGAGCGCCCGGGCCGGCGGTACCGGGAGTCCGGTTTCCGGGGCCGGTTCGTCCCCGGGACCGGGCTCCGCGCACCGTCCGATTCAAGGAGGGATCGCTGGTGGCCTACCAGTTGCCGCCCCTGCCGTACGACTACAACGCCCTCGAGCCCCACATCGACGAGCAGACCATGCGGATCCACCACGACCGGCACCACGCCACCTACGTCAACAACGTCAACGCCGCCCTGGAGAAGTACCCCGAGCTTCAGAACAAGCCCGTCGAGGAGCTCCTGCGGCAGATCGACCAGGTCCCCGAGGACATCCGCACGGCCGTCCGGAACAACGGCGGCGGCCACGCGAACCACTCCCTCTTCTGGGAGATCATGAGCCCCAATGGCGGCGGCCAGCCCACGGGGGCCCTGGCGGACGCCATCAACAAGGCCTTCGGCAGCTTCGACGCCTTCAAGGAGCAGTTCACCAAGGCCGCCACGACCCACTTCGGCAGCGGCTGGGCCTGGCTGGTGGTGGACGAGAAGGGCGACCTGCAGGTCTACAGCCTGCCGAACCAGGACAGCCCCTACATGAAGGGCCACACCCCGATCCTCGGCCTGGACGTCTGGGAGCACGCCTACTACCTCAAGTACCAGAACAAGCGGCCCGACTACGTCGCCGCCTGGTGGAACGTGGTCAACTGGGACGAGGTCGGGCGGCGCTACCAGCAGGCCCGCGGCTGATCGGGCCCCTCTGCCGCCTTCCGCCGACCGTAGGATACGGGGGAGATCGTGGGATCTTGGGGAGCCGGGCTTCCGGCTCCCCATTCTTTTCCATCGAGAAGGTAAGATGACGCCGCCCGGCGAATCCTATGGGCACGAGCGGATCCGGGGACCCCGGCGCGGGGCACCACGACCCGGATCCCCATCACGACGGAGCGCGGAGGATCGACACCCGGCATGTCTGCCCAGGATCAGCCCCATGGGGGCATGGACATCCAGGCCATCCTCGACGTGTTGCCACACCGCTACCCCTTTCTACTGGTCGACCGGATCCTGTCCCTGGAGCCGGGCCGCCGGGCGGTGGGCCGGAAGTGCGTCAGCGCCAACGAACCCTTCTTCCAGGGACACTTCCCCGGCCGGCCCATCATGCCCGGGGTGCTGATCCTGGAGGCGATGGCCCAGGTGGGCGCGGCGGCCGTGCTGTCCCTGCCCGAGAACCGGGGCCGGCTGGCCCTGTTCGCCGGCGCCGACCGCGTCCGCTGGCGGCGCCCCGTGGTGCCCGGCGATTGCCTGGAGATTGAGGTCGAGGTCGTCGCCCTGCGCGGGCCGCTGGGGAAGGGCCGCGCCCGTGCCACCGTCGACGGCGAGCTGGCCGCCGAGGCCGAGCTCAGCTTCGCCCTCCGCTAGCTTTCCGGTTCCCGCCCTTGGAACCGCGAGGGTCTCCCGGCCGGCGGACCGCATATCCTGGCTCCATCCACCGCGGCCCGCCCGCCGGGGCGGATGCAGGGAAGGTGCCCCACCCAACCCGCTCGATGCAGGAACGGTGTGGATCCATCCCCGCGCCTGTCGATTGAACCGCCCTGGTTGGACATGGTCAAATCCCTGGTCGGGCTGCTCATTTTGGATAAGGCGGGTGCATATTCCATAACCTACATGCGGGACGGATGCACCCAGGGCGTATTCGGGGTTGCAGCCGGGCACCCCGCGACAGGGTCGCCCGGCGCCGAGGAGGCATCTATGCAGGATGTCGGATGGACTCAAGAATTCCCCGCTCCCTGACGAGGATTCGCTGCCTGCGGAATCGCTGTCGACCCCGGCGGACGAACCGGCCGGCGGCGGCACCGCCTTGCCCTTTTCTGCGGCCGCCCAGCCCCGGACCCCGGCCGGTTCCACCGCCGGCGCCACGGCCCCGGCGGCGCCCGCCGCCGGGGTGGCCTCCGGCACGGCTGCGAGTGGGGCGCCCAGCACCGGGACGGCAGATCCCGCCGGCGTCGTCCGTGACCGGGCGGGGCTCGTCCCCCTGACGCCGGGGACCCGGGTCCACGGCACCATCACCGGCATCGTCGACTACGGCGCCTTCCTGGTGACCGACGACGGCCGCCGGGGTCTCATCCACATCTCCGAGATCGCCGACTGGTACGTGGAACGGGCGGAGGATTACTTCTACAAGGGCGAGCGGGTCCAGGTCGAGGTGGTCCACTTCGATCCCAACAGCGGCAAGTACGCCTTCTCCACCCGCCGCCTGGGCGGCAAGCAGCCCCTGGCCAACCGCTACGCCGACCGGCTGCTGGAACTGCACCGTTACGGAGCCGGCTCGACCCGCCCCGGCTCCGGGTCGGGCTGGAACCGGCGCTACCGCCCCGGACGAACCGGCCGCCCGGCTACGGGTCCGGCGGGCACTTGGCGCAGCGCCGGCGGCACGGGGCGTCATCCGGGAACGGGCGCGGTGGGGCCATCCCCGTCGGGGCCGGCCGCCGAGGCTTCGGCGGCGGGCCGGGGCCTGGCGGGCGCCAGGGAGCCCGGAAGCGGCCATCCCCGGCCGGGCCTGCCGGGCAGCCGGTTCCACCGGCCGGGAGCAGGACCTGCCTTCCGGTTCACCGGTCCGGGCACGGGCCGGATGGGGTCGACCGGCCTGGGGCGCACCTCCCCCCACCCGGCCGCGGGCGAGGTCGCCGGGGACACTGGGCTGCCGGCCGGACGGGCGGGTGCCCAGCCCCTGACGGGACCCGCCGTGGTCCGGGAAGGCGACCCCGATCTCCGGGACAGCGCCTACGGCGTGGTGGAGGGCGGGCTGCACAGCGGGCGAGAGGCCCGGGAAGCGCTGCTGCAGCTCCTGCGCCACCACGTGGGCCAGGTCTCCCCGGCGGCCCGCTCGGAGCTGGACCGGCTGGTGGAGACCTACGGCACCGAGCGGGTGGCGACCGCCCTGGCCCGGGTCCTGGAGGAGACGGACCGCGCCCTGCAGGTGGTGGAGGCGGCGGGCCGGCAGCTGGCCGGCGGATGAGGGGGACCGCCGCGGGCCGAGGCCACTGGCGGCTTCGCGGCGAGCCCCGGCGGGCGCCTTCGGGTCAAACCGCCTATAATAGGAACGGTTTGACTTCGAAGGAGGATGCCCGTTGCTCCCTTACCTCATCGCCCTCGACGTGGATGGAACCCTGTTGGATAGCCAAGGCCGGCTGCGCGACCGGGTGCGGGACGCGGTCCGGGCGGCCGTCGCTGCCGGGCACCACGTGGTCCTGGCCACCGGCCGCCGCTGGGTGGCCAGCCGGCCCTTTGCCCAGGTCCTGGGCCTGAAGGACCCCTGCATCGTCCACAACGGCGCGGTGGCCGTCGACCCCGTGACGGACCGGCCGGTCTGGAAGCAGCCCCTGCCCGAGGGCTTCGCCCGGCAGGCCATCCTCAAGGCCCGGGAGCTGGGCGTCTCCCTGTTCTTCCACGACCTCGACCACCCCCATGGCGACCGCATGCTCTACGAACCCGGCGCCCGCCTGCCCCGGGCGTCCTGGTTCTTCGAGGCGGGGCGGCTCACCCAGGAGGTGCCCGACCTCATGGAGTGGCTGGGGGTCGGCGCCGTCCGGGTGCTGGTACGGGACCGGCGGGAGGGGGCCGAAGCCTTCCGCCGCTGGGTCACCGATACGTGGGGCGACGCCGTCCGCGTCCTGGCGGGCACCGATCTGGAGCCGGACATCTACGCCGTCGAGGTGTCGGACGGGCCGGTGTGCAAGGGCTGGGCCGTCCAGCGGCTGGCCGCCCACCTGGACATCCCCGTGGAGCGGGTCGTCGCCATCGGGGACTGGGACAACGACATCGAGATGCTGCAGTTCGCCGGCATCGGCGTCGCCATGGCCAACGGGTCGCCGGCCGCCCTGGCCGCCGCCAGCCGGGTCACAGTGAGCAACGACGAGGACGGCGTGGCGGTAGTGATTGAAGAGCTGTTGGGCAAGGGCGTCGGGGTGGGGTCCTGAGGAGTCTTCCCATCTCGACGGCCAATTTGGGACCTGGCCTCCCCTAACGGAACCCTGCCCTCCCCTCGATATACCGGTTAGCCAAACGCCCGCGGGCGGCAGGCGCGCGATGCCACCCGAGGGGCTGGACCAAGATCGAGGGAGGGCTGTAGCCGATGCGGATCAACCACAACGTGGCCGCCCTCAACGCCTGGCGGAACCTCAGCCAGACGAACGGCCTGCTCAACAAGAGCCTGGAGCGGCTGTCGTCGGGCCTGCGGATCAACCGGGCGGCCGATGACGCGGCGGGCCTGGCCATCTCGGAGAAGATGCGCTCCCAGATCGCCGGCCTGCAGACGGCCCAGCGCAACGCCCAGGACGCCATCTCGCTGATCCAGACGGCCGAGGGTGCTCTGAACGAGACCCACAGCATCCTGCAGCGGATGCGGGAGCTGGCGGTGCAGGCGGCTAGTGATACGAATACAGACGCCGATCGGCAATTGATTCAGAAGGAAGTTACGCAGCTTATCGCCGAAATTACACGAATCGGCGACACAACGGAATTCAATACCCAGAAGCTATTGGATGGTAGCTTTGCCAGTAAGGTGTTCCAAATTGGTGCAAATAACAACCAGACCATTCAGGTGACCATCGGCGACATGCGGGCTGCGGCGCTGGGCGTTGACACGGTCGACGTCTCCACCCAGGCTGGCGCCGCCTCCGCCATCACGGCCCTAGACTCGGCGATTTCCAATGTATCCGGTCAACGTGCCGACCTTGGTGCGATCCAGAACCGCCTCGAGCACACCATCGCCAACCTGGGCGTTGCGGTGGAGAACCTGCAGGCGGCCGAGTCGCGCATCCGCGACGTCGACATGGCCCTGGAGATGGCCAACTTCACCCGCAACCAGATCCTGCTGCAGTCCGGCACGGCGATGCTGGCGCAGGCCAACGCCATGCCGCAGGCGGTGCTGCAGCTGCTGGGAGGCTGATGGCGCATCCTTGGCGGCTTGAGGCCTTCCCCCAGGCACCCCGATCCCCCACGGGGACTCGAGTCGACCGCCAAGGGTATCCTGCATCCCCCCAACGTGGTCCGCGGTGGATCCCCCTCCCCCGGACCGGAGCGGAGCGCGGAACCCTGGGCCGGCCGTCGTCGCGACGGCCGGCCCGCCCCTTTGTTTGGGGCCAAAAAGCCCGGCCGCGTGCCACCGCCGCGGTTTCGGTGCTGCAACCCGGGACCGCGTTTTAGGACCCGGGTACCGTTAACAACCGCCGCCTTGCAACCGATATGACGGGCGAGTGTGCAGGGGCCGGCCCCCTTCCAGCCGGGGTGCCGGTCCCCGATCAGGAGATGAACGATCGGCCATGATCGCACCGGACTCCTTGCCGGCCGCCCGCATCCATGCTGTCTTGCCCGGCGGCGGGCCGCCCCTGCTTCCGCCAGCTGCCACGCCGGTGCCCCCTGGGAGAATGCCCCCGGGATCGGCCGGGCCGGCTGCGGTTGGTGCACCGGGAGCCGGCGGTGAGGTCGCGGCCCGCTCCCCCGGTGCGCCGGGATCGCCGGCAGCCGGTTCCTCCGGACCGGCCGGGCCGGCCCGTCCGGAGCCGTGGATGCCGCCCTTGCAGGAGCTGCCGCGGGAGCCCTTCCCCTACCGGCTGCGGTTCCACGTGGACGACGCCAGCGGCCGCCTGGTGGTCGAGGTGATCGACCGGGACACGGGGGAGACCGTGCGGCAGGTTCCTCCGGAGCATGTGTTGCAGATCGCCCAGTACCTGGAGACGCTGGCGGGCCGGCTGCTGGACGACCGCGGCTGAGGGGCGGTGGCCGGACGGGCGGGACCGGCGGAAGCGAAGGAGGCGAACCCCATGCGGATCAGCGGTTTGGCCAGCAACCTGGACTGGGAGAGCCTGGTCGACCAGCTGATGCAGATCGAGCGACGGCCCCTGCTGCTCCTCGAACGGCGCAAGTTGGAGATCGAGACGGAGCGCAACGCGTGGAGCGACATCCGCTCCCGCCTGGACAACCTGCAGGACCGCATCGCCGGGGTGCTGGCCAGCGACCTGTTCGACCGGGTCCGGGCCACCAGCAGCGACGAGGCCCGGGTCACCGTCGAGGCCGGCAGCGCGGCGACCCCCGGTCAGTACACGATCGAGGTCCAGCAACTGGCCACCGCCCACGCCGTGGCCACCGCCGACCCCAGCATCACCGCCGACCCGGCGGCGCCCCTCAACCAGACCGGCACCTTCCGCATCACCGTCGGCGCCACCAGCTTCGACGTGACGGTGGACGCCGGCGATTCCCTCAACGCCATCCGGGACAAGATCAACGCCGCGGTCCAGGCGGCGGTGGCCGCGGACCCGGCGGCGGAAGCCGATGCCGTGCGGGCCGAGGTGATCGGCACCCACCTGGTGATCACCCGGACCCATACCGGCCAGGGTGCCATCGACATCAGCGACGTCAGCGGGACGGTGGCCGAGTTCCTGACCCTGATCGATGCGGCGGGCGCCGAACAAAACGTCCTGACCACCGGCCAGGATGCCCAGTTCACCGTCAACGGCCTCGCCTTCACCCGCTCGTCCAACACGGTGAGCGACGTCATCCAGGGGGTCACCCTGGAGCTGCACCAGGCCGCCCCCGGCCAGGCCGTCACGGTCACCGTCACCTGGGACGACGACGCCGTGGTGGACGCGGTGAAGAAGTTCATCGACCAGTACAACAGTGCCCTGTCCTTCATGGCCCAGCAGCAGGACTACCAGGACCCCTCCGGCGGCAAGCTGGGCGGCGATGTCCTGCTGGCTTCCTTGCGGGATGCGTTGCGGCGGATGGTGGCCGACCCCGTGGCGGCGCTGGCCGGTTCCACCGGCCTGGATCGGCTGTCCGCCGTGGGGATCACCACCCAGGACAAATCCGGCACCCTGGTCCTGGACGAACAAGCCCTGCGGGACGCCCTGGCCCGCGACCGGGCGGGCGTCCAGCGGCTGCTGGCCGGCGACCCCGACCCCGCGTCGACCGCCGACGACGGCGTTTTCGTGCGGCTCCAGGAGGCGGTGGACGGGTGGCTGGAGAGCAACACGGGCCTTTTGGACCGGCGCATCGACTCCCTGGATGACCGGGCCCGGGACTACGCCGAGCAGATGGAGCGGATGGAGTACCGCCTCAAGTTGCGCGAGCAGAACCTGACCCGGCAGTTCGAGGCGCTGGAGACCCTGCTGTCGACCCTGCAATCCCAGGAGCAGTGGCTGATCCAGCAGGTCAACCAGCTGGCCGCTTTGCGGCCCAACGGCGGGTGAGCCGGGGTTGACGGGGAGGGGAGAGTCCATGGAGCCGCGGGAGGGGACGGCTCGACCGGTGGCGGCCGGTCACGGCGGTGGCGGAGCGTGGGGTGGGGCCCCCCGGCGGGCGGTGGCCCACCCGACCCGGTCCTACCTGGCCACCCGGGTGCTGACGGCGCCGCCCCAGATCCTGGTCCTGATGCTGATGGACGGGGTGCTCCGGGAGGTGGCCCGGGCGCTGCAGGTCGACCTCAAGGCGCCGGGCGGCCGGGAGCGCCTCCACCGGGCCCTGACCCGGGCCCAGGACTTCCTGCGGGAGCTGATCCTGACCCTGGACCACGCCCGGGGCGGCGAGCTGGCGGGTCGCCTGGCCGCCCTTTACCTGTTCTGTCAGGAGCGGCTGGTGGAGGCCAACGTCAAGGCGAACCCGCGGCTGGCCGGGGACGTGGTCCGGGTGCTGGCGCCCATCCGGGAGGCCTGGGCCGCCCTGTGCGCCGGCGGCGCCGGTACCAGCGGAGGAGCCGGCGGGGGCGGAGGAACCGGCCCTGCCGGGGTACCCGTTACGGGCGAGGGGGCAGGCCCCGGTGGCCAGTTCAGCCGTGGCGGTCCCGCGGGCGGGGAGGTGCGGCCGTGAGCGAGACGGACCTCTGGGAGCTGGTCGTCGAGACCCGCAAGGACTTGGATCGCTGGATCGAGCGGGGCCGGCGGGCCCAGGCCGCCGCGGGCCGGGGAGACTGGGAGACGGCCCGGGCCGAGCTGGAGGCCCGCCGCTTCCTCCAGGAACAGGTCAGCGCCCGGCTCCAACGGCTCCAGCGGGGCGCCGGCGAGGGCGGGCACGGCCTGCCCGGCGGGCCCGCCGCCCGCCAGTGGCTGGCCCAACTGGAAGACCACCTGCGCCGGGCCCTGGAGGCCGACCGCCAGCTCCGGCTGGCCCTGGCCGTCCGGCACGAGGCCCTGGGCGAGCGGGCGCGATTCCTCGAGCAGGCGCGGCGGGCCGTGGCGGCCTACGCCCGGCACGGGCAGCCGGACACCCCGCGGCGGCCGGTCCCCTCCTCCCCTCCCCCGGGTGAGGGCAGCACCGGCGCTGGGGCCCGCGGGGGGACCCGCGATGGGGCCGGCGGTGGGGCCGGCGGGTCGCGAGCGCCTGCGGCCGGGCTTCCCAGACCGGTGTCGACACCCCTTGACAACGGCAATTGACACCGCCTCGCGGGGGTTGCTAGACTAACCTGGGTTTTCGCAGGCCCGGGTCTTCGCGCTGGTTCGCCGATTCCGGCGGGGCACCCACCGGTCGTGCACCGCGCGGGCCGCCCGCCGGCCGGGCCCGCCTGCCCGGAATGCCGTGCGGTGCAGGGTTGCGCCGGCCCGAGGACCGTACCGGCCGGTTCGTCCGGCCGGGGGCCAGGACCGTGGCGGGCCACGGGCACCGCGCGGGCCGCAGGGATGGAGGCTCCTTCTCTCCGGAGAAGGGGTCGTTTTATCTATCTCGCGGAAGGGAGGAACCCCGCGTGACGCGTGCCAAGGGCCGCCACCTGTTCACCTCGGAATCGGTGACGGAGGGCCACCCCGACAAGATCGCGGACCAGATCTCCGACGCGGTGCTCGACGCCATCCTGGAGCAAGACCCCCAGGCGCGGGTGGCCTGCGAGACGGCCGTGACCACCGGCATGGTCCTGGTCATGGGGGAGATCTCGACCACCTGTTACGTCCACATTCCCGCCCTGGTCCGCGACGTGCTGCGGGAGATCGGCTACACCCGGGCCAAGTACGGCTTTGACGCCGACACCTGCTCCGTGCTCACCGCCATCGACGAGCAGTCTCCCGACATCGCCCAGGGCGTCCTGGACGCCTGGGAGGTCCGGCACGGCGAGGCGCCGCCCGACGACTTCGCCCGCATCGGGGCCGGCGACCAGGGCATGATGTTCGGCTTCGCCTGCCGGGAGACGCGGGAGCTGATGCCCCTGCCCATCACCCTGGCCCACCGGTTGACCCGGCGGCTGGCGGAGGTGCGCAAGTCCGGGGTGCTGCCGTACCTGCGCCCCGACGGCAAGGCCCAGGTGACCGTGGAGTACGAAGGGAGCCGGCCCGTCCGCGTGGAGGCGCTGGTCCTGTCGACCCAGCACCGGGAGGACGTGAGCCGCGCCCAGCTGGAGGCGGACCTGCGGCGCCACGTCATCGAGGCCGTCGTGCCGCCCTCCATGTTGGATGAGAAGACGCGGATCTACATCAATCCAACGGGGCGGTTCGTCGTCGGCGGCCCCCAGGGCGACGCGGGCCTCACGGGCCGGAAGATCATCGTCGACACCTACGGCGGCTACGCCCGCCACGGCGGCGGCGCCTTCTCGGGCAAGGATCCGACCAAGGTCGACCGCTCCGGCGCCTATGCCGCCCGCTGGGTGGCGAAGAACATCGTGGCCGCCGGGCTGGCCGAGCGCTGCGAGATCCAGGTGGCCTACGCCATCGGCGTGGCTCGCCCGGTTTCGATCCGGGTGGACACCTTCGGCACCGGCGTCATCCCCGACGACCGCATCGAAGAGCTGGTCAAGGAGCACTTCGACCTGCGGCCCGGGGCCATCATCCATCACCTGAACCTGCGCCGCCCCATCTACCGGCAGGTGGCCGCCTACGGCCACTTCGGACGGCCGGATCTGGACCTGCCCTGGGAGCGGATCGACCGGGCGGCCGAACTGCGCCAGGCGGCGGGGCTGGGCGACCTGCCCGCCGACCCGCTGGCCGAGGTGGCCGTGACGCTGTAACCCTCGAAGCCGCTGCGGTGGAACCGGCCGGGAAGGCGATGCGCCTCATCCGCCTTCCCGGCCTTTGTTTCACCCTTTTGGCGCCCCGTGGGGGGCCGGTGGTCTTCGGGGTCGCGGCGAGGCGTGTCGCGGTCGGGAAGAACCGGCTCCGGGGCGGGACCCGCCGCCGGCGTCAAGCATACACATGGTAACGCGCCCCCTGGCCACGCCGGCGGTCGCGCCATCCCGCCCGCCGGGCTCCCCGAGACGGGGGCCGCCGGATGGGCCGGCCTCCGGCCCGGCGCCGGTGTGGCGGTGGCCGCGGTGGGGGCGCGGCCTGACCTCCCGGCCCCACGGGGGTGTCCGAATCCATGGGGCACGATGCCGTGTGGTGGGCCCTGACGGTGCTGGCGGCGGCGGTGGCGGTGGCCGGCCTTGTGGGTGAGTGGCAGGCCTTGCGGCGGCGGGGGCAGCGGCGCACCCCCTCACCGGCCTGGGGACCGTGGCCCCTGGTGGTGCTGGTGCGGGATGCCGCCTCCTTCATCGAGGGGTTCGTGGAAGACCTGGCCGCCCTGGCGCCGGGATCGCCCATCGTCGTGGTGGATTGCGGGTCCGCCGATGAAACCCTTCCCATCCTGCACCGGTTGCGGCAGCGGGTGCCGACGCTGCAGGTCTTGCGCTGGCCGGCACCGCGGCCCGGCGCGCCGGGGCCCCTGGAGGCGGCCCTGTTCGTCACCGGGGCTCCGCTGGCCGTGACCATCGACCTGACGAATCCGGGCGGGTGGCGCTGGCAGGACCTCCGCTCCCCCCTCATTCATTTGCTCGAAGCGTCCGCATCCAGCAGGAAATGCATGACAGGTTGAGAATCAAATAAGGACGCGACACGGGGTGGGGGTCACGATCGCCCGTGAGGTCCTGGCGTAACCCGCAACGGCTCTACCTTCTGGCCGTCGGCGTGGGGGGGATGGTGGCGCTGGCACTGGCCTTGCGCCGGTGGGAGCCCGTCCCCGCCTTGCCCTTTTTGATGATGCTCACCGCCGCCGTCCTCATGGACGCCTATCCGCTACCCATGCCCGGCGGCGGCGCGATGTCCTTGACCTTCGGCGTCACCCTCACCGCCCAGCTCCTCTACGGCACGGTGCCGGCGGCCCTGGTCAACGTCCTCGGGAACCTGATCGGCTACGGCCTGCTGAACCGCCGGCCGTGGGAGCGAACCCTGTTCAACGCGGGCCAGTTCGCCTTGACCATCTTGACGGCGGGCGCCGTCGCAACCCGCCTCGGCCTCCACCCCTGGCCGGCGCCGACGGGGATCGCCATTCCGCCGCTGCACCTGGTCTTTGTATATGTCGCCGTCTATTGGGTGATGAACAACGCCCTGGTGGGGCTCGCCCTCTACTTCCACCAGGCCCACCCGACCCGGGAGTTCCTCCGCCTGTTCTTCCGCTGGCTGCCGGTGGACGCCCTGAGCACGGGCTTTGCCGTGGCCGCCCACTCGGTGGTCATGATGGCCTTCCAGGTGTACGGGCTGGTCGGCATGGTGGTGGGGCTCATCCTGTTCCTCATGATCAACTACCTCCTGCGGCTGCACATGCGGCTGGTGGAAGCCCACCATGACCTGCAGTCGCTGTACGAGATCACCAAGGGGCTGGCCGGCGTACTGGAGCTCGACCATGCCTTCTGCTGGATCGCCCGGGCGGTGCAGCAGCTGGCGCCGTCGGATGCCTTCGCCATCTACCTGGCGGAGGAGGACGACGTGCTGCGTCTCCAGCATGCGGCCCACCCCGATGCCGAGCGCATCCAGGGCCGGGTGGCCGGGACGGGAGCCGTGCAGGAGGCGGCCTTGAGCCGCCAGGTCGTCGAGCGCGGGGACGAGCCCACCCTGGTGACCGAGAACTTCCAGCCCTCCAGCGTGCTGGCGGTTCCGCTCTCCGCCGACGAGCGGCTGATGGGTTGTCTCTGCCTGGCCCGGCGGCACCGCGCCTTCGGTGACCGGGAGCGCCGGCTGCTGTCCATCCTGGCCTCGCCCATGGCCCTGGCGATCCAGAACGGCCTCATTTACGGACGAACCCAGACCATGGCCCAGACCGATCCCATGACGGGCCTCTACAACTACCGGTTCTTCAGCATGCGGCTGCGGGAGGCGGTGCGGCGGGCCAGTGCCGGCGGCCAGCCTCTGGCGCTGATCCTGATCGACCTGGACAACTTCTCGGACATCAACAACCAGTTCGGCCACCAGACGGGCGACCAGGTGTTGCGCCAGTTCGCCGACGTGCTGCGCCACTCGGTGCGCCAGCAGGACCTGGTTGCCCGTTACGCCGGCGACGAGTTCGTGGCCATCCTGCCCGGGGCGCGCCGCGAGGAGGCCGAGGCCGTGGCCGACCGCATCCGGGACGCCGTGTTCCGTTGCCGGTTCACCGACGCCTCGGGGCAGGTGTACTTCACCCTGCGGTTTAGCCTCGGGGTGGCGGTCTACCCCTACGATGGTCCCTCCGACGAGGACCTCATCGCGGCCGCCGACCGCAACATGTACCGGGAGAAGCGCCACCACCGGGAACGCGACCGGCGCGAGCGGGCCTGAGTTCCCCCAGGTTCGCGGTTTCCCCATCACCCTCCTTGACCCCCAACCGGCCAGCGATGGTATAATATGGAAGAAAGGCCGTGGGCCGGGAACCGGATCGGGCACCCCGGAATTCTTGATGCCGGCCCGAAAGCGACGGGTTTGCCGCCGCCGGTCCATGGCCCGCGGTACGGAGCGCCGGCCGGGGGTGCGGTCTCAAGAGGGGTGAGACCCGATCCTGGGACCCGGTGACAAGGGCAGCCGGCCCCGCGCCCCCGGGGCCGTCCGGGCCGGCCCAGCCACCGTCGTGGGGTGAGCCCCTTGGGGTGAGGGAAGCGGTGGCCCGTCTGGGGGCTGCCCTTTGGGAGGAGCTCCTGGCCGCGGTCTTCCCGTGGCCGCCCTATTGCCTGGGATGCGGGGTTCACCTGCCGGGATGGTCCCCGGCGGTCCCCGCCGCCTGCGACCGGTGTAGGGCCCGCCTCCGCCATGATCCGGGGGACCGCTGCCGCTGGTGCGACCGGCCGGCCTGGCTCGCCCATCCGGAGGAACCCTGCACCCAGTGCCGCACCCTCGGGCCCCCTTGGGCCGCCGTGCGGGCCATCGGGCCGTACCGGGGCCTCTTGCGGGAGCTCATCCTGCGGATGAAGTACGGGGACGAACCGTACCTGGCCGCGCTGCTGGGCCAGGCCATGGCTGCCCGGGCTGCCGGCTGGCCAGCCGCGGCCCTGGTCGTCCCCGTGCCGATGCACGCGGACCGGTTGCGGCAGCGGGGCTACAACCAGGCCCTGCTGCTAGCCCGGGCGGTCGCCCGGGCGGGAGGCTGGCCCCTGGCCACCGGGCTGGTGGTGCGGCGGGAGGCTGCCGGTTCCCAAGCTGCCCTGGGGGCCGCTGGTCGCCGCCTCAACGTGGCGGGGGCCTTCGCGCCGGCGGCCCGCGCTCGTCCCCTGGCGGGCCGGCCGGTCCTCCTGGTGGACGACGTGCTGACCACCGGCCGGACCCTGGCCGCCGTCTGCCGGGTCTTGCAGGACCTCGGGGCCGGGCCGATCTATGGCTTGACGGCGGCGGTCACGCCCCTGGAACCGGGGCGGGCCACAGAGTTCGCGGTCGATGCCGTCCGATGGCCCGGCAGCCGGGGCCCATTCGCCATGCCGCCGGGTGCGGGGCCCCTCCCAGGCCGGGAGGGGCCGATGCCACCCTAAACGATTCGGCGCGGCGAACGAAAACCGGGTTAGCTATCGTTGGCGCGAGTCCAAGGCTTCGAGTCCGAGGCGACGATCCCGCGCCGGCTCCCGGTGACGACGAGGAGGACGGGACGATGATCATCTCCCGCCAGCAAGTTCTCAACGCCCTCAAGGCCTACGGTATGCAGCCGGGGGGTATCACGCCCAGCGGCGGGCCGGCGGGGCCGGTGGGGCCGGCTCCCGTTCAGCCTTCCGGCCCCAGCGAAACCGGGGGGACCGAGGCCCCGGCCGCGACCCCCGCGGCCGGCCGCGATCGGATCGATCTCTCCCCCGCGGCGGCCGCGGTCCAGCGCCTGGTGGAAGAAGCGCGCCAGCTGCCGGAGGTGCGGGCGGACAAGGTGGCTGCCCTGCGCGAGAAGATCGCCCGCGGCGAATACCAGGTCGATCCCCAGCAGGTCGCCGAGCGGATGCTCTACCGGTTGCTGGCGGACCGGGCCCAGGAGGAGCGTTGACCATGGCGACCGCCCCATCCCCCGGGCAGTTCCAACCGGCCTCGCCATCCGGGGCCCCTGAGCAGGGGCCAGGAGGCCCAGTGCCCCCATCCGGCGCCGGGCCGCGGGCGGGGTGGGAGGCGGTTCCGGAGCCGGCCCCACGCCTCATTTCGCTCTCCGCCGAGTCCCCAACGGCCGCTGCCCTTGCCCGGCAGCTGGTCGACCACCTGGCGGCGATGGTCGAGCCCTGGGCCCAGTTGCTGGAGGTGGCCCGGGCGATGAACCGCGCCCTGGTGGCCGGGGATGCCGCCGCCATCGAAGCGGCCCTGGCGGGGGAGCAACGGCAGCTGCAGCGCATCGACGATCTGGAGCGGCGCCGGTTCGACCTGCAGCGACGCCTGGCGGCCGCCTGGGGCCTCGACGCGGCCGCCCTTTCGTGGGAGGAGCTGGCCCGGCGCTGCCCCGAGCTGGCTCCGTCCCTGGCCCGGTGCCGGGCCGCCCTGCAAGCGCTGGCCGAGGGCGTGGAGGTCCTGAACCGCCAGAACCGGGCCCTGGCCCGCCAGGGGCTGGCGTGGGCCCGCTTCGGCCTGCAGACCCTGGCCGCTGCCCGCGGGGCCGCGGCGCCCGGTTACGGACCCGACGGCCGGATCCAGTGGCGTCCCTCAGCCCTGGCGGTCGATCGCGCCTACTAGGACGGCGGAACCGGTAAAGGAAGGATGCCCCCGTGCGCAGCACCTTCTTCGGCCTGGAACTGGCACGGCTCGGCCTGTGGGCCCAGCAGCGGGCCCTCGACGTCACCGGCCACAACATCGCCAACGCCAACACGCCCGGCTACTCCCGGCAGGTGGCCCGGCTGGCGCCCACGCCCGCCTACGCTCCCCCGTCCCTGGCCATGCCCGCCGAGGCCGGTCAGGTGGGGACGGGCGTGCAGGTGGCCGACATCCAGCGGGTCCGCGACTTGTTCTTAGACCGCCAGGTACGGGACCTGCAGAGCCAGCTGGGCCGCTGGCAGGTGCGATCCCAGACCCTGGCGGAACTCGAGACCATCCTGGGCGAACCCTCCGATGCCGGCCTGGCCCGGGCCCTCTCGGACTTCTGGGAGGCCCTGGGCACGGTGGCGAACCGGCCGGACAGCTTGCCGGCGCGGACGGCCGCCATTCAGCAGGCCCACACCTTGCTCGAGCGGTTCCAGGCCGCCGACCGCCAGCTGGCCGACCTGCAGCGCAACCTGGACGCCAGCATCCTGGCCCGGGTCGACCGGGCCAACCAGATCGCCACCCAGCTGGCCGACATCCACCGGCGGATCCGGGTGGCCACCGCCGCCGGCCAGTCGCCCAACGATCTCTTGGACGAGCGGGACCGGCTGGTCGAAGAGCTGAGCACCCTGCTCCCGGTGCGGGTGACGGAACGGGAGGGCGGCGCCTTGCGGGTCGAGGTGGCCGGCCTGCCCCTGGTGGACGGCCAGGTCGTCCACCGCCTGGTCACCCGGGAAGAACCGGCGGGCGCCGGATCCGGCGATCCCGGGGGTGGCGGTGGCACGGGCGGATCTGGCGGGACCGGGACCGGCGGGGCCGGGGCCGCGGGCGATCTGGTGGTCCGGCTCTACTGGTCGGGGGATGCCGAGGTCCCGCCCGAAGGCGGGGCGGCCGGTTCGTCCGCCTTGATTCCCCTGGACGATGCCCGGCTCGAAGGCGGGGAGATCGACGGCTTCCTGGAGTCCCGGGACCGCCTGGTGGCGGGGTTGCGCCAGGACTTGAAAGCCCTGTTCTTCGCCCTGGCTGAGGCCGTCAACGCCGTCCACCGGCGGGGCTACGGGCTCAACGACGGCCCGTCCGCCGACCCGTCCAGCCCCGGCGCCGGGCGCGACCTGTTCGTCCTGGGCACGGGCTCCGATCTGCAGGAGGTCACGGTGAACCCGGATCTGGACGACCCGGCCAACCTAGCCGCAGCCCTGGTGGCTGGAGCCCCCGGCGACGGCCGGAATGCCCTGGCGCTGGCCCAGCTGCGGCATGCCCCGCTCAATCTGCCGGGCAGCGCCTCCGCCCAGGACTACCTGGAGAGCGTGGTGGCCGGGCTGGGGATCGCCGGGCGCCAGGCGCAAGAAGGGCAGCGGACCACCCAGCTCTTGATGGATCAGGTGGCATCCCAGCGGGAGAGCGTGCGGGGCGTCTCCCTGGACGAGGAGATGACCCAGCTCGTCCGCTACCAGCACGCCTACGCCGCGGCGGCCCGGCTGGTGACGGCCGTGGACGCCATGCTGGCCATCCTCATCGAGCGGACGGGCCTGGTCGGCCGCTGATCGGCCGGCGGCCGGCCGGTGGCGAAGAGACAGGCCGCCGGTCGCCGGGCGGCCGGTCGTGAAGAGGCAGACCGCCGGCGGCCGGGCGGCCGGGGCGTCATCTCAGGCGGGCCCGGTCTTCCGGGCCATCACCACGGCGATCGGGGGGAGCACGGGTGCGCATCACCGGCGGCATGATGATCACGACCCTGCTGGCCGACCTGCGGCGGGCCCAGCAGCGCCTGAGCACCTACCAGAACCCGCTGGCCTCTGGAAAGCGGGTCCAGCGGCCCTCCGACGATCCCGTCGCCACCGTGGACAGCCTGCGGCTGCGGGCCCGGCTGGCGGAGGTCGAGCGGCTGCGCGCCAACGCCCAGGACGCCCGCGACTGGCTGGAGGTCACCGACAGCGCCCTCGACCGGGCGACCCAGATCCTGCAGCGGGCGCGGGAACTGGCGGTCCGCGCCGCCTCGGGCACCCTGCCCGACAGCTCCCTCCAGGCGATCCAGGCCGAGGTCGAACAGCTCCAGGACCACCTGCTGGAGGTGGCCAACAGCACCCTCGGCGACACCTACCTCTTCGGCGGTTTTGCCACCCAACAGCCGCCCTTCGTGGCCGATCCCACGAGCCCTAGCGGCGTCACCTACCAGGGGATGAACGGGCCGATCCAGCGGGAGGTGGCCCCGGGCACCACGCTGGCCATCAACGTGGCGGGCGACGCGGCCTTCGCGCCGGCCTTCCAGGCCCTGCACGACCTGGCGGTGGCCCTGCAGAACCGCGACCTCCAGGCCATCTCCACGGGGGGGATCGGTGCCACCGACGCAGCCATCGACGGGCTGCTGCGGCTGCGGGCGGAGGTGGGCGCCAAGGTCAACCGCATCGAGCTCGGCCTGTACCGGATGGACGAGATCCGCATCGACACCGAGCAACTGCTGAGCGGCGTGGAGGATGCCGACATCGCCGAGACGGCCATGCGCCTCTCGGTGTCCGAGGCGGCCTACAAGGCGGCCCTGATGGCCGGGGCCCGGATCGTCCAGCCGACCCTGATGGACTTCCTGCGGTAAGGTCGCGGTGGTCGAACGCGTCACCCCGGCCTCGGCCTCTGCCACCGCCCGGCCGCCGCTCGCCGCCTGCCCGTCCCCGTGCAGCCAGGTCTCACCAGAAGGAACCCTAAGGCCGGTTGCGAAGGTTCCAGCGAGGTGAGCACCGGGTGAGCGACGGGCGCGAGCAAAGGGATGCGCAGCATGAGGTGCAGCCGCAGGGAACAGAGCGGGGAATACAGCGGGAGGAACAGGCGGGGCCGGAGGCCGCGATCCGGTTCGGCACCGACGGCTGGCGGGCCGTCATCGCCGACGAGTTTACCTTCGCCAACGTGCGGCGGGTGGCGTGGGCGCTGGCCGAGCACCTTGAGGCCACCGGCCGGGCCGGCCAGGGAGTCGCCATCGGCTACGACTGCCGGTTCCTCTCCGACCGGTTCGCCGGCGCCGTGGCCGGGGTGCTGGCCGCGGCGGGGATTCCGGTCGTCCTCTCCCGCACGGCCTGCCCCACGCCGGCTTTGAGCTGGGCGGTGGTCTCCCGGCGGCTGGGCGCTGGGGTGATGATCACCGCCAGCCACAACCCACCCGAGTACAACGGCTTCAAACTCAAGGGCTGGTTCGGCGGGCCGGCCCTGCCCGAGGAGACGCGCCGGCTGGAGGCCGTGCTCCAACGGCAGGAGGCCGAGCGCCGTGGTTCACCGCCGCCGCCCGGCATGGATCTGGAGGAGGCCCGCCGCCGTGGGCGGGTGGAGGACGCCGACTTGATCAGCCCTTACGTGGCCCAGCTGCGGGAGCTGGTGGACTTTGACCGGCTGCGCCAGGCCCGCCTGCGGGTCGTGGTCGACCCGATGCACGGCGCGGCCCGGGGGATCCTGGCCGGGTTGCTCCGAGAGGCCGGCGCCGAGGTGACGGAGATCCGCGGCGAGTTCAACCCCAGCTTTGGAGGGCTGGCGCCTGAACCCATCGCCCGCAATCTGGGCCCGGCGGTGGAGGCGGTGCAGGAACTGGGCGCCCAGGCCGTGCTGGTCACCGACGGGGACGGCGACCGGGTGGGCGCGGTCGACGCCACCGGCGAGGTCCTCGACGCCCAGCGAATCTTCGCCCTCTTGCTCCAGCACCTGGTGGAGGTCCGCGGCTGGACCGGTTCCGTGATCAAGACCTTCGCCGGCACCCGCATGGTCGACAAGCTCGCCGCGCGCTATGGCCTGCCCTTCCGGGAGACACCCATCGGCTTCAAGCACGTCTGCGAGTACGCCCTCAAGGAAGACGTGCTGATCGGCGGGGAGGAGAGCGGCGGCATCGGCATCAAGAACCACATGCCCGAACGGGACGGGCTGCTGTGCAACCTGCTGCTGGCCGAGATCATGGCCACCCGCGGCCGTACCCTGGGGGAGCAGGTGGCGGCCCTGATGGCGGACATCGGCCCCCACTTCTTCCAGCGGCGGGATCTGCACCTCACCCCCGACGGGAAGAACCGGCTCCTCGAGCGCCTGCGCGAGGAGCCGCCGGCCCGCCTGGCCGGTTGGCCCGTCGAGAAGGTCGACCCCCTGGACGGCTACAAGCTGATCTTCGGGCCGAGCCGCTGGATCCTGTTCCGGGCCTCGGGCACAGAGCCCGTGGTCCGCGTCTACGCGGAGGCGGAGTCACCCGGGGAGGTGGAGGCGCTGCTGGCCGAGGGACTCCGGTTCGTCCAGCAGGTGACCGGCTGAGACGGCCGGTGGTCCGGTAGGTTCAGTAGGTCCGGTAGGTCCAGTAGGTCCTGCAGGTCCGGGAGGTCCGGCAGGGCCTGCAGGTCCGGGAGGACGGCGGGTTGACAGGCCCATCCATCCGGTCCGAGCGTCGAAGGGTTGCGTGGAATGGTCGAACGGCGAATGGTTGAACGGCCCATGGGCCAACGGCAAATGGCGGACGGCCGTAGGGTCGAAGGGTAGAACGGTACGACGGTGGCACGGACGGGCCATGAGGGCGGCGCCGCCCCCGCGGGTGTGGTGGGCGGGCCGCCTTTCTTCGTCATCGCCGGGTCGACCCGCCCGGACTCCCCGAGCCAACCGGGCTTTTGGTGGACTCGGCCGTTCCGCCCACGGCACGGGGATCCGTCCGAAGGATGAAGCGGCCAGGGGCTGGTTCGTCCGGAACCACGTGAAGGATGGCGAGGAGCGGATGGGCGCTGGCAAGGAGCGGCGGGCAGGTTATCCCCACCCCAATGAACAACGGGAGCGACCCTCTGCCTTGCACAAACGGGCGGCCTTCGCAGTTATCAACAAATGATCCACATTATCCACAGCTCGGGAGGGGCAGACTATCCACAGCGGCACCGGGCCGGTGCGGTGATTGGTTCCATCCTATGGGAGGAGCAACCCCCTTGGGGGAGGTGTGACCACCGGCGACGGCCCCAAACCCCAGAACCCAAGGCCCCGCTCGGATCGACTCGACCTGAAGCCATCCTGAGAACCGGGCACGAAGGCCGTCGAGCCCAAGCCTTCCCGGTAGGAGGACGCCGGTCGAGCGCGGAACTACTTCATTAGCTTCAGGGGAAGGAGTGAGGGCTGTTGAACATTGCCATCTACGGCAAGAACATCGATGTCACCGAAGCCCTCAAAGAGTACGCCCGCAGGAAGGTCGGGAAGGTCGCCCGCTACTTCAACGGCAGCCCCCTGCAGGCGCAAGTCACCCTGAGCATCGAGCGGGACCGGCACATCGTCGAAGTCACCATCCCCGTCCCCAACAACGGCTTGCTGATCCGCGCCGAAGAGGAATCCGACGACATGTACGCCTCCATCGACCTGGTCGTCGACAAGCTGGAGCGCCAGATCCGCAAGTTCAAGACGCGGCTGAACCGCAAGGCGCGGCGCCTCGAGGCGACCACCGGCCAGGCCGTGGCCGAGGTGGAGAGCGCGGTGGACGAACCGGCGTGGACGGAGCCCGAGGAAGAGGGCCGGGTCGTCCGCACCAAGCGCTTCGCCGTCAAGCCGATGACGGTGGACGAGGCCATCCTGCAGATGAACCTCCTGGGACACGACTTCTTCGTCTTCGCCAACGCCACCACCGGTGAGGTCAACGTCCTGTACCGGCGGCGGGACGGCCAGTACGGGCTGATCGAGCCCGAGTTCTGAAGCGCTGCCGGTTCCCTGAGGGGTGACCGGTGTTCGCCTTCGGGGGCCGGCCGGCAACGCCGCCGCACCCGCCGGCGTTGCCGGCGGTCCGGCCGGGGGAGCGGGTTCCTGTAGCGCGTGCCTGTGCGGCCGTCTGAGATGCTGCGATGGGGAGCCGAGGGCCCCGGCCACGGGCGGGCATGCCCGTGGCCGTTTCGTGCCTGCCGGGGGACACCGTTCGACCCCTTGGGCTCGCGAGGCAATACCTTTGACGCGGACGCCGCCCCCGATGCGCGATTTTGGGACTATACCGCCCCGTTGGGGCAGGTTAAGGTGGGGAAAGGAAGAATCGTCTATTCCTGACACTAGGGGGCCGTGACCGCGGCCGGCGGGAGGATGCTACGGGTGTCGCAGCAGTCGTCGTGGTCGGAGCAAACCGCCCGGGCCATGGAGTCCGCGCTCCTCGGCTTGCCGGGCGTCCTCTCATCCCATGTCGAGGTCGACGCCGGCGGCCGTGTGCAGGAGATCCACCTGCTGGCAGGGCCGGGGCGGGCGGAGCATCAGGTGTACCGCGATGTCCAGTCCCTGATGGCCATCAGCTTCGGACAGGACGTGGAGGCTGGGATCATCCACCTCACCCGGGTTGGGGCCAGCGACGAGTACGGCGAATCCCGCCTGCGCCTCTTGCGCCACCGCTTGGAGACCGAGGGGACCCAGGTGGGGATCGTGGTCGAACTCGGCAACGGCGAGCGGGTCTTCCGGGGGGAGGCCCGGGGGACCCGGGGGCCCAGCTCGGCCCTGCGGATGGCCGCCGTGGCCACGGCCCGTGCGGTGGTCGCCGCCCTCTACCGGATGGTGGAGGTGGAGGTCTTCTCGGTGCAGCGGGTGCGGCTGGGGCACCGGACGGTGGCCCTGGTGGGGATCACGGCGGGCGGCGGCATCCTCCCGCCCCAGGAGTACGTGGGTGCGGTTCTGATCAAGCTGGACGAGACCGAAGCCACCTGCCGAGCGGTACTGGACGCGGTCAACCGGTTTTTCGCCCTGGCCGGACAACTGGCACCAGAAGGAATCGGCGGACCGACCACGAATGTGTGAAGCACGTCCGCTGGCATGGATTACCGTCCCTTGTTAGGACACGGTCCGATTGGGCGAAGTCGCCTCCCCCGGCGGTAGCGTCCGGTGCGCCCGGGGCATTGTTGAGAATAGCCGGTCCTCGCGGGTTAGGCGGGGCTGCTCGGGGCGTGGCGAAGGCAAACATTATAACGACACGCTGCCGGGTTCCTGACACCGGGCGAATCGAATCGCCGAAGGGTCGTCCTGACAGGTGCGGACCGCCGCGGACAACGAATTCGAAAAGTTTGGTTACTGTGGCCGGAGATCCACGCATCGTGGCCATGAGCGGAGACCGCTTCCCGGCGGACGAGCGTCCGTCGCGGGGGCAGCGAATGGTGGAGTGATCCTTCATGGCCCGCGTGATCAAGGTTCTCGTTCTGCTGGCGACCCTGGTTTTGGCTGCTGGTTCTAGCGTCCAGGTCAGCTGCTGAGCTTAACCGGCCACAGTAGCCAATAATCTTTTTAATTCCTTTGCTCAAACTTGGAGCTGACCACAATGGGCCGAGATCCAAAAGCCAGGTATTTAATGTACGTCGTTGCTTCAACTGGCTTCACGGCGGCGGTGGCACACGTTGGCCTAGCGAAGCCCAACCATATGCTGCTCCTATTCCTTTTTACGTTGGCTGCCGAGGCATTCCCCATAGCCATTCCTGCGATTCGGGGCTCGGTGTCTTTAAGCTTCATACCCATCTTCGTGACTGTTTTATCGCAAGGTCCACTGGCAGGAATGTTGGTTGCGACTTTGGGGACGGTTCGACCGGAAGATTTCGGCGGGGTCCCAAAGAGAGCGGTGATTTTCAACCGCATTCAACTAGGCGCTGCTGCAGGCGTTAGCGGATTTACATTTCACTGGCTTGCAGGTCAGCAGTCAATTACAGACCCGCGATTCGTCGCCAGCTTTGCTGCCGCATCGGCTCTCTATTTTGTGACGAATATTGGTCTTTCTATAATCTACTTGCATCATTTTGGGAAAATTGGGGTCGGGAAGCTCGTACACCAATTCAAAACGACGGTCGCCCTGAATTACTTGGCTCTAATGAGCCTGTTTCACTGATCCTGACGAGATCAGAACTGGGGGAACGTACCGGGTCGATTCGGCTATGTCCCGTGGGCTGACGGCCAGGACGGGGTAGGCCGGCGGCCCGGTCGTTACCCTATCTACGCCAACCCCGCCGCCATCCAACCCAAGGGCGAGGATGAGGACGCCTCCGTGACCCTTCGCCAGAGCTTCAGCAAGTTATGGGTCAGGCAGAGCAGCTTCCACTCGCTGTCACACGCCGCCAGACCCCGACGCAGGAACCGGTCGGCCCCTCGCACGGCCTTGATCTGCCCGAACACCGGCTCCACGGTCTGGCTGCGCTTGGCGTAGATCGCCTGCCCTCGCCGGGTCCGCAGCTTACGTTCCATCCGCTCCCGCAGGCTCAGCCCTTTGGGGATCCGGCCCCGCGGAGGGGGTGCATCCTTCCAGGCTTGGCGCTGCTTCCACTCCTTGCTCGTCGCCAGGAACAGTTCCGGCCCATCCGCCGGTGCCTGCTTCACGTTCGCCTCGCTCCAGTACCCCGCGTCGGCGACGACGGCCCGGATGGGCTTGTCCACGCCCGCGGCCCGCAGGTTGGCTTGCGCCTGCTGGAGCATCGGGTGGAGTTGGCCCACGTCGTTGGCGTCCTGCGTCACCGCCGCGGCCACGATGAGCTGGTCTTCGGTCACCACCGCCTGGGCGTTGTACCCTTGCACAAAGCCCTGCCGGGTCTTCATGATCCGGCTGTCCGGGTCCGTGACGTTCGCCTTCGCCGCCGGATCCACCGAGGGATCCGGCGCCTTCGGCTTGCGCCCCCGCCGCTTCTTGCCGGTCGCCTGCTCCTGCGCCTTCCGCTCCTCGATGCGGGCCTGCTGCCGGGCGGCTTCCCGGGCCGCCTCGTCCTCCAGCCGCCGCTTGCATGCCTTCAGCCGCTCCAGCCGGCTCGCACGGTGGCGCAGCTCCTCCGGCAACTCGTCCCCACGACGCCCGGAGCCGTACCGCTCATCTTCTTCCCGGTCCGTGGCCTCCGCCTCCCGGAGCATCTTCTCCACTTCCTGGCGAATCGCATCGTAGGTGCGGTTGGCCGCCAGCGAGGCGTTGGCCTTGACTTTCGTCCCGTCCAGCGCCACCACGCCGACCTTCCCCAGCCCCGCCTCACGGCACAGCCGCAGCACCTGGGTGAACAGCGCGGCCAGCTCCCGTGCATGGCGCTGGCGGAAGCGGGCGATGGTCACGTGATCCGGCTTCTGGTTGGCGGTGATCACCCGGAAGGCCACGTCCTCGAGGCACAACCGCTCGATCCGCCGGCTCGACCGTTCGCCGACGCAGTAGGCGTACAGCAGGAGCGTCACCATCAGGGTTGGGTCGTAACTCTCTCCGCCCCAACCGTCGGCGCGGTACTTCTCGTAAAAGGCCCGCAGGTCCATCTGCTCGACGGCGTCGATCAGAAACCAGGCCAGATGATCCTCAGGCAGCCAGTCGCGAAGGCTCGGTGGGAGCAGGTACAGTTGGTCGCGGTTCACCGGGCGGAAGTTGTAGGCCATAGGAACACCTCAGGCGATGGCGAATTCCAACCGATGCCTTCACTTAACCTCCCGTGGCTGCAATCCTGCGGAAATACCTGGGTTCGTGAAACAGGCTCTAATGCCTTTGGCTTACTTGATTGCTGTCATCGAAGAACGAGTGGGTCTGTTTGGTGTGTTTTTGTTCTTGCTCCCCCTGGTGGTTGCGCGTTTTTCTTTTCAACGGTATTTGGATGTCTACAGAATGTTTTTGGGAACTATACGGGCTCTGGCCTTGGCGCTGGAGGCGAAGGATCGTTATACGTACGGACATGCGGACCGAGTCGCCCGGTTGGCAGTTACCATTGGGCGACAGCTCGGGCTAAGCGATATTCAATTGGAACAGCTACAGTATGCTGGGATCCTGCATGACATTGGGAAAATCGGGGTCCGAGATGAGATACTAAATAAGCCAGGCAAGTATTCGCCCGAAGAATATGAGGAAATGAAGAAGCATCCTGTTATTGGCGCCCGCATCGTAGATGGTGTCCACTCCTTAGAGACGGTAGCGTATTGGATTCGGCACCACCATGAGCGATACGATGGAACAGGCTACCCCGATGGCCTTAGCGGTGAGGATATCCCCCTTGGTGCCAGGATCATTGCCGTTGCAGATGCGTTCGACGCCATGTTGTATGACAGGCCGTATAAGGCAGGAAGACCCTTACCGGAAGTGATCGAGGAGTTGAAGCGGTGTTCGGGAACGCACTTTGATCCGCGCATTGTTGAGGTTCTCTTGGAACTGATTTCCGAGCCCGAACGTGTAGCGGATTTGACGCGGCCCCCCGAATTAGAATTTGTCCAGTACCTGGAGTCATTGTATGGTTGGTCACCCCAGTTTAAATCGTATCGTGACGAGGTGGCCGTGTCCTTTGAGGAACTGGCCTTCGCTGCAGAGGATGATGGATCTCGGGACGGCTAGCCCAATGGCAAGCAGGAGTGGACCCGAAGGTGTACGCGATTTCCATTGTTGGGGCACTTATTTTGGGGTGGCTTAAGGGCGGAAGGGTCGGACGGCTGGGGCAAGTGCCTCTCCGGCTCATTATTCTTCTCCCTGTCCCGTTCATCATACGGTCCATATTGTTACGTTCCCAGTACGTCGATGGAACGTTGCTGAGTCGCATGGCTGAAGAGATGCAAGTGTTGGCATATAGCCTTTTGGTGGTGCTTGCTGTTGCGAACCGACATTTGCCCGGGTCGCCCCTTCTCATTGGTGGTACTTTAGCCAATGCTTTAGTCATAGTTGCAAACGGTGGGCGCATGCCGGTAAGTGAGTGGGCGATTCGCATTGCTGCTGGTGGAGCCGACAGAATTCGGACACTGGACTATCTGCGTTCTGGAGTGAGCCTTACTCACGAGATATTGGTGCCTGGTACTCGTTTCCCCTGGTTGGCGGATATCATTCCCGTGCCTCGGCCGTTTCCGTTCCCATCGGTTGCGAGCTTGGGTGATGTTGCGCTAGCTATAGGTCTGGCATGGCTGGTCTATTCGGCAATGGTTGGAAGGATTGGTAACGGTTCTAAGGCCGTGCTGTCCGGCCCTGCAGGCGGCGCCATCGGTCGCCCCTGAGCTGCGCCCTGTCGGGTCAAGAATGGGGAGGGCCGGTCGCGGTCGGCTTCGCAATACTGGCGCACGTGGTCTTGGCCGCATTCGCGTGATAGAATAGAAAAGACGTGCAGGAGGTTTGGCCGTCGTGGTTCGCTAGGGCCCAGCGGTCGGCTGGGCCGCCGAGCGTGACCCGGGGCGACCGGTTTGGTGTCCTTGCCCAAGATCCAGTTGGGCAGGGGAGAGGTTTCGGGGAAGAGGACGGACGCTGGGGCGAACGAACACTGCAAGATCGTGACCGACCCTTCCGGCGCGACCCAGTCGCCGGTTTTTTCTTCAGGAGATGAGAACGATGCTCGGGTTGCTGCGGAACCTGTTCAACTATAACGAGCGGGAGATCCGCCGGCTGTCGCGGGAGGTCGAGCGGATCAACGCCCTGGAGCCGGAGATGGTGCGCCTTTCGGACGCCGAGCTCCGGGCCAAGACGGACGAGTTCCGCCGCCGCCTGGCGGGCGGCGAGACCCTGGACGACCTGCTTCCGGAGGCCTTTGCCGTGGTGCGCGAGGCGGCCAAGCGCGCCCTGGGCATGCGGCCCTTCGATGTCCAGCTGATGGGCGGGATCGTCCTGCACGAGGGCAAGGTGGCCGAGATGAAGACCGGCGAGGGCAAGACCCTCGTGGCAACCTTGCCCGCCTACCTGAACGCGCTCACCGGGCGGGGCGTCCACATCGTCACCGTGAACGACTACCTGGCCAAGCGCGACGCGGAGTGGATGGGCCGGATCTACCGGTTCCTGGGGCTTTCGGTGGGGGTCATCGTTCACGGCCTGAGCTTCGAGGAGCGCCGCCGCGCCTACGCCGCGGACATCACCTACGGGACCAACAACGAGTTCGGCTTCGATTACCTGCGCGACAACATGGCCCTCTACCCCGACCAGGTGGTCCAGCGGGAGCTGTATTACGCCATCGTCGACGAGGTGGACAGCATCCTGATCGACGAGGCCCGCACGCCCCTGATCATCAGCGGCATGGCCGACAAGCCCACCGAGCTGTACTACCAGTTCGCCCAGATCGCCCGCAAGCTGGAGCGCGACCGGGACTACACCGTGGACGAGAAGGCGCGCACGGTGGCCCCGACGGAGGAGGGCGTTCACCGGGTCGAGCAGATGCTGGGCGTGGAGAACCTCTACGCGCCCGACAACCCCGTCGACTATGCCCATTACCTGATCAACGCGCTCAAGGCGAAGGAACTGATGCGGCGCGACGTCGACTACGTGGTGAAGGACGGCCAGGTGATCATCGTCGACGAGTTCACCGGCCGTTTGATGTTCGGGCGCCGCTACTCGGACGGCCTGCACCAGGCCATCGAGGCCAAGGAGAACCTCAAGATCGAGCGGGAGTCCCAGACCCTGGCCACCATCACCTTCCAGAACTACTTCCGCATGTACGAGAAGCTGGCCGGCATGACCGGCACGGCCGCCACCGAAGAAGAGGAGTTCTCCAAGATCTACGGCCTGGACGTCGTCGTGATCCCGACGAACAAGCCGATGATCCGCCGCGACCTGCCCGACGTGATCTACAAGACCGAGGCGGCCAAGTTCCGGGCCGTGGTGGAGGAGATCGTCGAGTGCCACCGGCGCGGCCAGCCGGTGCTGGTCGGCACCATCTCCATCGAGAAGTCCGAACGCCTCAGCGAGATGTTGAAGCGGCGCGGCATCCCGCACCAGGTCCTCAACGCCAAGTACCACGAGCGGGAGGCCGAGATCATCGCCCAGGCTGGTCGCGTCGGCGCCGTGACCATCGCCACCAACATGGCCGGCCGCGGGACCGACATCCTGCTGGGCGGCAACCCCGAGTTCCTGGCGCGCCAGCGCATGCGCAAGTTGGGCTATTCGCCGGACGTCATCAGCGCCGTCTCGGGCCAGCTGGATCCGGACGACCCGGAGCTGGCCGAGGCGCGCCGTGACTACCTGCGCCTCCTCGAGGAGGCGAAGCGGGAGACGGAGGCCGAGCACCAGCGGGTGGTCGAGCTGGGCGGCCTGCACATCATCGGTACCGAGCGTCACGAGGCCCGGCGCATCGACAACCAGCTGCGCGGGCGCGCCGGCCGTCAGGGGGATCCCGGTTCGTCCCGGTTCTACCTGTCCCTTGAGGATGACTTGATGCGGCTTTTCGGGTCCGACAGCATCCGGGGCATCATGGACCGGTTGGGGGTGGAGGAGGACGAGCCCATCGAGCACCCCCTGATCACCCGGGCCATCGAGAACGCCCAGCGCAAGGTGGAACACCGCAACTTCTCCTTGCGCAAGCAGGTCCTCGAGTACGACGACGTGATGAACAAGCAGCGGGAGGTCATCTACGCCGAGCGGCGCAAGGTGCTGAACGGCGAGGACGTCCACGAGCACATCCTGGGCATGATCGACGACATCATCCGGCATGCCCTGGACAACTACTGCAACGAGCACGCCCACCCCGAGGAGTGGAACCTGGAGGGCCTGGTCGAGTACCTGGAGGGCAACTTCCTGCCGGCCGGCACCCTCAAGGCGGATGAACTGGCCGATATGGGCCGGGACGCCCTGGCCGAGGAGATCAAGGCCGCGTTCCTCCGCATCTACGAGGAGAAGGAGAAGGCCATCGGCAGTGCGATGATGCGGGAGCTGGAGCGGGTCGTCCTGCTGCGCGTGGTCGATCAGAAGTGGGTCGACCATCTGGCGGCCATGGACGACTTGCGCGACGGCATCGGCCTGCGCGCCTACGGCCAGCGGGACCCGCTGCTGGAGTACAAGTTCGAGGCCTTCGAGATGTTCCAGCAGATGATCGAGAGCATCAAGGAGGACGTGGTCCGCATCCTGATGCACATGGAGGTGCGGCCCGGGCAGGCGGAGCCGCAGCGCCGGCGGGTCGCCGTCGGCGCCCGGGAGGAGAGCGGGCGGGCGCCGGTCTTCGCGCTGGCGGCGGCGGGTGCCGGGGCGCCCGGCGACGGAACCGGCGACGGGACCGGCCCGGCGGGTTCCACCGGTCCGGGACGCGGAGCCGTGGCCGGCGGGGCAGGGGCGGCCAGCCCCAACGGGGCGCCCCGCGAGCCCATCCGGGTCCAGAAGGTGGGCCGCAACGACCCCTGTCCCTGCGGCAGCGGGAAGAAGTATAAGAAGTGCTGTGGCCGCACGGCCTAGGATAGAGGACGGCGCGGCGGGGATGGACGGGCCGCGCCATCGGGTGACGATGGATCGACCCATGGATCGAACCATTGTGAGCAGGAGGTCGGAGCCATGTGGGATGAGGTCTTGCGCCGCATTCGGGCCCTGCGCCCGCGGCTCGACGAATTGAGGGATGATCTTTGACCTCGCCGGCAAGCGGCGGGAGATCGAGCGCATCGAACAGGCGATGACCGAACCGGGGTTCTGGGATGACCCCGAGCGGGCCCAGCAGCAGGTGCGCCAGCTCAAGATCCTCAAGGGGCCCGTGGAGCACTACGAGGCCCTGGACCGGCAGCTGGAAGACCTGCAGGTGCTGGCGGAGCTGGCCGCCGAAGAGGCCGACGTCTCGGTCATCCCGGAACTGGAGGAGGGCATCGCCCGGGTCGAGGAGGGCCTGCGCCAGCTGGAGCTGGACCTGCTTCTGACGGGCCCCTACGACGGGTATGATGCCATCGTCTCCCTCCATCCCGGCGCGGGGGGCACGGAGTCCCAGGATTGGGCCCAGATGCTCTGGCGCATGTACACCCGCTGGGCGGAGGACCACGGCTACCAGGTGGAGGTCCTCGACCTGCTGGAGGGTGAGGAGGCGGGGATCAAGAGCGTCACCTTCGCGGTGCGCGGGCCCAACGCCTACGGCTACCTGCGCAGCGAGCACGGGGTCCACCGGCTGGTGCGCATCTCGCCCTTCGACGCGGCGGGCCGGCGGCACACCTCCTTCGCGTCGGTGGACGTGCTGCCGGACCTGGGGGACAGCCCGGAGATCGAGATCCGGCCCGAGGACCTGCGCATCGACGTCTTCCGGGCCGGCGGTCACGGCGGCCAGCACGTCAACAAGACGGAGTCGGCGGTGCGCATCGTGCACTTGCCCACGGGCATCGTGGCCACGTGCCAGAACGAGCGCTCCCAGCACGCCAACCGGGAGACGGCCATGAAGATCCTCAAGGCGCGGCTGGCCCGCCATTACGAGGAGCAGCGCCTCAAGGAGATCGCCGCCCTGCGCGGCGACGTGGGCGAGATCGCCTGGGGCAACCAGATCCGGTCCTACGTCTTCCAGCCCTACACCCTGGTCAAGGACCACCGCACCGGGGTGGAGGTGGGCAACGTCCAGGCGGTGATGGACGGGCAGCTGGATCCGTTCATCAACGCGTACCTCAAGTGGGAGGCGGCCCGGACGGGCCAGCGCGGTGCTCCGCAGAACGGCAAGGCCGGGGCTGCGGTGGACGGGGCCGCCGGCGAGGGGGCCGGCGGCCGGGGCGCGGCCAAGGGGGCCGGGTCCTCCCGCAGCTGACGCCAAGCCGGCCGGGCCGGGTCGTCCTGGAGCAGGCGGTGGGCCGGACGGGCCGGTTCGTCCCGCACCCCACCCCTGGCGGTGCGGCGGCCGCACCGGTTCCTCCCGCCGTCGCCGGGAGGCCGGGCCGGCCGGCGGTGCGAGGGCGCGGGTTCGTCCGTCAACTCTGCGACCGTTCGATACGATAACTATCCGGGAGGTCGCCAGACGGCCTCCCGTTTTTCCGTTTTTCGCCCATGGTGCCCAATTCCACCGGAAAGTGGGGAGGGTTTGTCCCCCCGAGGTCGAAGTACGCCGGGCGCGGGAATTGTCGAGAGGTGGCACCCTCCGTGATCGAGTTCATCAACGTCAGCAAGGTGTATCCCAACGGCGTCACGGCGTTGCAAGACGTCAGCCTGCACATCGACCGGGGCGAGTTCGTGTTCCTGGTCGGGCCGTCGGGGGCGGGCAAGTCGACCCTGGTCCGGCTGATCTACCGGGAGGAGGTCCCCAGCCGCGGCATCGTGCTGGTGGACGGGCTGAACGTGGGCCGGATGCGGCGGCGGGACGTCCCCTACCTGCGCCGGCAGATGGGCGTGGTCTTCCAGGACTTCAAGCTGCTGCCCAACCGGACGGCCTACGAGAACGTGGCCTTCGCCATGTTCGTCACGGGCCACACCCAGCGCCAGATCCGGCGCCGGGTGCCGGAGGTGCTGGAGCTGGTGGGGCTGCGGGACAAGGCGGGGGCCCTGCCGTCGGAGCTGTCGGGCGGCGAGCAGCAGCGGGTCGCCGTGGCCCGGGCCGTGGTGAACCACCCCAAGATCCTGCTGGCCGACGAGCCCACGGGCAACCTGGACCCGGAGACCGCCTGGGGCATCATGGAGCTCCTGGTCGAGATCAACCGGCGCGGGACCACCGTGGTGGTGGCGACCCATGCCCACAACATCGTCAACTCCCTGAAGCGCCGGGTGGTCCGGGTCGAAGCCGGCCGCGTGATCGCTGACCAGGCCCAGGGGGTGTACGAGCGTGCGATTTGAGACCCTGGGGTACTTCCTGCGGGAGGCCCTGACGGGCATCCGGCGCAACGGCTTCATGAGCTTCGCCTCGGCCTCGACGGTGTTCGTCTCCCTGGTGGTGCTGAGCCTGCTGCTGGTGGTGGCGGCCAACGTGCGGCACCTGGCTTCTTACGTGGAGTCCCAGGTGGCGGTGGTCGCCTTCCTCGAGCCGGGCACCGACCGGGCCGAGGGCCGGGCCCTGGAGCAGCGCATCGCCGGCATGGAGGGCGTGGCCGGAACCCGGTTCGTCACCCGGGAAGAGGCCCTGCAGGACCTGAAGGCGATGTTCGGCGACCGGGCGGACCTGCTAGAAGGCGTCGAGCAGGAGAACCCGCTGCGGGATTCCATCGAGGTGCGGCTCGCCGACCCGCGCTACGGCGAGCAGGTGGCCACCGCCCTGCGGAGCGCCGCGGCGGTGGAGGACGTCAAGTACCGCCGCGACCTGGCGGACCGCATCCGACGGGTCGGCGACGCGGTGCGGACGGGTTCCGCGATCCTGGTCGGTCTTCTGGCCGTGACGACCCTGTTCCTCATCTCCAACACGATCCGCCTGACGGTCTACGCCCGCCGGCGGGAGATCCAGATCATGAAGCTGGTCGGGGCCACCGACTGGTTCATTCGCTGGCCGCTCATCATCGAAGGCATCTTGTTGGGTCTGGTCGGGGCCGGCGCCGCTGCGGGGCTGGCCTGGTGGGGCTACGACCGGCTGCTCTTGGAGGTCAGCCGGGCGGTGCCCTTCATCCCCCTGGTGCCCAAGGAGCCGCTGCTGGGGCAGGTGGCGCAGGTCCTGCTGCTGGGCGGCGCCCTTCTGGGGGCGCTGGGGAGCTCCATGTCGTTGCGCCGTCACCTGCGGGTGTAGGTCCAGCCGGTCGACCCGGTCGACCCGTTGCGCCGCCCAGGGGTGGGCTTGGGCCGCCCGCAGGTATGGGGCCCCAAGGGCGCTGGGGCCGGGCCTGCCGGGCTTGAACCGGAGGCCATCGCGCCCGGTGTGGGCGGCCGCGTCCGCCGGCGCGGCGACTGGGGCGAGGACTGGGCGCATGAGCTTTTGAAGTTTGCGGGTTCAACCGGTTCAGGGGACGAACCGGCCGCCGGGCGCGGCCGCGCCGGGGATGGGCACCCGGGTTCGCGGCCGCGCGGGTTCCCCGCGGCCGGGCATCATCCGGGGAGGGCATTGCGCATGGCGTGGTGGCGACGAGGTGCCGTGGTTGGCCGGAGGGGGGACGAGCCCCCCATGGGCAGGGCTCGGGCGCAGGGGCGGCGGTGGGCACGCATCGCCGCCGGGCTCGGAGCCGCCCTGCTGGTGGCCGGGACGCTGGCCGGCCTGGCGGGGCCGGCTCCCCAGCGGGCCGGTGCCGCCAGCTCGATCAGCGAGTTGCGGCAGAAGATCAACGAGGCCAACGAGACCCTGCGCCAGCTGGAACAGCGCCAGGCCGAGGCCCAGCGCAAGCTGCGAGCCCTCAAGGAGGACGAGGCCTCGATCCTCGAGCGGGTCCGCATCCTGGAGGAACAGATCCGCGAGACCCGCGTCAAGCTGGCGGAGCTCAACGAGAAGGTGCGCGACGCCGAGGCCCGCGTCGACGCCAAGCAGAAGGAGATCGACGAGGCCACCCGCCAGCTGGAACAGCGGGAGGACTACGTGGCCCGGCGGATCCGCGCCATCCAGGAGAACGGGACCGTGGGCGTGCTGGAGGTCCTGTTCGAGGCCAACAGCTTCTCCGACTTCCTAACCCGGTTGGACCTGCTGAGCCAGATCCTGCGCCATGACCTGGACGTCATGGCCCAGGTCCAGGCGGAGCGGGAGCGCCTGGTGGCGGAGAAGAAGGAGCTGGAGGCGGAGCGCCGGAAGCTGGTGGCCCTCAAGGCCGAGGTGGAGCGGCAGCAGCAGCGGCTCAACGCCACCGTGGCCAGCCACCGGGACGAACTGGCCCGCCTGGCCGAGCAGCGGCGCCAGTGGGAGCAGCACCTGGCGGCCCTGGAGGCCGACTCCAAGGAAGTCGAGCGGCTGCTGAAGAACCTGCAGGCCGACCTGAAGCGCCAGCTGGAGGCGCTCAACCGCAGCCGTGGCGGGCGCACCGGCGGCCGGTTCCTCTGGCCGGTGCCCGGCGAGTACACCATCACCTCGGGGTTCAACCCGGCGCGGCGCCATCCCATCTACGGGACGGTGCGGCCCCACACCGGCATCGACATCGACGGGCAGGGGCCGCCGGACCCCAACCCCGACACGTGGGATGAGATCGTGGCGGCCGAAGACGGCATCGTGGTGGCGTCCCGCTACATGTCGGGGTACGGCAACGCCATCATCATCGCCCACGACGAGACCTACTCGACCCTGTATGGCCACCTGAGCCGCCGCTACGTGGAGCCGGGCCAGGTGGTGCGGCGGGGGCAGGTGATCGGCTTGATGGGGACGACGGGCGCGTCGACGGGCACCCACCTCCACTTCGAGGTCCGGGTCAACGGCCGCCCCGTCGATCCCATGCCGTACTTGCGATGAGACGCGCGGGCCCGGGGACCGGCGGTCCCGGCGGTGAGCCCCAAGGGCCCGAGGACCGGTGATCCCAACGGTGAGCCGCTCGGGCCGGAGGACCGGCGATCCCGATGGTGAGCCGGGCGGGCTCAAGGGCCGGCGATCCCCACGAGCCCGCGCCCGCAGAGCCCAAAGAGCCAGCGTTAGGGGCCGGGTTCCCGCTTGGGAACCCGGCCCGTGCATCCGTGGAGGGGACTCCCGGCGGTGGCCGGTTCGTCCGGAGGGGACGGGTCGAGGGTTGTGCTATCCTGAATGGAGATCGGAACCTGAAGATCACCTGTCGATCGCCGGAGGGCGTCGAGCGCCCTTTGGCTCCGCCGGCTGGGGCGGATTCCCCGGTTGCGCCCGGTGGCGGATGGCCCGGGTGGATCGCGGGCCCCACAGCGAAGGCCGGGCCGCGGCGCGGACCCCGGGGCGCCGTGGTTCCCGACGCGACGGTTCGGCCGGGGCGGACGGGGGCATAGGCTGGTGGAGGCAAGAGCCTCGCTCCGGCTGGGAGGATCGGGATCGTCATGAGACCGTTGGGCCATTCCTTTGACACGGGACCGGCCGGGCGGGAGGGGGACCGCCCGGTTCTGACATGGCGCCAGGCCCTGGCCGGTGCCCTGATCCTGGTGGTCTTGACGGCCGGGGTGACCCTGGCCGTCTCCGACCGGGTGGAAGGGTTCTGGCTGCGGCTCTTCCCCCACAGCGTCGCCCTGACCGACGCGGAGAAGCAGCAGCTCCTGGAGGAACTGGTTCGCTCGCCCAACTTCGACCGGTTCCTCACCGTCTTCCAGCTGGTCCGGACCCAGTACGTGGATCCCTTGCCCGTAGACCGGCTCCTGGAGGGGGCGACCCGCGGCGTGGTGGAGGCGACGGGGGACCCCTTCTCGGCCTACTTCGACCCCCAGGAGTTCCGGGAGTTCCAGATCGACGTATCGGGCCACTACAGCGGCATCGGCGTCGTGGTGTCCGAGGGCAAGGAAGGCGGGGTCGTGGTCCAGACGCCCTTCGAGGGCTCGCCCGGTGCGACGACGCCCTTCGAGGGTGCCGGGCCGGACGACCCCGTGGGCCTGCGGCCGGGCGACGTGATCATCGCGGTCGACGGCCAGGACGTCACCGGGGAGTCGGTCGAGGCGGTGGCCCGCCGCATCCGGGGCCCGGAGGGGACCCAGGTGACGCTGGAGGTGCTGCGGGAGGGGTATGACAAGCCCCTCAAGTTCGTCCTGACGCGGCGCAACATCGACGTGCCGTCGGTCCAGGCCCACATGCTGGACGGGAAGATCGGCTACATCCAGCTGACCCAGTTCCTCCCCGACACGCCCGATGACTTCGAGGCAGCGCTGGACGAACTGCGGCGGCAGGGGATGCGCGGTTTGATCCTGGATCTGCGCAACAACCCGGGCGGCGAGCTGCAGGCGGTGGTGCGCATCGCCGACCGGCTGTTGCCGCGGGGGCCCATCGTCCACATCGAGTACCGGAACCGCGGCCGGGAGACCCACTCCTCCGACGCCCAGGCGCTGGGCCTGCCCCTGGCGGTACTGGTCAACCAGGGCAGCGCCAGCGCGTCGGAGATCCTGGCCGGCGCGATCCAGGATTACGGCGTCGGCGTGCTGGTGGGCGAGCACACCTTCGGCAAGGGCACCGTCCAGACCGTTTGGCCCCTGGATGAAGCAGGGCGCCGCCTCGGCAGCCTGGGAGGCGGAGGGGAGGAACGCGCCGGCATCAAGCTGACGGTGGCCCGGTACCTGACCCCCAAGGAGCGGCCCATCGTCATGGGCAAGGGGATCGAGCCCGACGTGAAGGTGCCCTTCGATCTTGAGAACCTGGAGGGAATGGGTGACCTGCGCCGCGACCCGCAGCTCCGGGAGGCCTATGAGCGGGTCCAGCAGATGGTCGCCGGCGGGGCATGAACGGGCTGTGGGACCTGCCGTGGGGTGAGCTGGTGCGCCTGCTGCTGGTCGATACCCTGCCGGCCACGGTGCTCAACCCCTCCACCGCGCCCCTGTTCCTCCTGGTCGTGGGCCTGGTGGCCTTCCAGTACGCCCGCGTCGGCCGGCTGGAGACCGAGCTCTTCGGCCGGCCGCTGGAGCCGTTGTGGCACCGGGTGCTGACGGCCGTGGCGGCCGGGTTGCTGGGCGGGTTTGTGGGCGGCCTGGTGATGACGGCCGCCGGGGTCGTCCTCGAGCCCCGGGACGTGGCGCCCCTGTGGCCCGTAGCCCTGGCTCTGGCCCTGATCCGCCCGCGGTTCCTGTGTTTCGCCTACGCCACCGGCTTGATCGGTGCGAGCCACCTCCTGCTGGGCTGGCCCCAGGTCCACATCCCGGGCCTGGTGGCGCTGGTGGGCGTGCTGCACCTGGCGGAGGCCATCCTGGTGTCCATCGACGGGGCGGAAGGGGCCACGCCCATCCTGGCTCGCAACGGCCGGGGCGAGGTGGTGGGCGGGTTCCTCCTGCAGCGGTTCTGGCCGGTGCCGGCGGCCATCCTGGTCATGGTGCAGCTGACCGTCCCGGGCGGCGGCATCGAAATGCCGTCCTGGTGGCCGCTGGTCGGGCCGGCAGACCCCAGCTTGCTCAACGCCGCCGGGTGGATCGTGGTCGCCTTCCCCCTGGTGGCCGGTCTGGGATACACCGACGTGGCGCTGACCGCGACCCCGGCGTCCCGCTCCCGGCGGATGGCCGGGGTCATGCTGGTCTACAGCGCCCTCCTGGTCCTGCTGGCCACCCTGGCGGAGCGGGACGCCCGGTGGCTCTGGCCGGCGACCCTGGCTTCGCCGTTGTTGCATGAGGCGATGATCCAGCTGGGGCTGGCCCGGGAACGCTGGGGCCGGCCCCTGTACGGGCCGTCGCCCGACGGGGCCCGGGTGCTGTGGGTGCGGCCCCGGTCGCCGGCGGCGGCCCTGGGACTGCAGACGGGCGACGTGATCCTTGCGGCCAACGGGCACCCGGTGCGCCGGGAGGCGGACCTGCGTGCCGTGGCCATGGACTTGTGGGAGGGACCGCCGCGGGTCTTCGACCTGCGGATGGAGGTCCTGCGCGGCGGCCGGCGGCTGGTGCTGGAGATGGAGCGGTTCGACCCCACGGTGCCCTTCGGGGCCTTGCTGGTTCCTCCGCCTGGGGAGCCGGTTCCTCCGCTGCTGGTCGACCTGCGGCGGAGCAAACGCTTGTTTGGTGCTTGACGGCGGCGGTAAACTGGTAAGCGCGGCGGGGCCGAAGGCCGGGCCGCGGGTGAGTGCGGGGCGTGCCCTGCCGGTGAGCGTGGGGCGCGTCCTGCTGGAGCGTAGGGCGGGGCCTGCCGGAGCGAACGGCGTGGCCTGTCCTGCCCGTGAGCATGGGGTGCGTCCTGCTGGAGCGTAGGGCGGGGCCTGCCGGAGCGAACGGCGGGGCGAGCCGAGGGGCGCGTCTTTGGGGGCGCAGGGCAGGGGGAGGTGGCAGCGATGCCGGCCTTTCAGGTGGTCTCGGAGTTCGAACCCCGGGGCGATCAGCCCAAGGCCATCGAGGCGATCAGCCGCGCCTTCCGGGAAGGGGCGCAGGTGGTCACCCTGCTGGGCGCCACGGGAACCGGGAAGACGGCCACCATGGCCTGGGTTATCGAGCAGCTGCAGCTCCCCACCCTGGTCATCGCCCACAACAAGACCCTGGCGGGCCAGCTGGCCGCCGAGTTCAAGCAGTTCTTCCCCCACAACGCGGTGGAGTACTTCGTCAGCTACTACGACTACTACCAGCCGGAGGCCTACGTGCCCCAGACGGACACCTACATCGAGAAGGACGCGCTGATCAACGACGAGATCGACAAGCTGCGCCACTCGGCCACCAGCAGCCTGTTCGAGCGCCGGGATGTCATCGTGGTGGCCAGCGTCTCCTGCATCTACGGCCTGGGCGCCCCGGAGGACTACCGGGACCTGGTGCTGTCGCTGCGGGTGGGAAACGAGATGCCGCGGGAGCAGATCCTGCGCAAGCTGGTGGACATCCAGTACACCCGCAACGACGTGGACTTCCAGCGGGGCACCTTCCGGGTGCGGGGCGACGTGATCGAGATCTTCCCCGCCTCCATGGCCGAGCGGGCGATCCGGGTCGAGCTGTTCGGCGACGAGATCGACCGGCTGACGGAGATCGACGCGCTGACGGGGGAGGTCCTGGCGTACCGCGACCACGTGGCGATCTACCCGGCCAGCCACTACGTCACCCACGAGTGGAAGCTCAAGCGGGCCATCGAGTCCATCGAGCGGGAGCTGGAGGAGCGGCTGGCGGAGCTGCGGGCCAAGGACAAGCTCCTGGAGGCGCAGCGCCTCGAGCAGCGCACCCGGTACGACCTGGAGATGCTGCGGGAGGTCGGGTACTGCAGCGGCATCGAGAACTACTCCCGGCATCTGACCGGGCGGGCGCCGGGCGAACCGCCCTACACGCTGCTGGACTACTTCCCGCGCCCGTTCCTCTGCATCATCGACGAGTCCCACGTGACCATCCCCCAGCTGCGGGCCATGTACGAGGGGGAGATGTCCCGCAAGGACTCCCTGATCGAATACGGCTTCCGCCTGCCGTCGGCGCGGGACAACCGGCCGCTCAAGTTCGAGGAGTTCTGGCAGAAGGTGGACCAGGTGCTGTTCGTCTCCGCCACGCCCGGGCCCTTCGAGCGGGAGCGGTCGGAGGTGATCGTCGAGCAGATCGTCCGGCCCACCGGGCTGCTGGACCCGGAGATCGAGGTGCGGCCCACCCGCGGCCAGATCGAAGACCTGCTGGGGGAGATCCGCCAGCGGGTCGAACGCGGCCACCGGGTGCTGGTCACCACCTTGACGAAGCGCATGGCCGAGGACCTGACGGACTACCTGAGGGAGATGGGGGTCAAGGTCCGCTACCTCCACTCGGAGGTCGACACCCTGGAGCGGATGGAGATCATCCGCGACCTGCGGCTGGGCGTGTTCGACGTCCTGGTCGGCATCAACCTGCTGCGGGAGGGGCTCGACCTGCCGGAGGTCTCCCTGGTGGCCATCCTGGACGCCGACAAGGAGGGCTACCTGCGCTCCTCCACGGCCCTGATCCAGACCATCGGGCGCGCGGCCCGGAACGTGGAGGGCAAGGTCATCATGTACGCGGACACCATCACCGACTCCATGCGGGTGGCCATCGAGGAGACCTACCGGCGGCGCAAGATCCAGGAGGAATACAACCGGCGCCACGGCATCACCCCCCAGACGGTGCGCAAGGCGGTGCGGGACGTCATCGAGGCGACCCATGCCGCCGAGCGGCCGCCGGAGTACCTGGCGGGGAAGCGGCTGGCGGACCTGCCGCGTCACCAGATCCCGGACATCGTCAAGAAGCTGCGCCGCGAGATGGAGGAGGCGGCCCGGGATCTGGAGTTCGAACGGGCCGCCCTGCTGCGCGACATGATCCTGGAGCTGGAGGCGCGCCGCCTGGGCCAGCCCGTGGGCCGGGACGGCCTGCGGGCGGCGGTGACGGCGGCGGCGGGTGGCGCCGGTGGCCAGGAACGCCGCCGGGGCCGGAGCCGCGGCGGGCGGGGCGGCAGGTGAGACCATGGGCCAGGATCGTATCGTGATCCGCGGGGCGCGGCAGCACAACCTGAAGAACATCGACCTGGAGCTGCCGCGGGACAAGCTGATCGTCATCACCGGCCTCAGCGGCAGCGGCAAGAGCTCCCTGGCCTTCGACACCCTGTATGCCGAAGGCCAGCGCCGGTACGTGGAGTCCCTCTCGGCTTACGCCCGCCAGTTCCTGGGCCAGATGGACAAGCCCGACGTGGACCTGATCGAGGGGCTGTCGCCAGCCATCTCCATCGACCAGAAGACGACGACCCGCAACCCCCGTTCCACGGTGGGCACGGTGACCGAGATCTACGATTACCTGCGCCTGCTGTTCGCCCGGGTCGGTCACCCCCACTGCCCCAACTGCGGGCGGCCCATCAGCCAGCAGACCGTGGAGCAGATGGTCGACCGGGTGATGGAGCTGCCGGAAGGCACGCGGGTCCAGGTGCTGGCGCCGCTGGTCCGCGGCCGCAAGGGCGAGCACGAGAAGGTGTTCGACGAGGCGCGGCGGGCCGGGTTCGTCCGGGTCCGGATCGACGGCGAGGTACGGGAGCTGGCCGAGCTGCCGGCGGGCTTCAAGCTGGAGAAGAACAAGAAGCACACCATCGAAGTGGTGGTGGACCGGATCGTGGTGCGGCCGGGGGCCCGCACCCGGCTGGCCGACTCCATCGAGACGGCCCTGGGCCTGGCCGAGGGCCTGGTGCTGATCGACGTGGTGGGCGGCGAACCCATGCTGTTCAGCCAGCACTTCGCCTGCCCCGAATGCGGCACCAGCCTGGAAGAGCTCAGCCCCCGGATGTTCTCCTTCAACAGCCCCTACGGGGCTTGTCCCGTTTGTTCGGGCCTGGGCAGCCGGCTGGAGATCGACCCCGAGCTGGTGATCCCGGACCGCCGCAAGTCCCTGGCCGATGGGGCGGTGGTGCCCTGGAGCCGCGGTTCGTCCAACTACTATCCCCAGCTGCTGGCGGCGGTGGCCCGGCACTTCGGCGTCGACTGGGAGGCGCCCCTGGAAGAGGCGGGGGAGGACTTCATCCGCGTCCTGCTCTATGGGACCCGGGAGCCCATCCGCTTCCGCTATGAGAACCGGTACGGGCGGGTGCGGGACCGGTACATCGAGTTCGAGGGCGTGGTGGCCAACCTGGAGCGGCGCTACCGGGAGGCGACCACCGACACCCAGCGGGAAGAGATCGAGCAGTTCATGAGCGCCCATCCCTGCCCGGCTTGCCGCGGGGCGCGGCTGCGGCCCGAGTCCCTGGCGGTGACCGTGGGCGGGAAGAACATCGCCCAGGTCACGGCCATGTCCGTCCGCCAGCTGCTGGCCTTCCTGGACGACCTCCAGCTGTCGGAGCGGGAGGCGGTGATCGCCCGGGAGGTCGTCAAGGAGATCCGGGCGCGGCTGCACTTCCTGGCCGACGTGGGCCTGGACTACCTCACCCTGGACCGGCCGGCGGGCACGTTGTCCGGCGGCGAGGCCCAGCGGATCCGCCTGGCGACCCAGATCGGCTCGGGGCTGGTGGGGGTCCTCTACATCCTGGACGAACCCAGCATCGGGCTCCACCAGCGGGACAACGCCCGGCTCATCGCCACCCTCCAGCGGCTGCGGGATCTGGGCAACACCCTGGTGGTGGTCGAGCACGACCAGGACATGATGGAGGCGGCCGACTTCATCGTCGACATCGGTCCCGGGGCGGGCGAGCACGGCGGCCGGGTGGTGGTGGCCGGGACGCTGGAGGACGTGCTGAACTGCCCGGAGTCGGTGACGGGCCAGTACCTGTCGGGGCGGCGGGCCATCCCGGTGCCGGAGCGGCGGCGCCGCCCCAACGGCCGCTGGCTGGTCGTGCGCGGGGCAAGGGAGCACAACCTGAAGGGCATCGACGTGCGGTTCCCCCTCAACCTCCTGGTTTGCGTGACCGGCGTATCGGGCAGCGGCAAGTCGACCCTGGTCAACGACATCCTCTACCGGCGCCTGGCCCAGCACGTGTACGGGACCCGCACCCGCCCGGGCGAGCACGACGGGATCGAAGGGCTGGAGCACGTGCGCAAGGTGGTGAACGTCGACCAATCACCCATCGGGCGGACGCCGCGGTCGAACCCGGCCACCTATACCGGCGTGTTCGACTTCATCCGGGAGCTCTTCGCCGCGACGCCCGAGGCCCGGATGCGGGGCTACACCAAGGGCCGGTTCAGCTTCAACGTGCGCGGCGGCCGGTGCGAGGCCTGCAACGGCGACGGGATCATCAAGATCGAGATGCACTTCTTGCCCGATGTCTACGTGCCCTGTGAGGTGTGCAAGGGGAAGCGGTACAACCGCGAGACCCTGGAGATCAAGTACAAGGGCAAGTCCATCGCCGACGTCCTGGACATGACGGTGGAAGAGGCCCTGGAGTTCTTCGCCGCGGTGCCCCGGGTGCGCCGCAAGCTACAGACCCTGTACGACGTGGGCTTGGGGTACATCCGCCTGGGCCAGCCGGCCACCGAGCTGTCGGGCGGCGAGGCGCAGCGGGTGAAGCTGGCCACCGAGCTCTCCCGGCGCTCCGACGGCGGCACGGTCTACATCCTGGACGAGCCCACCACCGGCCTGCATTTCGCCGACATCCACCGGCTGGTCGACGTGCTCCAGCGGCTGGTGGACGCCGGCGACACGGTGATCGTCATCGAGCACAACCTCGACGTGGTGAAGGTGGCCGACTGGGTCATCGACCTGGGGCCGGAGGGCGGGGAGGCCGGCGGGCGGGTCGTGGCCGAGGGGCCGCCCGAGGCGATCATGGAGGAACCGGCCTCCTATACCGGGCGTTTTCTCAAGCAGCATCTGGAGCGCCAGGCCCGCCGCGAGCGGGAAGCCCGCCGCGAGCCGGGCGCCGCCGGGGCCGCCGCCGGTCCCGCCGCTTCCGGGCGCCGGGGGGCCTTGGAGCTGGCGGGGGCCGGTTTGTTGACCCCGCCCGCACCCTAACCCCCGTCTCTCCACCCGAACCCCTTAGGCGGGCCGGCGGGTGATGGTGATCCGCGGACCCCGGACCCGGGCGGGCGGCTGGGAGGCCGGCGACCCGGTGGAACCGGCCGGCGCGCCCTGGCAGCCGGGACTTTCGCCGGGGTTGGGTGCCGGGCCTGTGGTTCCGGTGATGTCCTCCTGGTCGCCATCCCGCGGGGCGCCCGCGGGTGGGGCTGCGCCGTGCCGGCCGGCCCCGGAACCCGCTTCGGCAGTCGGGTTCCCGGCCGGACGTGGGCTGCGGCCGGGGCGCCGTGGCCGCCGGCGGCCGGCCCGGCCCGGCGGGTCCTCGCCGCCGTCCTCCGGGGGATGGAACTCGCGCAGCAGGGCCTGGGCCACCGCCACCACCGGCACCGCCAGGATGGCCCCGATCACCCCGGCCACCTCGTAACCGGCCAGGAGGGCCAGCAGGGTGGCCAGCGGATGGAGCCCCACCGCCTGCCCCGTGATGCGCGGAACCAGCAGGTTCCCTTCGACCTGCTGGACGACGATGAAGAACAGGGTCACGTAGAGGACCGCGGGCCAGGGCTGGAACAGGGCCACCAGGATCGCCGGGATGGCGCCGAGCACGGCGCCGACGATGGGCAAGAGCTCCATCACGCCGGCGATCACGCCGAGCAGGGCTGGGTAGGGGATGCCCAGGAGGCTCATCCCGGTCCCGACGGCCAGGCCGATGATCAGCCCCAGCAGCAGCTGCCCGCGCAGGTAGCCGCCGAAGACCCGCAGGGCCACGGCCTGGGCGCGCCGGACGGGCGACCGGTAGCGGGACGGCAGGTAGCTCAGCATCTGCCGGTTGAGCCCCCCGCCGTCGACGACCAGGTAGATCGAGATCACCAGGACCAGCAGGGCGTTGGCCAGGGTGGTTCCCACGCCAGTGATCACCGCGGTGACCCCGGCCAGGATCCGGTTGGTGCTGCCGGCCACCCGCTGCAGGAACTGGCCCGCCAGGTCCTGCGGCTCCAGGCTGACGCCGTACTGGGCCAGGAACCGCTGCAGGTTCTCGATGTACGTCTGAAGGAGCGGCACCGCCTGGGCGACCTGCTCCCGGTACCGGGGCACCGCCCAGAAGAGCTCCTGGGCCTGTTCCTTGATGGGGCCGGCCAGGTAGACCACGCCCAGGGCCAGCAAGGCGACGAAGGCCAGGTACAAAAGCAGCGCCGCCAGGGCCCGGCTGCGCATGCCCCGTTCAAGGAAGCTGACGGCCGGTTCCAGGAGGAAGGCCAGGACCCCCGCCAGGCCCAGCAGGGTCAGGGTGCGGGCAAAGTGGGAGAGCACCCACCACACGAGCCAGAGCACGGCGGCCCCGGCCAGGATGTTGAGCAGGCCCACCAGGGTCGACCAGGCGGGCCCTGCCGGCTCCGGGGGCCGGCCTTCCCGCTGGCTTGGGGGTTCCATCGCCAAAGGACGTTCCCTCCGCCTCCGCCGCCGTCGTGAAGCCCACGGCCGGGTCGGGCAGGGTGGACAAGATGGCCTCGGGCCCACCCCTTCCCCGGCTCAAGGCTACCGGCCCATCTTCGACGACGGGACCGCCGGTTCCCTGCTCGCCGGGGCCACGCAACCGGCCCCGGGGCAGCGCCACCGCTCGGAATCCGGTGTTCTAGCCCCTGTGCGCCCCGGCTTGTGGAACCCGAGCGTTCATGACAACGGTATGGTTCGGCGGTGCAAAGATTATGACCGGCGGAACCTGCGGAACCATGACCGGCGGAACCTGCGGATTGGGTCTCCGGATGGGGGTCCCGGGGCCCCTCAACGGTCTCGCTCCAGGGTCTCCCTCTTGAACGCACCGGCCCGGAACGAACCCGGCGCGGCGCCCGCGGATCCGGCGGCGACCATCCCGTCGGGCGGCATGACGATGCAGGAGGCCCGCGTCTCACCCCTCCACCAGGGGCAGCGCGAGTTGTTGGGGCCCGGCAGGCGGCCTTCCGCGCCGCAAGCGCGGGCCGAGGGCCTGCCGCGCCGAGGCCAGCGACGTCCGGCCGGCCCGGGAGACGGCTGCGTCCCCCGGGGCCTGGGGCGGCCGGCCTTGAACCCGCTGGTGGCCCCGCTCCCGAGGCCCCGTTGCCGAGCCATCCAGGCGAGCCCCGGACCAGCCCGGCCCGGCCGGCAGGCCGTTCGTCCCGGCCCACCCGGGCCGCGCCAGGGCCCGCACCGCCGTCCCGGCGCCGGGCCCGCAGCTGGCGGGGCCGCCCCGTCCGGGCCGGTTCGTCCCCCCGGGCGCCGGGGTCAGGGGGGTGACCCCGCGGGTGGCGGCCGTGGCGGTGCGGGAGCCGCCCAGCCCCCACTTCAACTTGAGGTCCTCGACCCGCCGCAGGATGCTCTCGCGGTAGAAGGGGGCCGCTTCGCGGCCCCGGTACAGGGCCCGGTACATCGGCATCAGGTCGGGGCGCAATTGGGCCAGGGCCGGGAAGACCCACTCCCGCACCCCCGGACCCAGGTGCATCACCCCCGGCCACAGGAAGGCGGCGCCGTGGCGGGCGGCCGCGGCCACCACGGCCTCCAGGTGGTCCCGGTCGTCGGTGATGCCCGGCAGGATGGGGGCCAGGAAGACGCCGGCCCGAACGCCGGCCTGGCGCAGGCGCTGCAGTACCCGCAGCCGCTGAACGGGATGGGGCGTTCCGGGTTCCAGCTGGCGCCAGAGGGCCGGGTCGACCGTCGGGACGGACACGTTCACCGTGCACCCGGCGCGGTGCGAGGCCTCGACCAGCAGGTCCAGGTCCCGCAGGACCAGGGTGCTCTTGGTCGTGATGGAGAAGGGGGTCTCGGCGTCGATCAACGCCCGCAGGATGCCCCGCATCAGGCGGTACTTGCCCTCGATGGGCTGATAGGGGTCGGTGGCGGTGCCGATGGCCACCAGTTCCCGGTTCCAGCCGGGCCGGGACAGGTCCCGGCGCAGGGCCTCCACGGCCCCCTGCTTGACGAAGATCACCGACTCGAAGTCCACCCCGCCGTCCAGACCCAGGTACGGGTGGGTGGCGCGGGCGTAGCAGTACACGCAGCCGTGGGTGCACCCTCGGTACGGATTGATGCTCCAGCGAAAGGGCATGTCGCCGGGCACCCGGTTGATCAGGGTCTTGCACGGCAGCCCGCGGTATTGGATGCGGCGGGCACGGGGACGCACCGAACCACCTCCCCGGCGGCGAGCCGGCTTCCGGCTTGCGAACATGTGTTCCCTTACCGGTGATTGTAGGGGGGAATGGGTGTTCGGTCAAGGGCTGCGGATCGTGCTATGATCAATCTCGTGGCGGGAAAGGAGGGGGCGCCGGTGCCGGCCGGCAAGCGCCGGAGCGACGACGATCGGGCCGCGGCCGGGCCCGGGGTTCTCGAAGGCGATGACGGGGAGACGAAGGGCGGCGCGACCGGCGGCGCCCAGGGGGAACAGCCGTCCCTGCGCCGGCGGGTGGCCGAGCTGCCCGAGCAGCCCGGGGTGTACCTGTTCAAGGATGGCGAGGGCCAGGTGCTCTATGTCGGCAAGGCCCGGTCCCTCCGCCAGCGGGTGCGCTCCTACTTCCAGTCCGCCCGCCACCTGCCCCCCCGCATCCGGCGGATGGTGGAACGGGCCGCCGACCTGGAGTTCATCGTCACCCGCAACGAGGTCGAGGCCCTGGTCCTGGAGAACACGCTGATCAAGCGTTACCGGCCCCGCTACAACGTCCGGCTGCGGGACGACAAGACCTACCCCTACCTCAAGATCCACGTGCAGGAGGACTGGCCGCGGGTCAGCATCGCCCGCCAGGTCCAGGACGACGGCGCCCGTTACTTCGGGCCGTACACCTATTCCGCCTCCCTGCAGGAGGCGCTGCGCCTGATCCGGCGGGTCTTCCCCTATCGCAGCTGTTCCGACCACCGGCTGCGGCGGGGCGGCCGCCCGTGCCTGCACTACTACATCGGCCGTTGCCTGGCGCCGTGCGCCGCCCTCTGCGACCGGCAGACCTACGACGCCATGATCAGGGACCTGATCGCCTTCCTGGAGGGGCGTTCCCGGTCGGTCCTGGAGCGGGTGGAGGCGGAGATGCAGGCGGCCGCGGCCCGCTGGGAGTTCGAGCGGGCGGCGGAGCTCCGGGACCAGTTGCGGGCCCTGCACCAGGTCCTGGAACAGCAACAGGTGGCCAGCCCCCGCCGCGGGGAGGAGGACGCCATCGGCCTGGCCCGGGAGGGCGACCGGGCCCACGCCCAGGTCTTCTTCGTCCGCGAGGGCCGGGTGATCGGCCGCGAGCAGCTGTCGCTGACGGGCGTGGAAGGCCTGGACGACGGGGAACTGCTGGCCGCCTTCCTCACCCAGTACTACGGCCGGGCTACCTTCATCCCCCGGGAGATCCTGCTGCCCGCGGACCTGCCCCCGGGCGAGGCGGAGGTGATCGGCCGCTGGCTCAGCCAGCGCCGGGGCGTGCAGGTCCGCCTGCACCGGCCCCAGCGGGGCACCAAGCGCCGCTGGGTCGAACTGGCCGAGCGCAATGCCCGCCTGCTGCTGGCCCAGGCCGAGACCGACGAGCAGGTGCGCCGGGACCGGTCGCGCCGCGCCCTGGACGAGCTGGCCCGTTACCTGGAACTGGACGAACCGCCGCGGCGCATCGAGTGCTACGACATCTCGAACCTTCAGGGCGCCCAGCCCGTGGGGTCCATGGTGGTGATGATCGACGGCGAGCCGGCCAAGGCCGAGTACCGCCGCTTCCGCATCCGCACCGTGGAGGCGCCCAACGACTTCGCCAGCATGCAGGAGGTCCTCTACCGCCGCCTGCGCCGGGGGTTGGAGGCCCAGGGCGTGCCGGTGGAGGGCGCGGTGCCGTCGACCGAGCCAGTAGCCGGTGGCCGGGACCGGCCGGAGGGGGACGAACCGGCCGGGCCGGCGGAGCCTCCCGCCGCCGGCTCCCGCCGCGTCCCGCCGGGTCCCGGGGACGAACCCGCCCGGGGCTTTGCCGACCTCCCGGACCTGATCCTGATCGACGGTGGCAAGGGCCAGCTGTCGGCGGCCCAGGAGGTGCTGGACCGGTTGGGCCTGGTGGACATCCCGGTCTTCGCCCTGGCCAAGCGGTTCGAGCTGGTCTTCGCGCCGGACCGCTCCGATCCCATCGTCATCCCCCGGGACTCGCCCGCCCTGCACCTGCTGCAGCGGATCCGGGACGAGGCCCATCGCTTCGCCCTGACCTATCACCGCCAGCTGCGGCAGCGGGCGGGGCTGCACTCGGTGCTGGAAGAGCTGCCGGGCATCGGGCCGCGGCGGCGCAAGGCCCTGCTGGAGGCCTTTGGATCCCTGGACGCCATCGCCCGGGCCAGCGAAGACGAGCTGGCCGCCGTACCGGGGATGAACCGGGCGGCCGCCCGCGCCGTCTACCGGGCCTTCCACCGGCTGCCCTCGCCCGGCGGCGCGGCCGAGGGCGATGGGCCCCACGCGGATTGACGATGGACGGGACGGCCGATGCCGGAAGGAGATGAGCACGGATGACCACGGAACACTGGGAACAGCCCTTGGCCGACCGGTTGCGCCCCTTCGAGCCGGCCCTGGTGGTGACCACGGGGGCGCCCTTGCCGGCCCCCCTGGCCGCCGCGGCGGCCGACGGGGCCGCCCGGGCGACGGGGCGGCCGGCGGTGGTGCTGGCCGGCTCCGGCGCGGAGCTGAACGCGATGCTGCCCGCCCTGGCGGTGGCCGACGCGGACTCGGTACCGCTGATCGTCCTGGTCCGGGCGGGCACCGCAGCCGACCTGGAGGCCGGCCGGGAGCGGCCGGGTGCCCTGCCCGACGCCCTGCGGCTGACCGAGCCGGTGACCGGCTGGAACACGCGGGTCGACCGGCCCGAGGACCTGGATCTGGTGCTGGAGGCGGCCTTCACCGACCTGGCCCGCCGGCGGCCCCGGCCGCTGCTGATCGAGCTGGCCGCGGAGGCCGTCCCCCGGCTTCGCCTGGTGGAGCGGGAGGGCGCGGCCGGCAACCGGGTGATCCCCTTCCCCGGCGACGGTCTCGAACCCGGCGCTCCCTCTACCGGGCGCGGGGCCGATCCCGTCGACCGCCGTTGGATCGACCAGGTGGCCGCGGCCCTGGTGCGGGGCCGCCAGCCGGCCATCGTCGCCGGCGGCGGGGCCGCCGAGGCCGCCGGCAGCCTGCGCCAGCTGGCGGAAGCCCTGGGCACGCCGGTGTTCCTCACCCTGGCCGGCCGGGGCCTGCTGCCCGCCCATCACCCCCTGGTCGTCGAGGACCTGGCCGCGGCGCCGGCCCGCCGCTTCCTGGAGGAGGCCGACGTGCTGCTGGTGGTCGGCACCACCCTGTCCCCCGCCGAGCACGGCGACCTGAACGTCAAGGGCCGGGTCGTCCACATCGACCGGGACGTGGAGCGGCTGGGGCGCAACGTCCCGGTGTGGCTGGCCCTGCCCGGCGACGCCGGCCCCGTGCTGGCGGCCCTGGTGCGCCGGGTCGAGGCGGAGCAGGCCCGGCCGGGCGGTCCCGAGATGTACCTGGGGGCGACCGGGCCGGACCAGCGGCGCCGGGCGGTGGCCCGGCTCAAGGACGACCTGGCGGCCGCGCCGCCGGCCGTGGCCTCGGCCACCGCGGCCTGGCTCCGGGAATTGGACCCGCGGTTGACGGCCGCCGAGCCGGGCGCCGTCAGCGTCGCCGAGGCGACCCTGCTGCCCGTGCCCGGACCCCGGTCCCTGCTGGTCCCGGTGCGGCTCGGCCAGCCGGGCTACGCGATCCCGGCGGCGTGGGGGGCGGTGCGGGCCACCGGGCGCCCGGCCCGGGCCATCACCTCGGCGGCGGGCCTCTGGGCCGCGGCGGCGGTCCTGCCCTGGCTCTCGATCCTGGCGGCCGACCTGGAGGTCCTGGTGCGGCTGGACGGGGATGGGGACGAGGCGGCCCGGGAGGCGTTTGCGGAGGCGGGTTGGGCCGGGGCGGGGCGATCGGCAGAGGGCGCGGTGGTCGCCGAGTTCTTCCGGCGGGCCGTCCCCGCCCTGGCCCTGGAATGGGACGAACCGGCCCCCGGCCGCGGTGTGCCCTTCGCCCGCCTGCGCCCGGCCCTGGCGTAGGGAGCGGGCGTCCCCGTGGCGAAGCCTCTTCCGACGGCGCCGCGGCCAGCCGGATGGCGACCGCGGCGGCCCTCCGGCCGGGAGCCACCGGCCGGACGGATGGAGGCACGACGCCATGGTGGCCTTGACCGCCTTCTTCGCCGGGGCCGTGCTGATGGCCCTGGAGCTCCTGGGCAGCCGGCTTCTGGCCCCCACCTTGGGGAGCTCCATCTTCGTGTGGGGCAGCTTGATCGGGGTCGTCCTGACCGCCCTGAGCCTGGGATACGCCCTGGGTGGGGCGGCGGCCGATCGCTGGCCCACCCGGGCCGGCCCCGCCCTGGTGCTGGTGCTGGCGGCGGGGTGGACCCTGCTGCTGGCGGCCCGGGGGGAGAGCTGGGTCGCCGCCCTGGCCGGGCGGGCGGCCGACCCCCGGGGCGGCGCCCTGCTGGCCTCGGCGTGCCTGTTCCTCCCGCCGGGGATCCTGCTGGGCAGCATCTCCCCCTGGGTGGTGCGGCTGGCGGCGCCGGCGACCCAGCGGGTCGGGCGGGTGGCCGGCAACCTCTACGCCATCTCCAATGCCGGCAGCATCGCCGGCACCCTGGCCACGTCCTTCTGGCTGATCCCCTGGTGGCCGGCGGGGACGATCCTTCAGGTCCTGGCCGCCATCCTGGCGGCCGTGGCCTTGCTCCTGGCCGGCCGCCGCCACCTGGCCGTCGCCTTGCCGGCGGCGGCGGTGCTGGGCCTGGCGGTGGTCCCGGCGCCGGCCGCCCCGGCCGTCACCGCCGACGGGGCGCGGATCGTCTTCCAGAAGAACACCCTCTACCACCACCTGCGGGTCGAAGATCGGGGGGACAGCCGGTTCCTCCGCTTCGACAACTCCTGGCAGAGCGGGATGTACCTGCACGACCCGGTGACGGCCCGCTTCGAGTACACCGACGTGATGCATGCGGGGTGGGCCCTCAACCCCCAGGCGCAGAAGGTCCTGCTGGTCGGCCTGGGCGGCGGCTCGATCCCCAAGCGGGTGCTGTCCTCCTACCCCGGCGTGTCCATCGACGTGGCCGAACTGGACCCGGTGGTGGTCGACGTGGCCCGCCGGTTCTTCCACCTGCCCAGCGACCCGCGGCTGCGGGTGTTCGTGGAGGACGGCCGCCGGTTCGTCCGCCGCTCGCCGGAGCGGTACGACCTGGTCCTGCTGGACGCCTACTACGCCGACGCCATCCCCTTCCACCTCACCACCCGCCAGTTCCTGGAGGAGGTCAAGGGGCGGCTCGCGCCGGGCGGGGTCGTGGTGGCCAACGTCATCGGGTCCCTGGAGGGACCCCGCAGCGCCCTGTTGCGGGCCTTCTACCGCACCTACCGGGAAGTGTTCCCCGAGGTCTACCTGTTGCCCGTCCTGCCGGTGGAACCGGCGGAGCTGCAGAACGTGATCCTCCTGGCCCGGGAGGACCGGGATGCCCCGGGACCCCTCTCGGCGGAGGAACTGGCCCAGGCCATCGGCCGCTGGACCGCCCGCCACCCGGAGCTGGAGGCGCTGGCCGCCGCGGCCGGGTGGATCTACGACCGGCCGGTGCCCGTCGACGACGTGCCCGTGCTGGAGGACGACTACGCCCCCGTGGATGCCCTGCTCCACTTCGAGGGGCAGGATCCCCTGTCGCAGATCCTGCGGCCGGGCGGCGGGCGATAGGGGGGCAGGCGGGGTACGCGACTCTGGGCCGGTCCCGGTTCCGGGCGGAGGTTTGGAAGCACGGGGGCGGCGCCCGGCCGGTCGGGGCCGTCCCTGGGCCCAAAGGCGTTCCGATCCCGAGGCGGGCCGCCCTGGATCGGTGCCGGCGGGGATTGCAGGGGAGGGATGGGGCGATGAGCCTGCTGATTCGCTGGCTGATCAGCGCCGGGTCCATTCTGCTGGTGGCCTGGTTGCTGGAGGGGATCGACGTCAGCGGGCCGGGGGCGGCCCTGGTGGCCGCGCTGGTGCTCGGCCTGGTCAACGCGGTGATCCGGCCGGTGGTGCTGTTCCTGACCATGCCCATCGGCTGCCTGACCCTGGGCCTCTTCACCTTCGTGGTCAACGCCCTGATGTTCTGGCTGGTGGGGGCGGTCGTCGACGGGTTCGAGGTGGAGGGCTTCGTGCCGGCCCTGATCGGCTCGCTGCTGGTCAGCGTGGTCAGCACCGTGGCGAACCGGCTCTGGGCGGATCGGGGGGAGCGGTAAGGCCATCGGGCCACGGGGCCATCAGGCCATCAGGTCCCTGGCCGCGGGCCCTCAGGTGACGGCCGGCGGCCGCCGCCGGAGGCTAGCGGGCCGGGCCCGCCGGCGCGGCCGGTGTGGCCGGTTCGTCCGGCGGGGCGGGTCGTTGCGATGCCGGTTGGGCCGGCGCCAGGGGGTCACCGGGGGAAGCCACCCCGCCGGGGGCGGCCAGCGCCTCGAGGGCCAGCAGGTAGCTCCACACGCCCAGGCCGCTGATCACCCCGCGGCAGGCGCCCGCGGTGAGCAGCCGGTGGCGGAAGGGCTCCCGGGCGTGGACGTTGCTGAGATGAACTTCGATCACCGGCACCCCCAGCCCCTCCACGGCGGCCACGGCGTCCCGCAAGGCCACGCTGGTGTGAGCATAGCCGCCGGGGTTGAGGATCACGCCCCGGTAGCGGCCGGGCGCCTGGTGCAGCCGGTCGATCAGGGCCCCCTCGTGGTTGCTTTGGAAGCAGTCCACGGCGATCCCGTAGCGGGCCGCCCGCTGCCGCAGGGCCGCGTCCACCTCCGCCAGGGTGAGGCGGCCGTAGACCTCGGGTTCCCGCCGGCCCAGGAGGTTGAGGTTCGGCCCGTGCAGGACCAGGATCCGGCTGGCGGCCGGTGTCCCGGCTCCCGCTGGGCCCGCGGCGTCCTCCGGCGGATGGGCCGCCGGTGCGGCCGGGGCATTGGCCTTTGGCATCGCTGGTTTTTGTTGCGGCGTCGCCGGTTCCTGGGGCGCCGGTGTCACGGCGGTCCCCACCTCCCTCTCAGGGTGCTCCGCTCGCCCGCTGGCCGGTGTCGCCGGTTGGCGGGCGTCGCCGGCCGGCCGCCAGGCCGGGCGCCAGCCGGGCCTCGGCCGGGCGGCGGCTAGGCCGGGAGCCGGCCGGCCAGGGAGTCCTTGACCAGCTCCTCGACCAGGGCCGGGGGCACGTCGTCCCGCAGGTGGACCCGGCCCGGGGTGCCCAGCAGGACGAACCGGACGCGCCCTTGCCGGTTCTTCTTGTCGTGGCGCAGCCGCCCCAGCAGGTCCTGGGCGCCGGGCGGGTCGACCGCCCACGCCCGGCAGGCCTCCGCCAGGGTGACGGGCAGGCCGAGGCGGGCCAGCAGGTCCTGGACCCGGGCGGCCAGCCCCCGGGGCGCCAGGCCCAGCCGCTCCGACAGGGCCAGCGCCAGGGCCAGGCCGGCGGCCACCGCGTCGCCGTGGGGGACCCGGTACCCCGTCGCGGCCTCCAGGGCGTGGGCGAAGGTGTGCCCCAGGTTGAGGAAGGCCCGCGGGCCCCGTTCCTCCGGGTCCTGGGCCACGATCCGTGCCTTGACGGCCACCGAGCGGGCGATCAGGGGCGCCAGCCCCGCCGGATCCCGGTCCAGCAGCAGGGGGACGGCCCGTTCGAGGGCGGCCAGGTGGTCGGTGCCGTCCAGCAGGGCGTGCTTCACCATCTCCGCCAGGCCGCCCCGGTAGGCGGCCTGTGGCTGGGTGGCCAAGGTGGCCGGGTCGGCCACCACCAGCCGGGGCTGGTGGAAGGCGCCGATCAGGTTCTTGGCCCGGGGGTGGTTGACCGCCACCTTGCCGCCGGTGCTGGCGTCCACCTGGGCCAGCAGGGTGGTGGGAAGCTGGGCGAAGGCGATCCCCCGCATGTAGGTGGCGGCGACGAACCCTGCCAGGTCACCGACGACGCCCCCGCCCAGGGCGACGACCCACCCGTCGCGGCCGGCGCCGGCCTCCACCAGGCGGTCGTAGAGGGCCGCGGCCTGCTCCAGGGACTTGGCCTCCTCGCCCGCGGGCACCACGGCCCGGGCCACCCGGAACCCGGCCCGCTCCAGGGCGGCGGCGACCCGCTGGCCGTAGAGGGCCGAGACCACCGGGTCGCTGACCAGAAGGGCGACGGGCCCACCGCCGCCACCCGCCGGCACCGGCGGGGCGGATCCGGCGTTGACCGGGGTACTGCCGGCGCCAGGGCCGCCAGCGGGGACCGTGGCCTCGGGAGGGGACCCACCGGAAAGCCGTTCCCCCGCGGTCGCGAGGCGGATCAACTCGTCCAGGGCGACGCCCGGTCCCCCGGGCGCCGCCACCACCCCCGGCAGGACCCAGAGGGGATAGCGCTGGGGGCCGGCCTCGACGATCAGATCGGGCCGGGGTGCCCCCGCCGCGGATCCGGTCCTCTCGGGGGATGTCGTCCGGGGGGCTGAAACCACCGCGACCCCCTCCCTGCCGGCGACGGCGGGAGAGGACCCCTCCACGGGGACGGGGAGCGGCTGCGGCGCGGGGGTGCCGGCCCCGGCCCCCGCATGGCCGGCGAGGCCCAGCCGTCCCAGGACGTCCTCCACCACCTGCTCGACGGTGCGGCCGGTGGTGTCGACCCGGTGGCGGGCGACGGCTGCGTAGAAGGCGCTCCGGGCGGCCAGGAGGCCGGCCAGCCGCCGGGTGAGGGCGGCGGGCGCGGCGGCGGTGAGGGCACCGGGGGCGGCGTGGGCGTGGGGGGCCATGCCGGACCCGCCGGCGGTGGGTTCGGGGCCGGGATCGGCGCCGGTGGTGGCGGGGTGAGGCGGCACGACCGCGGGATGCTCCCAGGCGGCGCGGTGCTCGGCGGAGCCGGCCGCCGCCGGTCCCGCCGAGCCGGTGACGACGCCCTCGGCCACTCCGCCGGGGCCGTCGCCTGCCGCCGGGGCCAGCAGGGGGCGGGTGGCCGCCCCCGGGCCCGCCAGGCGCCGGGCCAGTTCGTCCGGCGGGGCCTCCAGCCAGACCACCCAGGGTTCGGCCGCCAGCCGCTGCCGGTTCGCCGCCGACAGGACGACCCCGCCGCCCGTAGCGATCACCACCCGCTCCAGGGCGAGGGCCGTGGCCAGCGCCCCTTCCTCCCGCCGGCGGAAGCCGGCCTCCCCCTCCTGGGCGAAGATGGCGGGGACGTCCCGGCCCGCCGACTGCTCGATCAGCTCATCCAGGTCCAAGAAGGCCCAGCCCAGCCGCCCGGCCAGGGCCCGTCCCACCGTGGTCTTGCCGGCGCCCATCAGGCCGATCAGGATGAGCCGCCGCGGCTGCGGCAGGCCTGGCGGCTGGGGCTGCCGCGGACCCTGGGTCACCGGGATTCCTCCTCCCCGGCGCCACCGGTGGGGCCGGCCACCCACGCGGCCAGGCGCTCGCAGTAGGCTGCGTAGTTCCGGCGGATCTCGTCGATGCTGTCGCCGCCGAACTTCTCCAGCCAGGCGGAGGCCAGCTCCAGGGCGACGATGGCCTCGCCGACTACCGCCGCCGCCGGGACGGCGCAGATGTCGGACCGCTCGTGGTGGGCGGCGAAGGGCTCACCCGTCAGCAAGTCCGCCGACGGCAGGGGCCGGCGTAGGGTGGCGATGGGCTTCATCGCCGCCCGCAGGACCAGGGGCTCGCCGTTGGTAATGCCGCCTTCGATGCCCCCGGCGCCGTTGCGATACCGGAAGAACCCGGCCGCCGGGCCCCGCCAGCCGTCAGCGCCGGCCCGGACGGCGGCCGCCGCCGCTCCCGCGGGGGGCCGGCCCGTCGCCGGGGGCCGGCGGAAGCCGATGGGGTCGTGGACCCGGGAGCCCGGCAGGGCGGCCGCCGCAAAGCCCAGGCCGACCTCCACCCCCTTGATGGCGTTGAGGGCCATCAAGGCCCCCGCCAGCCGCCCTTCCAGGCGCCGGTCGCCGCTGACGTGGCTGCCCAGACCGGCGGGCACCCCGGTGACCAGGATCTCGAACACGCCCCCCAGGGTGTCGCCGGCCTGCCCGGCGGCCCGGATCGCCTCCACCATCCGCTCCGACGCCGCGGGGTCCGGGCAGCGGACGGGGGACGCCTCGGTGGCCGCTTCCAGGGCGTCCGGGTCGACCCGCGGCTGCCCGTCTTCACCGTAGTCCAGGGCGGGGGAGGGGATGGCCACCTCCCCGATGCGCAGCACGTAGCTCTGGATGCGCACGCCGAACAAGCCAAGGAGCTTGCGGGCGACGGCCCCGGCGGCCACCCGCGCCGCCGTCTCCCGGGCGCTGGCCCGCTCCAGCACGTCCCGGATGTCCCGGGCGCCGTACTTCAGCGCCCCGGCCAGGTCGGCGTGGCCCGGGCGGGGCCGGGTGACGGGCTCCAGCCGCCAGTCCGCCGCGGCGCCGGCCTGGGCGGCGGGATCGAGGGGTTCTGGCGCCATGGCCCGCTCCCAGTTGGCCCAGTCCCGGTTGGGAATCCACAAGGCGATGGGGCTGCCCAGGGTCCGCCCGTGACGAACCCCGCCGACGATCCGCACCCGGTCCTGTTCGATCTTCATCCGGCCGCCCCGGCCGTAGCCCCGCTGGCGCCGGGCCAGGTCCCGGTCGATGTCGGCGGCGGTGAGGGGAAGGCCGTAGGGGATCCCCTCCAGCACCGCGACCAGGCCGGGCCCGTGGGACTCTCCCGCGGTGAGCAGCCGCAAGGCCAAGGGGTTCACGCTCCTTGCTCGGTGGATGGGGCCGGCCCCGTGCCGGTGGCGTCCCGCCCGGCCAGGGCGGCCTCCAGGGCGGCCCGCATGGCCGCCACCGGGGCGGGCCGGTTCGTCCAGTGTTCGAAGGCGGCCGCCCCCTGGTGGAGCAGCATGCCGAGGCCGCCGATGGCCCGGGCGCCGGCGGCGGCCGCCCGAGCCAGGAAGGGTGTGACCGCCGGCCGGTACACCAGGTCGTAGAACACCTGGCCGGGGTGGGGACGGCAGGTCGCGGGCAGGGGATCGATGCCCTCCTGCGGGGGCATGCCGGCGCTGGTGGCGTTGACCACCAGCCAGCAGCCGGCAGCCACGGCGGGCAGGCGGGGATCGTCGAGGGTCAAGACCTGCACCCGCGGACCCGGGGCCCGGCGGCCCTGGACCCCCGCCCGCTCCAGGTCCCGGGCCAGCGCCGCGGCCCGCTCCTCCGTCCGGTTGGCCAGGATCACGTCCATCCCCACGTCCAGCAGGGCGAAGGCGACCGCCCGCGCCGCGCCGCCGGCCCCCAGGATCAGGGCCCGGCGGCCCGCCAGCTGCCCGGCCGGCAGGCCGTGTTCTTCCAGGTCGCGGAGGAACCCGGCCCCGTCGGTGTTGTACCCCACCAGGGTTCCGTCGTCCTCCCGGACCACGGTGTTGACGGCGCCCAGGCGGCGGGCCGCGGGGTCGACCCGATCCAGCAGGGGCAGGACGGCCTCCTTATGGGGGATGGTCAGGTTGACGCCGGCCCAGGCGGGATCGGACCGCACCTGGGCCAGGGCGGCGGCCAGGTCCCCGGGTGCCACGTCCCAGGCGGTGTAGGACCAGGGCAGGCCGGCGGCCCGGAAGGCGGCCGCCTGCATGACGGGCGAGAGGCTGTGGCCGATGGGGTGGCCCAGGACGGCCAGCCGGCGGGCCTTGGCCTCCGCGCGGGCGGCCGCAGCCCCCTTCCCCGGGTACCGGCGTGGGGCCACCGTTCCGCGCGGGGGGCTCGCCGGGGAGCCGCTGGCGGGCCGGCCGGCCGCGGGCCCGCCGGCAGGTCCTGCGGGGGGCCCCGCGACGGGTGCTCCCAGCCGGCGCAGGTTGGCAAAGAAGGCGGGGTCCGAGACGGCGGCGCTGCCCGCGTCCACGATCACCGTCTCGCCGGCCGCCACCAGGCCCGCCACCGCCAGGGCCATGGCCATGCGGTGGTCGCCCCGGGCCGAGACCACCGCGCCCTGGAGGGGCGTGGGCCCCTCGATGTCCAGGCCGTCGGGGTGTTCGGTGACCCGGGCCCCCATCTTGCGGAGCTCGGCGGCCAGGGCGGCCAGGCGGTCCGTCTCCTTGACCCGCAGCTCGGCGGCATCGCGGATGCGGGTCGTCCCCCGGGCCTGGGTGGCCAGGACTGCCAGGACCGGGATCTCGTCGATCAGCCGGGGGATCAGGTCGCCGGCGATCTCCACCGCCTCTAGGGCCGAGGTCTCGGCGGTCAGGTCCGCCACCGGCTCGCCGGGGAGGCCGGCGGTGGAGGGTTCGCTGGCGGGGACGCTGGGGGGGCGGACGGGGGCGCGGCCGCCCACCGTGCCGGACGAACCGGCCCCATCCCGGACCGCCACCTGCAGCCGGGCCCCCATGGCCGCCAGCACCTCGAGGAAACCGGTCCGGGTCGGGTTGACCCCCACCCCCTGCAGGGTGACCCGGCTGTCCGGGCAGAGCACGGCGGCTGCCAGGTAGAAGGCCGCGGCCGAGGGATCGCCCGGGATGACCAGCCGTTCGGGCGCCCGGAGCTGCCCGCCGCCCCGCACGGCTACCGTCAGGCCGTCCCGCTCCACCGGGATGCCGAAGAGGGGCAGAAGCCGCTCCGTGTGGTCCCGGGAGAGGGCGGGCTCGCGCACGCTGGTTCGTCCGGCGGCAAACAGCCCGGCCAGGAGGATGGCGCTCTTGACCTGGGCGCTGGCCACGGGGCTGTCGTGGTGGATCGCCTGAAGGGCGCCGCCGTGCACGGTGAGGGGGGCCAGCCGGCCGCCGTCGCGCCCGGTGATCCGCGCCCCCATGCGCCGCAGGGGCTCGACGACCCGGCCCATGGGCCGGCGGCGCAAGGATTCATCCCCCGTCAGGGTGGCGGCAAAGGGGCGGGACGCCAGGAGGCCCAGGAGAAGCCGAATGGTGGTGCCCGAGTTGCCGGCATCCAGGGGGGACGCCGGGGGGCGCCAGCCCCCGATCCCGGGACCATCCAGCACCACCCGGCCCGGTGCCGGCCGGCTCACCGCCGTGCCCAGGGCCTGGAGGCAGGCCAGCGTCGAGGCGGCGTCCCGGCCGGGGGCGTAATTCTCCAGGACGACCCGGCCGCCCGCCGCGGCGGCCAGCATGGCCGCCCGGTGGGCGATGGACTTGTCGCCGGCCACGACCAGGGTTCCGGCCAGGCCCCGCGCCGCCCGAACCCGGGCCAAGGCCGGGCCGTGGGGTTCGGAACCGGGGTGCAGGGAGGATGTCACGCGCTCCATGGAGGTCACCGATCCTCGCACTGGGTCAGGGATCATGGGACCGGCCTCTCCGCCAGGCCGGTGGCCAGGCCCCTGGCTGGACCTCGCCGGTCCCGTGGCGGCGGCTGGCCCCTGGAGGCGCCGGGGGCCGGCCCGGCCGGTCCGGCGAACCGGGTTGGCCTGCCGGTCCGATGGACGGCGGGCGCCGCCCGTCACCCGGCGTCCGGGCGGTGCGGCGGTGGGGCGCTCTCTTCCCCTGGGCCACCGCCTTCCCCCGGCGCGGGGGTGGAGCCGGTCTTCAGGACGGCCGCGCGGAACCGCCGGGCGCCCTCCAGGTACCGGTACAGCGGGTCGCCGGCGGGGTGCCCGGCCGGACCAGGGACCGGACCCGGGACGGGCGCCGCGGCCCGACCAGGCTGCTGGCCGGGCGCGGCCCCGGCCGCCGTCCTTTCTGCGGAGCCCTCCTGCCGCCGGCCGGAGCTGGCGGGAACCGCGCCGGGCGCGGCGGCGTCCCCCGCGGTGGCGACGGGCGACCGGCCGGTTAAGGCGTGGCCGGATGGCCCCTCCGGGCACGCCGCCAGCCGGGCCAGCCGGTCCAGTTCCTCCCGCAGGAGCTCGAACCAGGGCGCCAGCTGGGTCCAGTTGGCCCGCAGCATGTCCCGGCCCAGCAGGGGGTGGCCCCCGGCGACCCGGGTGGTGTCCCGGAAGCCCCCCGCCACCAGATCGGCCAGGTGGGGCAACTCGCCGGCGGCGCGGCGGGCCGTTCCGGCCAGGGCGGCTGCCACCAGCAGGGGCAGGTGGCTGGTCAGGGCCACATGGCGGTCGTGCTCGTCAGGGCTGAGGAAAAGGACCCGGGCGCCCAGGGCGGCCAGCAGGGACGCCCAGGGCGCCGCCGCCGGCTCCCCCCAGGGCGCGGCCGGGGTGAGGACCCACGTGCGGCCGCGGAACAAGGCGGGATCGGCAGCCCCCGCGCCCCAGCGCTCCGTCCCCGCCATGGGATGGCCGCCGGCAAAGGCGACGCCGTGGGGGAAGAGGCGCCGGGCCGCCGCCACCACCGGCGCCTTGACGCTGGCGGTGTCGGTGACCAGGGTTCCCGGTCGCAGGTAGGGCCGGATCCCGGCCATGACGTCCTCCAGGGCGCTGATGGGCACGGCCAGGACCACCGCGTCGGCTTCGGCCACCAGCTCGAAGCCGCCGGACGAACCGGCGTCGACCCAGCCGGACCGGCGGGCGTACGCCACGGCGGCCGGGTCCCGATCCAGGCCCAGGACCCGGCCGGCCAGGGGCCGGGCGGCCGCGGCCAGGGAGCCGCCGATCTGGCCCAAACCGACCACCGCCAGGGTGCGCCGGCGCCAGGCCGCCAGGCCGGTGCGGGCGAAGCCGTCGTCCTCCCCGCCGCCGCCCCCCGAGGGCTGGCCCCCCGCCGCCCCGGCGCCGCCCTCGCCCGCACCGGCCGGGGAAAAGGATCCGGGGACATCCGCGGCCGCTGGGGTCACCGCTTAGTTGCCTCCACCCGCGGCGGCCCGCCGCGGCCCCGGCGCCGCCGGGGCCGCCATCGCGGCCGGGTGGGACCGCTCGGCCGCCCGGCTTCGATCCCCCTCGTGGAGCTCCTCCCGGCGGAAGCGCCCGCCCGGGGCGACGGCGTCGGCGGCTGCGGTGCCGCCGGCCCGCTGGGGGGCGGCCTGGTGGCCGCGTTCGTCCCCGTGGCGGAAGAGGTGGCGGCCCAGGGCCTGGGCCACCGCCTCCACCTGGGCGACCAGCTGCTCGAACTGGGCGAAGTCCAGGCTCTGGGCTCCGTCGGAAAGGGCCTGATCCGGCCGCGGGTGGACCTCCACGATCAACCCGTCGGCGCCGGCGGCGATGGCGGCCCGGGCCATGGGGATCACGTACTCGCGGTGGCCGGTGCCGTGGCTGGGGTCGACGATCACCGGCAGGTGGGTCAGGGTCTTGGCCACCGCCACGGCGTTCAGGTCCAGGGTGTTGCGGGTCGAGGTCTCGAAGGTCCGGATGCCCCGCTCGCACAGGATCACGTGGGGGTTGCCTTCGGCCAGGATGTACTCCGCGGCGAGGAGCCACTCTTCCACCGTGGCCATGAAGCCGCGCTTGAGCAGGACCGGCTTGCGGGTCCGCCCCACCGCCTGCAGCAAGGGGAAGTTCTGCATGTTCCGGGCGCCGATCTGCAGCACGTCGGCGTAGGCCGCCACCTGTTCCACCTGTTCGGGCGCCATCACCTCGGTGACCACGGGCAGCCCGGTCGCCTCCCGGGCGCGGCGCAGCAGCCGCAGGCCCTCTTCACCCAGGCCCTGGAAGCTGTAGGGGGAGGTGCGGGGTTTGAAGGCGCCGCCCCGCAGGGCCGCGCCACCCACCCGCCGGAGGAACCCGGCGATCTCCAGGATGCCGGCCTCGCTCTCCACCGAGCAGGGGCCGGCGATGATGGGGATGGCGTCGCCGCCAAAGGGGACCCCGCCGGCGGTGACCACCGTCGGCTCGGGACGGAACTCCCGGCTCGCCAGCTTGTAGGGCCGGCTGACGGTCACCACCCGCTCGACCCCGCGCAGCGTCTGGACCTGCTGGCCGTCCAGGGCCCGCGGGTCACCGTGCCCGTGGATCACCACCCGCTCGTCGCCCCGGGCCACGTAGGGCCGCAGCCCCGCCTGGCGGAGGCGCTCCTGGACCTGCTCGACGTCGTCGGGCGTTGCATGGGGATGCATGATGACGATCACCCTCGGTTCCCTCCCGCCAGGGCCTGGGCGACGGCCATGCCGGCCAAGGTCCCGTTGGATTGCCAGGCGGCCAGGTCGGGCCGCAGGCAGCGGGCCTGGCCCAGGTAGACGTGGCGGATCTCGGCCGGCGACCGGTCGGTGTTGACCAGGACCAGCGCCCGGATGCACCGGGGCAGGTCGTCCTCCACCGGCGGCGCCATGGCGTCCAGCAGCGGGACGTGGGTCCAGCCCAGCTCCCGCACGGCGGATGCGGGGAAGGCCCGGTCCAGGTCCCGGGTCACCGTGAAGAATACGGCAACAATATCATCGACTGAAGCTTCATTCAGTGCAACCATGGCCTGCAACAGCTCCCGGGTGGCGTGACGGATCGCCTCGGGACTGTTGTCCTCGGCGACGACGGCGCCCCGGATCCCACGCACCATCGCTCCCTCCTTGCCCGGCCCGTGCGCAGAAACGAAAAAGCCACCGGGTGGTGGCGGGAGGAGTCCGCCCCTACCGTCCTACCGTTCTACGCAGCGGTTGCCGATGGGTTTTGGGGATACGCCCGGGAGGCCCTTGCCCGCCGGGGTGCAGCCCGCGGTGCGGGATCGGCCCCCTTGCCTACCGTCCTTCACCCTGCCGGTGTCCTGCTGGGGCGATCCCGCCCGGGGGACCGGCGCCAGGGGTCGTCTCCGGTCGAACCAGTCGAAACGGCCGAACCGGACGAACCGGCGCCCTGCCCTGCCGGGGTGAACCGGCGCTGCAGCCTGCCGCCGGGGCGGCCTGCCCGGTTGTTAATGGGGAATATACAACGGTCCTGGCGCGCCGGCAAGACCTTGCAGTCCTGGATGGGCGGATCCCGGGCCAGGTGCCGGGAGCGGCGGCGGTACGCTCACACCACCGCACCACGGCCCGCGGACGACCACGAAGGTCACGGAAGACCCCGAAGGTTGCCAAAGAAGATTCCGCGGGCGCGGCGGCGGAGCGGCGGGCGCGGTGGCGCAGGCCGCCCCGCGCTCCGCGGGGCTGGGGGCCGGGGGCCGGGTGGAGCCGCTGCAGGCCGCCGGCCGTCAGTCCCGGGCTGTCACGTCGGGCACCGCCCGGTGGGCCAGGCCCACGGCCACGTCGTCCAGGTGGACCAGCCCCACGCCGACGAAGACCGCGCAGGCCAGGTGCTCGCCCAGGCGGGCGATGGCCACCTTGCCGCCCACGTTGAACCCCAGGGCCCGCCCCGCCAGCTGGGCCAGCGCTTCCCGGGCCGCCCCGGCCACGGCCCCCTCGTGGGGGTGGATGGGGGCGATCACCCCTTCCCGGCGGGCGGCGACGATGGCCCGCTGGACCATGCTGCCGATGGACTCCACGTAGGGTCCCCCGAAGTCCACGGCCACGCCCCGGATGCCGTGGCGGGCCAGTTCGTCCTTGATGCGGGCCTCGTCGGTCCGGCTGGCCGACGTGGCCAGCCGCAGGGCGGCCCGGGCCACCGCCAGGTTGGGCGCTTCTCCTGTCTGGGTCATCCTCGACCGTCCTTCCCTTCCTTCCCCTCGGGCCAGCTGCCTTCCGGCCGCCCCCTCCGGCCGTCCTCTCCCGGCCAACCCCTGCCGCCCGGCCCGGCGGCCCGCACGGCCACCTCGGCGGCCTGCCGGCGGGACCGGATCCGTGCAGGCCTTCGGCTGCGGACGCGCCGATCCTTCTCGCCGGCTGGCCGGCCACTCTTTTCCGCCGAGGCGCCTACCCCGGGGGCGGGTCGTCTCCCGCGGCCGGCCGCGGCTGGGGCCCCGGGACGTCCAACCGCAGGTGGGCGCCCACCACCACCGGGTGGAGCCGGGTCACCCGCCAGCCCCGGCGGACCAGTTCGGCCGCGACCCGCCGGGTGCCGGCCCCGTCTCCCGCGCCGGCCGGCTCGAGCCACAGCGCCCAGACCGGCCACCCCACGTGCCAGGCGGGCCAGAGGGGCGGGGCACCGGCCCCTTCGGGATCCCATCCCAGGTCCCGGAGGTGGGTCTCCAGTTGGATCCACGCACCGGCCACCTCCGCCGGCACCAGCCCCTCTTCCCGGAGGAACCGGCACCCCGCGGCCGCCTCCCGCAGTAGCGCAGCCAGGCTCGGGCCGGCATCATCGCCCGCCGCGGCGGCTCCCCGTCCGCCCCCAGGGCCCGCCCCGCCCGGCGCCGCCCGGGCGACGACGATCCCCGCGGTGGCAGCTGGGGTACCGGCGAGGCCGGCTTCATCCCGCCCGTCCCCCGCTGCGCTCCCGTCCCCCGCTACGCGCCCTTCCTCCGCTGCCGGCCGGCGGCGGGGGCGCGGGTCCACGGGCAGGTCCACCGGCAGCCGTTGCCGCCAGCAGGCCAGCCAGCGGGCCTCCCGGTCCAGGGCGCGGGCCAGGGCCCCATCGCTGCTGCGGTTCCACCGGGCAGCCCACTCCCACTCGGGGGGTGGGGGCCAGGCTCCGCGGGCGGCGATGTCACCGGAAGCCACCAGCAACAGGCCCCGGGCCAGGGGGGCGAGCCAGTCCGGCGGCAGGGCGGCAAAGGCGGCGGCCCGGGCGGCGGCCGCGGGGGTCGGCCACCCGCCATCCCCGGCGGGCGGGGCACCCTCTCCCGCGTCCTCCGGGGCCGAAGCGGGACCCAACACCTCCCATCCCGGCGGCGGGCCGGCCCAGCGCAAGCCGCCTAGGGCCATGGCGGCCGCCCGCGGCCAGGCGCCCAGCTCCAAGGCGGCATCCCGGGCCAGGACCAGGGGCGGGAGCAGGGGACCTCCGTGAAGGGCGGCGACCAGGCCCCGGGCCAGCCGACCTTGCAGCGGGTCGGCGGGGAAACCGGGGGCCGGTCGTCCTGCGGCCGGCCAGGGGCCGGACCCGGGCGGCATGCGCCAGGGACGGACGGCCACGGCCAGGCCGAGCCCCAGGGGAGTTGCGGCGGGCAGGGGGGCCGCGCCTTTGGGCCGGGCCCCCGCCAGGCGGAGGGGGAGGGCGCCGGTCACGTGGCCGGCGAGAAGGATGGCCCCGGGGACCCGGGGGCGGCCAGCGAGGGCCGGCGCACCCGGCAACCCGGAAACCGCCCCTTGGCCAGAGGCCGGGACTGCACCGGGGGCCGCCGGGAGGCCGGGGATCGCGGGCGGCCGGGGCCGGTTCGTCCCGCCGGGATGGGGTGTGGTGTGGCGATGGTGCATGGCCGCATTCGCTCCGCACGCTAAGGGTGGTTCCCGCCGGCGCACCCCGTCACCCGCCGGCGTTCCCGAACCCACCGGCGCGCCCCGGTCCGCGACCGCCGCGGCGTCGTCAGAGATCGAGCAGGGCCCGGGCGACGGAAAAGTAGATGAACAGGCCCGTACCGTCGACCAGGGTGGTGATGAAGGGGCCCGACACCACCGCCGGGTCGACCCGCAGGCGGTGGAGCAGGAGGGGCAGCACCGCCGACACCATGGACGCCCAGACGACGATGAACAACGCCGTCACCGCCACCACCGGCCCCAAGGGGTTCCCCACGCCCAGCATGTAGGCGCGGACCAGGGCGGCGCCGGCCATCACGGCGCCCAGCAGGGCCCCCGTGGCCACCTCCCGGGCCAGGACCCGCAACATGTCCCGGAAGGTCACCTCGCCCACCGCCAGGGCCCGCACCAGGGTGGCCACCGTCTGGCTGCCGGTGTTGCCCCCGGTGCCGATCAGCAGGGGGATGAAAAAGGTCAGTCCCACCACCCGGGCGAGGACGCCCTCGAAATGATGGAGGACCGTGCTGGTGTAGGCTTCGGCCAGGAACAGGGTGAGCAACCACCCCACCCGCTTGCGGAACAGCACCGGCACCGGCGTCTTGAAGTACGACTCCGCCAGGGGGACGCTGCCGCCCAGGCGCTGGATGTCCTCGGTGGCCTCCCGGTGGATCACGTCCACGATGTCGTCGATGGTGATGATGCCCAGGAGCCGGTTCTGGTCGTCGACCACGGGCAGGGCGACGAAGTCATAGTTGGTCAGGAGCCGCGCCGCCTCCTCCCGGTCGGCGCTGGCGCGCACGGCGATGACCTGGTCCCGCCCGACGGCGGCCAGGGGCGCCTGGGGATCGGCCAGGATCAGCTCGCGCAGGGAGGCGACCCGCACCAGCCGCCCCCGGGCGTCCACCACGTAGACGTAGGACACCACCTCGGCGTCGTGTCCCACCTTGCGCACGTGGTCCAGGGCCTGCTGGACGGTCCAGCCTTCCCGGGCGGCGATGTACTCGATGGTTGCCAGGCTGCCCGCCGTGTTCTCCGGGAAGGTCATCAGGGTGTCGATGCGCTCCCGGTAGGCGTCGGGCAGCCACGCCTTCAGCCGCGCCGCCTGGAGGGGGTGGAGGGCGAGCAGCAGGTCGACCACCGTGTCGCTGGACATCTCCCGCAAAAGGGCCGCCGCCAGGGATTCGTCCAGGTGGTCGAGGATCCGGTACTGGGCTTCCGGCTCCAGGTATTCCAGGGTCTCGGCGGCCAGCGGCACCGGCATGCTGCGGACCAGCCGCAGGCGGTCTGCCGGCTCCAGTTGGGTCAGGACCTCCGCCCGGTCGAAGGGCTGCAACCGGGCCAGCCGTTCCAGGGCGCCCTGTTCGTCCTCGCCGTGGAGGATGTCGCTGATGTCGCGGGCCCACTCGGCGGCCTGCACGGCTGGATCCCCCCTTTGGCCGGGCGCTCTCTCCGGGACGAACCACCTCACCGTTGGCGGCCGGCACCGCCGCCGGCGCCCGGGCGGCGACCCCGGGGCGATCCGGCGGCAGCGGGCCTGTCCGGCGGCCGGTTGCGGCTCCCTGAACGGGCCTCGATGCCTTGCCCATTATAGTTCGGGTCCCATCCGAGGCGGAAGCCGCTTTTGCGGCGGGGAGCCGGGCTTTTCTGTGGGGCTGACGCGCTCTTCCCAGCAGCCTGGAGCGGTTCGTGGCAGCAAAAGCGGGTGGGGGCGGCATGAAGCGGCTCGGTGCGGCTTGGATTGGTTCTGCGCGGCGTCGAGTGGGGCGGCGCGGCGGGCCGGTTCTTCCGCAAGGGTGCAAGGAACGGGCGGTCCGATGCCGTAGCAGAGAAGGGGCCGGGGCCCGGGTACCGGCGGGTTCCGTTCTTCTGCGTTCTTTTTCACGCGGGTTTTTGTTCACGCGGGTTTTTGAGCGGGCGTCGTTCCACCATACCCAGGGCCCGCCGGGACCATCCCGGGACGGGGGCGGGCCGGGGTTCCTGCGGCGGGCTTCGGGCCCCTGGCGGGGCGGGAGCCCTGGCAACGAGGGGTCGCCGGCGCCCACGGCTGCCAAGGCCGTGCCGCGGACGCCGTACCAGCGGACGCCGCGCCGCGCAGGCCGCGCCGCCGGTGAAGGCCGTGCCAACGGACGCCGCCGGTGAAGGCCGCGCCCCTCAAGACCGCGCCCCGTCTTCGCCCCAGCGAGGAGGGATCGCCGTGCACCAGCGCCCGCGGGTCTTCGTCACCCGCCAGGTCCCCGACGGCAGCCTGGCTCCCCTGGAAGGGTGGGCGGAGGTGGTGGTGTGGCCCGAGTTCCTCCCGCCGCCGCGGGAGGAGCTGGCCCGCCGGCTGGCCGAGGTCGATGGGGTGATCACCATGGTCACCGACCGCATTGACGATGGGCTGCTGGCCCGCGCGCCGCGCCTGCGGGTGGTGAGCAACTGCGCCGTGGGCTATGACAACGTGGACGTGGCGGCGGCGCGGCGCCGGGGCATCCTGGTCACCCACACGCCGGGCGTGCTCACCGAGGCCACCGCCGACCTGGCCTTCGCCCTGATCCTGGCCTGCGCCCGGCGGTTGCCCCAGGCGGAGGCGGACCTGCGGGCCGGCCGCTGGACCACCTGGCACCCCCTGCAATGGCTTGGCCTTGAGCTGGACGGCGCCACCCTGGGCATCGTCGGCCTGGGCCGGATCGGCCGGGCGGTGGCCCGGCGGGCCCGCGCCTTCGGGATGCGCATCCTGTACTTCAGCCGCCGCCGGGATGCGGAGGCCGAGGCGGAGCTGGGGGCCCAGTACCGGGGGCTGGACGAGCTGCTGGCCGAGGCCGATGTGGTCAGCCTCCACGTGCCCCTGACGGCGGAAACCCGGCATCTGATCGACGGGCGCCGGCTGGCCCTGATGAAGCCGGGCGCCATCCTGGTCAACACGGCGCGGGGCGGCGTGGTCGACGAGGCGGCCCTGGTGGAGGCGCTGCGCCGGGGGCGGCCGGCCATGGCGGGGCTGGACGTCTACGACCGGGAGCCGGTTCCTCCCGACCACCCGCTGCTGCAGCTGCCCAACGTGATCGCCCTACCCCACGTCGGCAGCGCCACCGGCCGCGCCCGCTGGCGCATGGCCCGGCTGGCGGCCGAGAACTGCGCCGCCGTGCTCCAGGGTCGCAGGCCGCCCCATCCCGTGCCGGAGATGGCGGAGGACACGGGATAAGGCAAAATGGGACCACGAGGCCCAGCGCGGGCCGCGGGCCCGCCGGCGCCGGCGGGCAGCGCAGCCCGTCAGGGCCGCGCAGGGCCTGACCAGGCCGCACGGGGAAGGAGGCCGGGGATGGACATCCTGGACATCCTTCTGCTGATCGGGAAGATCCTCATCAGCATCGCCACCATCGCCCTCGGGATCTCCTGGGGGGTGCGCGGCGAGATGCGCACCGCCCTGACGGTGTGCGCGGTGCTGCTGGCGGTGGGGATCTTCTGGACCAACTTCGCCGGGCTGCTGATCCCGACGATCCTCTTGGCCTACATGGCCGGCGTCTTGATGGAACGGGGCTGGCACCGGGCGGCGCGGCCGCGCCGGGAGGACGGAGGGGACGGTACCGCCGCGGGCTAGGGACCCGGGCGGGAAGCCCCGGGCCCGCTGGCCGGCGGGGAGGTGCAGGGACCTGGCGCAGCGGCTGGACGGGGGGTGGCGCGTCGCCACCTGGAACATCCGCCACGGCCGGGGCCTGGACGGCCGGGTCGACCTGGAGGGGATCCGCCGCGTGCTCGAGCAGGCTGATCCCCACTGGGTCGGCCTGCAGGAGGTGGACGGCGGCCGGCGGCGCAGCGGGGGCATCCACCAGGCGGCGTGGCTGGGGTCGGCCCTGGGCCGGCCCTGGTTCTTCCACGCCACCGTGCAGTGGGGCGGGCCCTATGGACTGGCCTGGCTCGGACCGCCGGCGACCGGGACCGAGCCCAAGCCGGGGGCCCGGGGGACCGTCCTCCGGGTCGATCCCCAGCGGCTTCCCTCCCGGGGCGAGCCCCGTGCCTGCCTCTGGCTCCAGGTGGCCGCGCCGGACGGCCGGGACGAACCGGCCTGGCTCGGGGTCACCCACCTGGGGCTCTCCGCCGCGGAGCGGGCGGCCCAGGCCCGGGCCCTGGCGGAGCGGGCGGCCCGCTTGCGCCGGGCGGGGCCGGTGGTGCTGGTGGGCGATTTCAACACCCCCGCGGATGCCCCCGAGCTGGCGCCGCTGCGGCAGGTGCTGACCTGTGCGCTGGCCGGCGCCGGACGGATCCCGCCGACCTATCCGGCCACCGGCGGGGAGGCGGGCCGGCCCCGCTGGGTGGGGGTGGAACCGGCGGCCGCAAGGGGGGCGGCCATCGACCTGATCTGGGTGGCGGGCTGGCGGGTGCGGGCGCGGGCCGTGCTGGATCACGCCGCCTCCGATCACCGGCTGGTGATGGCGATCCTGCAGCGCCCGGAACCAGCGCCCGCCGCGCCCGCCGCAGGCCCGGGGGAAGCCCGCCGGGCGCCACCCACCCCGACAGCACCCGGCACCGGCACCCGCCGCGGTGGGAGGCCGGAGGCGCAGGAGGAACGTTCCTTTTCCCGGCGGAAGATTTGAAGGATAAATGATCCCAGGGCATCGGAGCCCAGGCCGGGTATCGGAGCCCAAACCATCCATTCGGGGCTCGACCGCCGCTGGGCTCGCTCGGGACGGGGAGCGGGCACCCGCTGGGCCGCCGGCGCCGGGAGCCGCCGGCGCCCGGCGCGGCCCGCCGGACCCGGGCAAGGAGGTGAGGGGCATGGAGGGATCCCCGCTGCCGGCCGTGGGCGCGCCCGCGGCCCAGCCGGGAGACACGGCCGCCAACGCCGGCGAGGGGCGGACCCGCGACGGGACGCCGGCGCCGGCGCCCGAGGCCAAAGCGGAGGCCCAGGGCGGCACCGGGGCCGGCCGTGACCTGCAGCTGGTGGTGGTGACCGGCCTGTCGGGAGCCGGCAAGACCCAGGCCATCCACGCCCTGGAAGACCTGGGGTTCTTCTGCGTCGACAACCTGCCCCCCGCCCTCCTGGCGCCCTTCGCCGCCCTGTGCCGCCAGCCCGACAGCCCGGTGCGCCGGGTCGCCGTGGTCATGGACGTGCGCGGGGGGGACTGGTTCGACCAGGCCGTGGAAGCCCTGCAGGAGCTGGACAAGGCCGGCGTGTTCTACCGGATCGTGTTCCTGGAGGCGTCCGACGAAGCGCTGGTCAAGCGTTTCAAGGAGACCCGGCGGCGCCACCCCCTGGCTCCCCAGGGGCGGCTGCTGGAGGGCATCCGGGCCGAGCGCCAGCGCCTGGGTGCCCTGCGGGGCCGGGCCCACGTGATCCTGGATACTAGCGAGGTGACGCCCCGGCAGCTGCGGGAGCGCATCGCCGACCTGTGGGGCGGGCCGGAGACGCCGCGGCTGATCGCCCACGTGGTGAGCTTCGGCTTCCGCTACGGGTTGCCGGCGGACGCGGACCTGGTCTTCGACGTCCGCTTCCTGCCCAACCCCCACTACGTCCCCGACCTGCAGCCCATGACGGGCCTGGACGACCGGGTGCGGGAGTACGTGCTGCGCTGGCCCAGCGCGCGCCGGCTGCTCGAGCAGCTGCAGGAGCTGCTGGACTTCCTGTTGCCCCAGTACATCAACGAGGGCAAGACCCAGCTCACCGTGGCCGTGGGCTGCACCGGCGGCCAGCACCGCTCGGTGGTGATCGCCGAAGCCCTGGCGGCCCACCTGCGCAACCAGGGGCACCGGGTGCTGGTGGAACATCGGGACGTGGAGCGCTCCCTGGCGGAGCGGGCCCAGGGGAAGCGAGGATGATGGATGAAGCTGGCATACTGGCTCCTGCCGGGCCTGCGCATCAAGCGATGGCTGGTGGTCTTCGCCGCGGGCCTCTACCTGGTCGCCCTGGGCGGGGCCATGGCCGCCGGCGCCGACCTCTGGGCGGCGGCCGAGGGGTGGTTGCGCCGCCAGCTGGAGGCAGTCACGGGCCGGTTCGTCCCCGGACCGTGGCCGGGGGTGCTGGTCATGGTGGCCGGCGCCCTGCTGGCCATGGCCGCCACCTACCGCGTCCTGCGGGTGGTGGCCGAGCTGCTGACCCCGGCGGGCGGCGCCAACGGCGGCGCCATGGACCGCTTGGTCCTGCGCCGGCGGCTCAACCGGGGGCCCCGGGTCGTGGCCATCGGCGGTGGAACCGGCCTGTCGGTCCTGTTGCGCGGGCTCAAGGAGTACACCGGCAACGTCACCGCCATCGTCACCGTGGCCGATGACGGCGGCAGCTCCGGGCGCTTGCGGGGCGAGCTGGGCATCCTGCCGCCCGGCGACATCCGCAACTGCCTGGTCGCCCTGGCCGACGCCGAGCCGCTGATGGCCCAGCTTTTCCAGCATCGCTTCACCCAGGGGACCCTGGCCGGTCACAGCCTGGGCAACCTGTTCATCGGAGCCCTGGCGGAACTGCTGGGCGACTTCGAACAGGCGGTCTACGAGTCCAGCAAGGTGCTGGCCGTGCGCGGGCAGGTGCTGCCGTCGACCCTGACGCCCGTCACCCTGGTGGCCCGCATGGCCGACGGCCGGATCGTGCGCGGGGAGTCGGCCATCGCCGCCGATGCCGTGCCCATCGAGAAGGTGTGGCTGGAACCCCCGGGGGCGGAGCCGCCGCCGGCGGCCGTGGAGGCCATCGAAGGCGCGGACCTGATCGTCCTGGGGCCGGGGAGCCTGTACACCAGCATCCTGCCGAACCTCCTCATCCCCGGGATCCGCGACGCGCTGCGCCGCTCCCGGGCGGTCAAGGTGCTGGTGATCAACGCCATGACCCAGCCGGGCGAGACCACGGGCTACACCGCCGCCGACCACGCCCGGGCCCTGATCGACGCCGTGGGCCCCGGCCTGTTCCACCACGTCCTGGTCAACGTCCAGCAGCCGCCGGCGGCGCTTTTGGAGCGGTACCGGCAGCAGGGCCAGGAGGTCGTCCGGCTGGACCGGGAGCGGCTGCGGCAGATGGGCCTGCAGGTCCACACGGCGCGCCTCCTGGCGGGCGACGACCTGGTCCGCCACGATCCCCAGCGGCTGGCCCGGGCCCTTTTGCGGGTGCTGCTGGCGGCGCGCCCCCGGGTGAACCCCCGCCGGCGGCTGGACTTCTTCCTCCTGGGCGAGCGCCTCTGGCGCGAGGAGACGGGCGCGGACGAACCGGCCCGGGTGGCCCGCGACGCCTGAGGCCCCCGGGCTGGCGGCCGGGAGGGATGCCGTTGATCCGGGAGACCTTCTCGGGCCAGGTGAAGGACGAACTGGCCCGCCTCTGGCCGGCCGATGCCGGGGCCCTGGCCTGGGAGCTGGCCGGGCTCTGCCTGGGCTGCGGGGCCCCGGTGGCCGGCGGCGCCTGGCGCTGGCGCACCGAGAGCGCCGCCACGGCCCGCCTCCTGGTGCGGCTGGTGCGGGCCCGGTACGGCGTCCGCCCGCGGCTGGTGGTGGACCGCCGGGGCCGGCTGGGGCGGGGCAACGTCTACGAGCTGTGGCTGGACGAGGCGCCCGGCGAGGCCGGCGATGGCCGCGACACCGGCGGCACCGGCGGCCCCGGCGGCACAGGCGGCGCCAGCGAGGCTTCGGCTACCGCTTCCACCGATGCGGGCCGCAGCGCCGGCCGGCCCTGGGTCCTTGAGGGGCTGCCCGACCCCGCGGCGGGGGAGCGGCCCCGGCGGCGGGCGGACCGGGAGGCCTTCCTGCGCGGCCTCTTCCTGGGCGCCGGCAGCGTCAGCGGGCCCGGGCACGGCTACCACGCGGAGGTGGTCGTGCCTGGGGTGACCGTGGCCCGGCAGGTGGCGGCGGAGCTGCGGCGCTGGGGCCTGCGGCCGGGACGGGCCCGGCGCCGCGGCCGGGTGGGGCTCTATCTCAAGGAGGCCGACCAGATCGCCGAGTTCCTCGGCCGGCTGGGGGCCCACCAGGCCGTCCTGGCCCTGGAGAACCACCGGGTGGTGCGGGGCGTGCGGAACCAGGTCAACCGCCTGGTCAACGCCGAGACGGCCAACCTGCGCAAGGCGGTGGACGCCGGCCTGCGCCAAGTGGCGGCCATCCGCCGGCTGGTGGAGGCAGTGGGCTGGGAGGGGCTGCCGCCCTCCTTGAGGGAGGTGGCCCGGGCCCGGATCGAGCACCCCTCCGCCAGCCTGCGGGACCTGGGCCAGATGCTGGATCCACCCCTCTCCAAGTCCGCCGTGGGGCACCGGATCCGGCGGCTCCAGGCGCTGGCGGCCCGGTACCAGGAAGGGTAAAATGAATCATGTCCCGCGTGTTGACGAAATTTCCTGCCCCGGGGAGCGCCGCAGGCGCCGCGGGTGTGCCGGGGGAAGATGCATGGCAGGCGAAGGGCAAGCGTCGGTGACCGTGTCGGCGGGAGCGGTCTTCGAACCGATCCGCCACGACCTGGCCGGGGTCGAGGTGGCGATCCGGCGGGCGCTGGACGGTCCCGATCCCCACATCGTGGAGCTGGCCACCTACCTTCAGCGTGGCGGCGGCAAGCGTTTGCGGCCCGCCCTCCTGCTCCTGACCGCACGCAACTTCCACTACGACCGGGACCGGCTGCTGCCGGTCGCCGCGGCCGTGGAGCTGATCCACATGGCGACCCTGGTCCACGACGACATCGTCGACGGGGCCACGGCGCGCCGCGGCCTGCCCACGGTCAACGTGCGGTGGGGGACGGGGACCGCGGTCCTGACGGGCGACTTCCTCTTCGCCCGGGCCTTCTCGCTGCTGGCCGCCGACGGCGACAACCGGGTCGTGCGGGTGATGGCCGAGGCCGTCTACGAGATGTCCACCGGCGAGATCGAGCAGCAGGCCCAGCTCTTCGACCCCAGCACCGGGGAAGAGGGCTACTACCGCCGGATCTTCAAGAAGACGGCCCACTTCATCAGCCACTGCTGCCTGATGGGCGGCCTGATGGGCGGCGCCTCCGACCGCCAGGTCGAGGCCTTGCGCCGCTACGGCTACGGCATCGGCATGGGCTTCCAGGTGATCGACGACATCCTCGACCTGACGGGCGACCCGGAGGAACTGGGCAAACCGCGGGGGACCGACCTGCGCAGCGGCGTGCTCACGCTGCCGGTGCTCTTCGCCCTGGCCAAGGACCCCCAGCCGTGGCTGCTGGAGCGCCTTGAGGCGCGGCAGGTCGATGACGCCACCGTCGAGCGGGTGACGGCCTGGGTGGAGGCGGCGGGCGGCCTGGACTACGCCCGCCGGCGGGCCGAGCAATTCGTCCACGAGGCCCTGGAGGCGCTGGACGAACTGGCCGGGGCGCCGATGGAGCCCCAGCTGCGGGCCCTGGCCCGGTTCATCCTGGACCGGAAGCACTGACCCGGCGGCGCCGGGAGCGGGGCCGGGCCGGGTCCACCGGGCCCGGGGCCCGGGACCCGAAGGACGGGCGTCCGGCCGGCGGTTCGGGGATGCAGGGAGGCGGGCATGGCGGTCCGATCGGGGGACGGGGAGCGCAGGACAACCGGCCGGCGGCCGGCGACCGAGGCGGAACGGGCGGCGGACGAACCCGGCCCGGCGGGCGAGGCCGTGCCGGCGACCGGCGGGCCACCGGCGCGGGTGCCCGACGTGGCGATCCGGCGGCTTCCCGTCTACCTGCGGGCCCTGGAGGAACTGCGGGCCGAGGACCACGAGATCGTCTCCTCCGCCGACCTGGCCGCCCGCACCGGCTACTCCTCGGAACAGATCCGCAAGGACCTGGCCTACTTCGGCGCCTTCGGCACCCGGGGCGTGGGATACCGCATCGATGTCCTGGCGGACCGGTTGCGGCATATCCTGGGCTTGGACCGGGAGGTCCCCATCGCCCTGGTGGGCGCCGGCCACCTGGGCACGGCCCTGGCGCGGTACAACCGCACGCGCCACCGGGACGTGCGGATCGTCGCCGTCTTCGACAGCGACCCCGCCCGCATCGGGGAGCGCATCGAGGGCCTGGAGATCCAGCCCGCCGACGCCATGGAGGCGGTGATCCGCCGGGAGGGGATCCGGCTGGCGGTGATCGCCGTGCCGGCGCCGGCCGCCCAAGGGGTGGCCCGGCGGCTGGTGGCCGCGGGGGTCGAGGCGATCCTGAACTTCGCCCCGGTGACCCTGCAGGTGCCGCCGGGCGTGGTGGTGCAGAACATCGACCTGACGCTGGAACTGCAGAGCCTCGCCTATTACATCCGGCCCGAGCCGGCCACCGGCTAGGCACCGGCTCGCCGCGCTGCCGGCGGGCCCGTGGCCGCGGGGCCGGTTCCACCAGGCTCGCGCCCTGGAATCCGTCCGGTCCGGCCGGGGCGGAACCGGCCGGGGTGAGCGCCGGCTGCCGCGCCCGCGGCAGCCCCGGGAGGGAGGCCCGAGGTGCCGCTGCCCGCGTTCCTGTTCACGATGACCTGGGTCGACTGGCTCATCTCCCTGGTGGACATCGCCCTGGTCGCCTACCTGTTCTACCGGTTCTTCCTCTTGATCCGCGGGACGCGGGCCGTGCCCATCTTGAGCGGCATCCTGGTGCTGGTCGTCTTCACCAGCATCAGCGGCTGGCTGCGGCTGGACACCATCCACTGGTTGCTGCGCCAGGCCCAGCTGGCCCTGATCGTCGCCCTGCCCATCGTGTTCCAGCCCGAGTTGCGCCGCGCCCTGGAACAGCTGGGCCGCGGCCGCTTCTTCGCCCGGCCCCTCTTCGCCCTGCCCCAGCAGGACGTGGCCCGGATGATCGACGAGGTGGTGCGGGCGGTCGAGCAGCTGTCCCGCAACAAGGTCGGCGCCATCATCGTCGTGGAGCGGGAGACGGGGCTGAACGAGATCATCGAGACGGGGATCATCATCGACGGGATCGTCTCTGCGCCCTTCCTGGTCAACGTGTTCATCCCCAACACGCCGCTGCACGACGGGGCGGTGATCATCCGCGGCAACCGGGTGATGGCCGCCGGCACCTTCCTGCCGCTGACGGAGGAGGCGGGGCCCGGGCCCGAGCTGGGCAGCCGCCACCGGGCGGCCCTCGGGATCAGCGAGCACTCCGACGCCGTGGCCATCGTGGTGTCGGAGGAGACGGGCCGCGTCTCCCTGGCCCAGGGCGGCAAGCTGATCCGCAACCTGGATGAGGCGACGCTGAAGGAGCTGTTGACGTCCTTGCTGGCGCCGGAGGAGACGCCGTCGCTGCTGCCCTGGATGCGGGGGTCGTCCTGATGGAGCGGCTGTTCGAGAACGAGACCCGGCTCAAGATCCTGTCCGTCATCCTGGCCATCATCCTGTGGTTCGGCGTGATGAGCAGCCAGAACCCCGACCAGGCGCGGACGGTGTACGATGTCGAGGTGGTGCCCGAGGGCCTGGACCCCGGGCTGGCCGTCCTCTCCCTCGAACCCCACGCCGTGGACGTCACCCTGAGCGGGCCCCAGGAGTTCCTGGAGGACCTGAGCGGGCGCGACGCCCGGGTGACGGTGGACGTCAGCGGGGTGGGACCGGGGGAGGCGACCCGGCCGGTGACGGTGATCCCCGCCCGCGGCCGCCTGCGGGTCGTGCGGGTCAGCCCCCAGTACGTGACGGTGCGGATCGAACAGCGCATGGAGAAGACCGTCCCCGTCGAACTGCAGCTAAACGGGGAACCGGCGCCGGATTATATCATCGAGAACCCGGCGGTCTCGGTGGAACAGGTGACCGTCAGCGGCGCCCGCAGCCTGGTGGAACGGGTGGCCCGGGTGGTGGCGTCGGTGCCGGTGGGCGGCATCCAGAGCACCATCGCCCACTCGGTCACCCTGGTCCCGGTGGACGCCTCGGGCCGCCCGGTGGAGGCGGCCTATCCCCAGGCCCTGGTCCTGGAGCCCCTGACGGTCCAGGTCACGGTGCCCGTGGTCTTCATGCCGCGCAAGACGGTGCCGGTGCAGGCGCGCCTGGCGGGGACGCCGGCCGAGGGGTTCGAGATCGGGAACATCACCATCGAACCGGCCGAGGTCACGGTGCGGGCCCGGGAGGAACGGCTGCTGCAGGACCTGGAGTTCCTCCAGACCGAACCGGTGGACATCGGCGGCCTGGACGAGACGGTTACCCGGGAGGTGCCGTTGGCCGTGCCGGAGGGCATCGTCCTGGCGGGCGGCCCGCGGGCGGTGCGGGTCACCGTGGAGATCCGCCCCGCCCAGGGCGACGGGGGCGGTGGAACCGGCACCCCGGAGGGCAGCGCCGGCCCGGGCGGCAATGGCGGCGGGGCGGCGGAGGGGTCCACCCAGGGCTCAGCCGAAGGGCCCTCCGGTGCCGGGTCCGGGGCGAGCGGCCGCTGAGCCAAAGCCGCAAGAAGGCGAGATGGGAGGACCGGGATGGCACGCTTGTTTGGAACCGACGGCGTCCGCGGTGTGGCCAACACGGAGCTGACGGCGGAGCTGGCCTTGGACCTGGGCCGGGCGGCGGCCCGGGTGCTGGCCGAGCGATGGGGCGGCCCGCCCCGGGTGGTGCTGGGACGCGACACCCGGGCGTCCGGGGAGCTCCTGGAGGCGGCGCTGGCGGCGGGCCTGATGTCGGCCGGCGCGATGGTGGTGCCCCTGGGGGTCATGACGACGCCCGGTGTCTCCCATTTGACGGGCGCCCTGGGGGCGACGGGCGGCGCGGTGATCTCGGCCAGCCACAACCCGCCCGAGTACAACGGGATCAAGTTCTTCGATCCCCAGGGGCGGAAGCTGCCCGACGAGCTGGAAGAGGCGGTGGAGGGCCTGGTCCTGGAACCGGCGGGGGCGGCCGGGTTCGTCCCGCCGGTCGGGGGCGCCGTGGGTCGCCGGCAAGAGGCCCCGGAGGCGGGGGACCGCTATCTGGAGCACCTGGGCCGGGCCGCCGGGACCCGCTTCGACGGGCTCCGGGTGGTGCTGGACTGTGCCCACGGGGCGGCTACGCCGTGGGCGCCCGCGGCCTGGCGGGCGCTGGGGGCCCGGGTCACCGTGATCAACGACGCGCCCGACGGGACCAACATCAACGTGGGCTGCGGGTCGACGGCCCCCCAGGCCCTGGCCGAGGCGGTGCGGCGGGAAGGGGCCGACCTGGGGCTGGCCTTCGACGGCGACGCCGACCGGGTGATCGCCGTGGACGAAACCGGCCGGATCGTCGACGGCGACGCCATCCTGGCCGTCCTGGCCCTGGACATGGCCGCCCGGGGCGAGCTGGCCGGCGACACCGTGGTCGCCACGGTGATGAGCAACCTGGGCCTGGAGCGCGCCCTCAAGGCGGCGGGCCTGCGGCTGGTCCGCACCCGGGTCGGCGACCGGCACGTCTTCGAGGCCATGGAGCAGGGCGGGTTCGTCCTGGGTGGGGAGCAGTCCGGGCACGTCATCCTCCGGCGGCACGCGGTGACGGGCGACGGCATCCTCACCGGCCTGGCCCTGGCGGCGGTCATGGTGCGCACGGGCAAGCCCCTCTCCCAGCTGGCGGCCGTGGTGCAGCCCGTCCCCCAGGTCCTGCTCAACGTGCCCGTGGCCCGGCGGGACGGCTGGGAGGAGGATCCGGCCATCCAGGCGGCCATCGACGCGGCCCGCCGCCGGCTCGGCGAGGCGGGGCGGATCCTGGTGCGGGCCTCGGGGACCGAACCGCTGATCCGGGTGATGGTGGAGGGCGACGACGAGGCCCTGGTGCGGGAGCTGGCCGAGGCGGTGGCCGGCGCCGTCCGGCGCGCCCTGGGCTCGCCGGCGGGCCGTTGACAGGGGACGGGCCGGCACGCATAGAATGGGATGCCCTGAAGGAGGTGGTGCCCGGGCCGGCGGCGGCGCCATCGGCCGCCTGGCAGGGGAACGGGAGCGGTTTCCGGCAGCGGTTTCAAGGGAGCGGGTTCGTCCAGCGGTACCGAAAGCGGGTCGATGCCTGCTAGCGCCAGGGCTCGCCGGCGGCAGGCCGGCGAGTCGACGAGGACCGGGCGGATCGAAGGATCGGCGGATCGCCCGGCGGTTGGCCACGACCGAGAGCGGCCCGGCAAAACCCGGGAGCGATCCCGGGGACAACACGGGCCAGGTGGCACGAACCCCTCCACGGACGGCGGATGGACCCGCCGGTGCGGGCCGGGGATGCCTGGCCGCGGCGCGGGTTCGTCCTGCCGGCTCCCTCCTCTGCGTGCCTCATGCCAAATCAGGCCGGCGGATCGGAGGGCGCGGTGGCGTTCCAGCCTTCGTGCGTCCTTGAGCAGCGGGCCCGCCGGCCGATCAGCGAGCGTCATCCCAACGTGGCAAATCCGGGGGACGGCTGCGTACCCGGCCCGGCCGGTCCTGCGACCACCGGCCCTGCCACCAGCGGCGCGCCGGCCTGCGACGCGGCGCGCCGGCCCGCGACGGGCGGGTTCGGCGGGGCCGTGGCAGGCCTTCGGGTCGGAAGGCGGGGGCTGTGGGCCGTGCCCGTCCCGCGGAGACTGGCACCGGGTGCGGGGCCGGGGGGTTTTCCGTGCCGATGGGCCCTCGCGGTGCCCGCAGGCCCTCGGCGCGGGGGCCCCAGGGTCCCGGGCGGCTTCCCCGGATTCCCCGGAGCGGATTTCGGATTCCGTAGGAGGGAAAGGCAGCCTATGTGCGGCATCGTCGGTTACGTCGGACCCAAACAGGCCGTCCCCATCCTGATCGGCGGCCTGCGCGCCCTGGAATACCGCGGCTATGACTCGGCGGGGATCGCCGTCAGCTACAACGGCACCGTGGACGTGCGCAAGCGCCAGGGCCGCATCGACGGCCTGGAGGAGGTCCTGGCCCAGCGGCCCCTGCGGGGGACCGCCGGCATCGGCCACACCCGCTGGGCCACCCACGGCCGGCCGTCGGACGCCAACGCCCATCCCCACACCGACTGCACCGGCGCCTTCGTCGTGGTGCACAACGGGATCATCGAGAACTACGCCGAGCTACGGGACGAACTGGCCGCCCGCGGCCACCGCTTCGCCTCCGAGACGGACACGGAGGTCGTCGCCCACCTGCTGGAGGAGCTTTACGACGGCGACCTGGTGCGCACGGTGCAGCGGGCCGCCGCCCGCCTGGAGGGTGCCTACGCCCTGGCGGTGCTGACCCGGCGGGAGCCCGGCAAGATCGTGGCCGTCAAGCAGGCGTCGCCGCTGATCGTGGGGCTCGGGGACGGGGAGAACTTCCTCGCCTCCGACATCCCCGCCCTGTTGCCCCACACGCGCCGGGTCATCCCCCTGGAGGAAGGGGAGATGGCGGTCCTGACCCGCGACGGGGTCCAGCTGCTGCGCCTGGACGGCACGCCCGTGGAGCGGGAGCCCATGACCGTCTCCTGGGACCCCGGGCAGGCGGAGCGCGGCGGCTACGCCCACTTCATGCTCAAGGAGATCCACGAGCAGCCGCGGGCGGTCCGGGATACCCTGTCCGGCCGGATCCACCGCTCCGGCGAAGGCGTGGTGCTGGACGACGTCCGGTTCGACCCCCAGTGGGTGCGGCAGCTGCGGGCGGTTTACCTGGTCGCCTGCGGCACCGCCTATCACGCGGGGCTGGTGGGCGGCCGGCTGATCGAGCGGCTGGCCGGCATCCCGGCCTGGACGGAGATCGCCTCGGAGTTCCGTTATCGCGAGCCGCTGGTCGACGAGCGCACCCTGTTCGTCGCCATCAGCCAGTCGGGGGAGACCGCCGACACCCTAGCTGCCATGCGGGAGGCCAAGCGGCGCGGCGCCCGGGTCCTGGCCATCACCAACGTGGTCGGCAGCTCCGTCGCCCGCGAGGCCGACGACGTGGTCTACACCTGGGCGGGGCCGGAGATCGCCGTGGCATCGACCAAGGCCTACACGACCCAGATCGTGGCCCTGACCCTGCTGGCCGTCCACCTGGCGGAGCTGACGGGCTTCACCGGGCCCCTGGGCCGGAAGAACCTGCTGGAAAGCTTGCGCCAGCTGCCTGAGGCGGTGGAGGCCGCCCTGCGGGTGGAGGAGGAGGTCAAGGCCATCGGTGAGGAGGCCGGCGGCTGGACCGACGCCTTCTTCATCGGCCGGGGCCTGGACTACTTCACCGCCCTGGAGGGCCAGCTCAAGCTCAAGGAGATCTCCTACATCCACGCCGAGGCCTACGCCGCCGGCGAGCTCAAGCACGGCACCCTGGCGCTGATCGAGCAGGGTACGCCGGTCATCGCCCTGGCGACCCAGCCCGCCCTGCGGGAGAAGATGGTCAGCAACATCGAGGAGGTCCGCGCCCGGGGCGCCACGGTCTTCGCCGTGATCCGGCGGGACCTGGCCGGCATCGAGCGGTACGCCCGGCGCACGGTGAAGCTGCCCGTGGTTCACCCCTTGCTGATGCCGGTGGTGGCCGCGGTGCCCCTGCAGCTGCTGGCCTACTACGCGGCGGTGGCCAAGGGCACCGACGTCGACAAGCCGCGCAACCTGGCCAAGAGCGTCACCGTGGAGTAAACCGTCACCAGATGGCGCACCTGTGCCAGGATAAAGGAGAAACGGTAGAACGCGAAGATCCACCGTCCTGAGCAGATTGCACGGGATGGTCGCCGCGAAGCGAAAGCGACGCTGAAGCCGAGCAGGCTGACGGTTTCTCGGAACCACCCGCTCGGCTTCATTTTTTGCCCATCCTGGGGCGCATGGCATATCAACCCGCCGAGTTTGGACTGGTCGTCCTGCTGGTTGCCGTCATGTATACCCTTATCGCCTACTTCGCAACCCGCACGATTCAGGCAGGCCCTAGCATGAACTTATACGTTTCAACGGTCCTGATCCTGTTTGTCAACGTATTTACGCATGTGGGTCAGACTGTGGTGTTGGGAATGTATACTCCTGGGGTGGTGACGGCCGGACTAGTCGTCCTGCCGTATACCGTGAGCGCATTCCAAACACTAAGAGCCCATCAGCTGTTGACGAGCGAGACATGGCGAGTCGCTCCTTTGATGTCCGCTGCCATGCTAGCTGTCATCTTCGGGCTGATGATGGTTGTTTAACGGCGGTGCCTGACCTTGGCCGAGCTAGCGGGGGAGGAACAGTCCGGTGGCCGCACCCGCCGCAATGAGCCAGGCCGAGTTGAGCCGGGTTCGTCCCAGGAGGAGCAGGGCGGCGGCGAACAGCCCGGCCGTCCAGAGGTTGAACACGGCGGTGCGGGCCAGCTGCCAGGTGACCCCCGCCATCAGGGCCAGGGAGGCCACGTTGAGCCCGTCCAGGGCCGAGGCCAGGACCGGCGAGCGCCGCAGCCGGTCGGTCAGGGGGCGGATGGCCGCGACGAAGGCGAACGCCGGCAAAAAGATAGCCAGGGTGGCCACCGCCGCGCCGGCCCAGCCGCCGGTGACGTAACCGACGAAGGTGGCGGTGGTGAAGACGGGCCCCGGGGTGAACTGGCCGGCGGCGATGGCGTCCAGCAGCTGCCGCTCGGTGAGCCACCCTAGCCGCTGGACGAAGTCCCGCTGCAGGAAGGCCAGCAGGACATACCCGCTGCCGTACAGGACCGACCCGATCTTCAAGAAGGTGAGGAATAGGGTGCTCAGGCTGAAGGGCACCGGGGACGTCCCCGCAGCCGCCAGCAGGAGGCGACCCACGCCGGGACCGCCGGCCGCGCCCAGCACGCCGATCCCCAGGGCAGGCTGCGGCGGCCGCCGGCGGGGCCGGTGACGGGGCTGCCGGCTAAGGGCGGCGGCCCCGCCCCACAGCGCGGCGGCCGCGAGCAGCAGGAGCAGCTCGTGGACGCCCGCCAGGTAGAGGGTCAGGGTGACCAGGGCCAGCGCGGCGCGGGCCACGCCGGCCCAGGCCGTGCCGGCCCGCGCTGCGGCGGCTGCCTGTCCCCGGGCGGTGGGGGCCTGGGCCCCACGCCCGTCGCCAGGTCCTGGCCGGGCGCCGCCGGAGGACGCTGCCTTAGGCCGGGCCGGCGGGCGGAACACGGTTCGTCCCAGGCTCCACAGCGCCTGGACGACGATGGCCAGGACCACCGGCAGCACGCCCTCCAAGAGCCGCTCGGCCACGGGCGTCCGGCCGTAGACCGTGTAGACGTGGGCCAGGATCCCGACCATCACCGCGGCCGGCAGGATGAAACAGGCGCCCGCGGCCAGCCATCCCCGCCAGCCCGCCCGTTCCATCCCCAGGTGCATGGCCAGCTCCGTGGAGTTCGGCCCGGGGATCAGGTGGGTGATGCTCAGAAGGTCAAGGAAGCGTTGCTCGTCCAGCCAGCGCCGGCGCCGGACCAGTTCGTCCTGCATCATGGCGATGTGGGCGGCCGGTCCGCCGAAGGCCAGGACACCCAGCCGCAGGAACACGGCCGCTACCTCACGCAGGTTGCTGCGGGCCATGGGAACCCTCCCCTTCCGTGGCCAGTGCCCAAACCCTGCATGCCGCCCGCCGGAGGAACCCGAACCGGTCGAGGAACGGGAACCGGTCCATGACGGCTCACGCGATGCTGCCGAGCCGGCCGGCCCGGCGCGCCCACAGCCACTGCTTGCGCAGCACGGCGCAGCCCACGGCGATCCAGGCCAGGGCGACGGCCCAGGCGACCACGACCGCCTGCCAGACCGACGTACCGTGTCCGATCCCGCGGATGCCCTCAACAACGCGGGCTAGGGGTGAGGCGGCGTTGAGAACATCCAGCACGGCCGGCAGGGGGCCCGGTGGAAGGAAGAACCCGGAGAACACCAGCAGGTAGTACAGCAGGATCTCAACCACCGAACCGACTTGTTTGAACCGGAGGGAGAGGCCCAGAGCGGCCAGGCCGATCCCGACCATCCCGGCCACACCTGCCGGCGCAAGAAGGAATCCCGGCGACGCGATGGCGGCGAGCCCCTGCAGGAAGTTGTTGGGGCCGATCAGCAGCGCTGCCACCCCGCTGAACAGTCCGACCCAGATGATCGAAAGGAGCAACTCCATACCCAACGTTCCCGCGAGCCAAGTTGACGGGCGGGTGCGCGTGACCAAGACCTGCTCGGCCGTCCCCATATACGCCTCCTCCAGGGCCATGTTGCCCAGTTTCGCCACCCCATGGGCGCTGAGGTACCAGAGGCCGAACCCCAGCACCCGTAGAGCGGCCTCCGGGGGCGGTGCGTCAGGGACGGCAAAGAGGGCACCCAGAAAGAAGATGCACTTGATGGCCAGCCCGATGACGAAGTCGAGCCAGTACCGACGATACTCGGCACGTTTCTTGATCCAGGCGGCCCGCAGGACGTTGCCAAAGCCCGGCGCGCCGGCGGTGGTAGGTGCTTGCCTCAGCGCGAGCCCTGAGCATCGGGTCGCGGAGGCGTGATCGCTGGGCTCAACGCCGGCCCCGGACGACGGGCCGTCGCCGTCCGGACCGCCGCCCGTTGCCGGTTCGACCACCCGGGTTATCTCGTGATCCGGGTTGGCCCCCGATGTCCCTGGATCCCGCGGCCACGAAAGGCCGGCTTCAGGTGGCGTGGCGCGCCCTTGGGAGAACACTGCCGCCCGTCGGATGACCTTAAGAAATAGGGCTTCCAGGGTCTCGGGTCCGGTGACCTGGTCCGGGGTGCCCTGCCACACCAGACGGCCCCCGTCCAGGATCACGAAACGGGTACCGACGGCGTGGGCGAAGCCGGCATCGTGGGTGGCGATCAGCGCCCCGCATCCCGGCGGCAGACCATGGCGGAGGAACCGGCGCAAGGCGTGCTGAGCTTCGATGTCCAGGCCCAAGGTCGGTTCGTCCAGCAGGAGCAAAGGCGCGTCCTTCGTCATCGCCACGGCCATGGCCAGCTTCTGTCGCATTCCCCGCGACAGGGATTGGGTCAGGTTCCGAGCCTGGGCGCTCAAGCCGACCTGGTCTAACAGCTCCACCGCCCGGCGCCGGGCGGTGGCCGGGGGCCAGCCGTTTAGCAGGCCGAAGTACATCACGTTTTCAAGGACGGTCAGGTAGGGATAGCTGTTGTTTGCATCTTCGAATATCACCCCAACCTGGGTCCCGATCGGGGTGCGGCAACACCCCCCGCCGTTCCCGGCTCCATGGCCGCCGGCATGGCTGGTCCCATCCCCGGGGCCGCGGACGCGGCCGGCGTCGGGTACCAGAAGGCCGAGAATGCAACGGATCAGGGTCGTCTTCCCGGCGCCGTTGCGGCCGAGCAAGACCACCCGTTCACCGGGGCAAACCTGCAGGGTGACGCCGGCCAGAGCCACGGGGCCGCCGGGATAGCGCTTGACCAGACCCTCGACGACCAGCAGGGGGGCCGGACCGTGCTCGCTCATGCGGGCTTCTTTCGTCGCCCGGACGATGGGTCCTGTTGGGGTCTGCGGGGCGCCCCAGGCCTTCCGGTGCGTCCCGGCCCATGCCAAGGGTGACGGCGCCACGGGGTCGCGCAGGGATCCGGTGTCACGGCGAGTCACGAAGGTGACTTCACGGGAGTGCCAGGGTGACGCGACAAAAAATTCGCCAGCCACTGGTTGACATGCTCGAAAGGCCCATGGTACGTTGTTTGCGGGGCATGTACGTCTATAGACCTCTACTTCGCCTCTGCTGGGGCACATGGGTACGTCCGAGGGCACCGGCGCCCTGCCGGAGTGGTGGGGTTCCGGTGCCCACGGGCCTTCGGGGCCAATGGTCGATCGGTGGAAATGTCACCTGGCTGGGGTTCTGGGGTTCCGTTCCTGAAAGGTTTGGGGGGATGGGCGTGGAGGGACCGCAGCTCGACCGGTCGAGCCCTGTCCCGCTCTACCTGCAGATCAAGGGCTGGATGCTGGAACAGATCCGTTCGGGCCGCTGGCCCCAGCGGTTCAAGCTGCCGGCGGAGGAGGACCTGGCCCCGGCCATCGGCGTCAGCCGCGGCACCCTGCGCAAGGCGATCGCCGAGCTGGTCCGCGAGGGCGTCCTGGACCAGATCCACGGCAAGGGGACCTTCGTCACCACCGGGGGGATCGAGCAGCCCCTGGCCCAGCGGCTTTCCGCCTTCTCCGAACTCCTCGAAGAGCGCGGCATCGCCTACAGTACCCGGGTCCTGCACCAGGGCCTGGAGGAACCGGCGGCCCGGGTGGCCTCCCTGTTGCGGCTGGACCCTGGGGAGCGGGTGGTCCACCTGGCCCGGGTCCGCCTGGTGGAAGGGCGTCCCGTGGCCTACATGGAGAACTACGTCCCCGCCGGCCTGGCGCCGGGCCTGGAGCGGGTCGACTTCACCCGCCACGGCCTGTTCCGCACCCTGGAGCAGGACTACGGCCTCCGCCTGGCCTGGGGCCAGCGAACCTTCGAGGCCCTGGGCGCCGAGGGGGCGGTGGCGCGGCACCTGGACCTTCCCGAAGGCGCTCCGTTGTTCTACATCCAGCAGGTTGTCTATCTGGAGGACGGCCGCCCGGTGGAGTACTCCGACGTGTGGCTGCGCGGCGATCGGTTCCGCCTCTCGGCGGTGGTCCGCCGGCCGCGGGAAGGCCGCGGGCGGGAGCCGGCGAGCGTCGGGCCGGCCGGGCGGCGGGGGCCGGTTCTTCCCGAGATGGGGGACCCGCTGGCCGGCGGCGGCTGGCCGGGACCGGCCGGGGCGAAGCTGTCCTTCTAGCGCCGTCGAGCACCGTCAAGCGCTGTCTTCTCACGGGAAAGTGGGAAAGGCGTTGATTCCGGGCGTCGGGCTGCGACGTCGTCAGGTTGCCCAGGGGGCGTGACAGGATGGGTGGGGATCGGCAGGGCCGGCCGGTGGTGACGGTGGTGGGGAGCTTCGCCGTCGGCCTCACGTTGAGGGCCGAGCGCTTCCCCGTCGCCGGGGAGACGGTGGTCGGGCGGGACTTCGACCGGGGTCCCGGGGGGAAGGGCAGCAACCAGGCGGTGCAGGCCGCCCGCCTGGGGGCGGACGTGGAGTTCGTCGGGCTGGTGGGGGACGACGACCTGGCCGCGGTGGCCTGGGAACTCTACCGCCGGGAAGGGGTCGGCACCCGCTATCTGGGCGTGGTGCAGGGGCGGAACACCGGGGTCGGCTTCATCGTCCTCAACGCCGAGGGCGAGAACTTCATCGTGCTGGATCCGGGGGCCAACAGCCTGCTCGGACCCGCGCAGGTGGAACGGGCCCGGGAGCGGCTGGCGGCCAGCGACGTGGTCCTGACCCAGCTGGAGATCCCGGTGGAGGCGGCGGTCCACGCCTTGCGCCTGGCCCGGGCCGCGGGGGTGGCGGCGGTGCTCAACCCGGCGCCGGCGCGGCCCCTCGCGCTCGATGACCTGGCGTTGGCCGATGTCGTCACGCCCAACGAGACCGAGCTCCGCATCCTGCTGGGGCTGGCGCCCGACGACCCGACGGACTCTCTGGTCCTCTGCCGGCGCCTTCTGGAGGCGGGGGTGCGGACGGTGGTCCTGACCCGCGGCGCCCAGGGTGCGCTGGTGGTGGAACCCGGCGGCGTGACGGCGATCCCTGCCTTCCCGGTGACCGTGGTGGACACCACCGGGGCCGGCGACGCCTTCAGCGCCACCCTGGCCGTCTCGCTGGCCGAGGGGCGGCCGCTGGTCGAGGCCGCCCGCCGGGCAGCCGCCGCCGGGGCCCTGGCCTGCACGGCCCTGGGCGTGATCCCGGCCCTGCCCCACCGGGAGCGGCTCGAGGAACTGCTGGCGGCCCACGGGGGCTGACGGCCCCCGGGGGAGGGGCGCCCCGCCGGGCGGACGCCCGCCGGGCGGACGAAGGAGGAATCGGGCTTGCCGGTTCGTCTGATCATCGACACCGACACCGCAGGGGACGACGTCAACTCGCTGCTGATCGCCCTCCTGCACCCCAACATCCAGCTGGAGGCCGTCACCATCTCGGTGGGCAACGTGGGCTTCGAGCAGCAGATCGAGAACGCCCTCTATACCATCGAGATGGCCGGTCGCAGCGGGGAGGTGCCGGTCTATCCGGGTTGCGCGGTGCCCCTGGTCAACGAGTGGGTGGCGGCGGATTACGTCCACGGCCGCGACGGCATGGGCGACTCCTTCTTCCCCAAGGCCCGGCAGCGGCCGGAGCCCAAGCACGCCGTGGACGCCCTGATCGAGCGGATCCACGCGGCCCCGGGCGAGCTGACCATCCTGGCCCAGGCGCCGCTGACGAACATCGCCGCGGCGGTGATCCGCGACCCCTCCATCGCCACCAAGGTCAAAGCCCTGTACATCATGGGCGGGACCTACTTCGCGCCGGGGAACATCACGCCGGCGGCGGAGTACAACTTCTACGTCGACCCGGAGGCGGCCCGGATCGTCTTCAAGGCCGGGTTCCCCATCTACATGGTCGACTGGGGGCTGTGCGTGCGGGATGCGGTGCTGACCGACGAGGATCTGGAGGACATCGACCGCCTGGGGACCCAGCTCAGCCGGTTCTACCTCCAGGTCAACCGGGTGGTGCGGCGGTTCAACGAGACGGTGGGCATCCGCGGGGTGACCCATCCCGACTCCATCGTGGCGGCGATGATCGCCGACCCGGCCGTGGCCCGGGGCTGGCAGCCCTGCCACGTGGACATCGAGACCCGGGGCGAGCTGACCCGGGGCGCCTCCGTCGTCACCCCGGCGGCGTACGCGGGGGTGGAGAAGCGGGTCGAGCAGGTCAACGCCCACGTCTGCCTGGGGGCGGACACGGCGCGGTTCAAGGCGCTGCTGATGGACATCCTCTCCCGGCGCTGAACGAAAGGGAGGAGGCGGGCGACCGTTGCAGGGCGATGGCAAGGACGGCAATACCTGGGCCGCGACCGCGGTGGGCGCGGCACCGGCGCACAAGGATGGCGGCAGGGAGAGCGGCGGGCCGGCGGCCGATGCCGGCCGGGCGGGGCGCAGCGGGGCGCGCCTGGCCCGGTTCGTCCAGTCGACCCTGATCGCCAGTGACGTTACCGAAGCGCAGGTGATCGCCCACTGCCGGGCCTGCCTGGAGTACGGCTTTCACGCCGCCATGGTGCCGCCCCTCTGGGTGCCCCTGGCCCGGCGGGTTCTGGCCGGGTCGGCGGTGCGGGTGGCGTCCTTCGTCGACTTCCCCCTGGGCTGCATGACGACGGCGGCGCGGGTCGCCCAGGCCCGGGACCTGGCCGAGGCGGGCGTGGACGAGATCGACATCATGGTCCCGCTGGGCCTCTTCAAGAGCGGCCGGCTGGACGAGTTCCGCGCCGACCTGGAGGCGGTGGTCCGGGCGGCCCGGCCGGCGGCGACCAAGGCCATGCTGGAGCTGCCGCTGCTGGACCCCGCCGAGCGCGAGACGATGGTCGAGCTGGCCCTGGCCGTGGGCTTCGACTGGCTGAAGAACGCCAGCGGCGGCGCCGTGGGGGTGGCGACGCCGGACGACATCCGCTTCCTCCGGCAGCGGGTGCCGGCGGGCGTCGGCGTCAAGGCCTCGGGCGGCATCAAGACGGCGGCCCAGGCCTGGGCCCTGATCGAGGCGGGGGCGGAGCTTCTGGGGACCAGTTCCGCCGTCGCCCTGGTGACGGGAGATGCCGGGGCGGGCGCCGGTGCGCCGGCTGCCACCGGGGCCGGGCCCCAGGGGCGCGGGAGCCAGGGGCCTGCGGGTCCTGGCGGCGACGCCCGGGCGGACGAACCGGCCCGCCCGGGGGCTGCGGCCAACCCCCGGTTCGCCTACTAGGCGGGATGAGCCGGGCCCGCCGGCGTCCCGGGCCGGGCGGGCGGATGCGGGGCCTGTGCCGCCCCCGGCGCAACCCGTCGCCGCCGGCGAGCGGGGGCGGACCGGCGGGGGCAGGCGGGCGATTCGGTCGGGAAGGATCGGCAGTCGGGGTACCGAAAAACGGCCGGAGGGCGGGCACTCCGGCCGTTTTCGTTCCCGCGGCGGTCTGGCTGCGCGGACACCGGGGACGGGGGGCCGACAGGGGGGAGAGCGATGGAACCCCGGCCGCTGACGGACCGGGTGGTGTTCCTCCAGGGAGCGGTGAACGCCGGGCTGATCCGGACCGGCGATGGCGTGGTGATCGTGGACACCGGGCTCGACCGTTCGGCCGCCAACAAGATCCTGCGGGCGGCGGAGGCCCTGGGCGAGCCGGTGCGGGCGATCCTGAACACCCATGCCCACGCCGACCACTTCGGCGGCAACGCCCAGATCCTGCGCAAGACGGCGGTGCCCGTCTACGCGCCGGCGGTCGAGGCCGCGGTGATCCGCCAGCCCCTCTACGAGCCGGTCTACCTCTTCGGCGGTGCGGCCCCCATCGCCGCCCTGCGCAGCCGGTTCCTCCTGGCGGAGGCATCGCCGGTGGATCACGAGGTCGAGCCGGGCCAGGTCCTGGAGCTGGGCGGGGTGCAGGTGGAGGTGGTCGACCTGGCCGGCCACAGCCTGGGCCAGGTGGGCTACCGGGTGGACGGGGTCCTCTTCGCTGCCGACAGCTTCCTGGGCCTAGAGCCCCTGGCCAAGCACTCCATCCCCTACCTGGTGGACGCCGGCGGGGTGCTGGATTCCCTGGAACGGGTACGGCGGGTGGATGCGGCCTGGTTCGTCCCCGGCCACGGGCCGGCCGTGCAGGCGGGGCCGGCGCTGGAGGCGGTGCTGGACGCCAACGCCGCGGCCGTCCGGCGCCTGCTGGACTGGGCGGCGGAGCGGCTCCGGCGGGGGCCGGCGGGGACGGAGGACCTGCTGGCCGAGCTGGGCGCCCATTTAGGCGTCGTCATGGCTGACCCGGCCGCCTATGCCTTGAACCGAACGGCTCTCCTGGGTGTGCTGGCGACCCTGGAGCGCCAGGGGGCGGCGCGGGTGGAGGTGCGGGACGGGCGGTGGTGGTGGGTGGCGCCGTAACGCGGTGGGTGGCACCGTCGCGTGGTGGGGACCCCGGCGCGTGGTGGGTGGCCCTGTCGCGTGGGGGGTGGCCCCGTCGCGTGGTGGTGGCGCCTCGCGGTCGCCGCGGTGGTGGGTGGTGCCCAAGCCGTGGTGACGGGCGGCACGCCATGGGGGCTGGCGGCCGCCCTTTCACCGCGATCAGGCTACACGGCGATGAGGAACCGGCCGTCGGCGAAGATCCGCTCGCCGTCGGCGTAGATCTCCCCGCCCTGGCGCAGGTCGCAGATCATGTCCCAGTGGATCGAGGACTGGTTCCGGCCGCCGGTGATGGGGTAGCTGGCGCCCAGGGCCAGGTGCACGGTGCCGCCGATCTTCTCGTCGAAGAGCAGGTTGCGGCTGAAGCGGGTGATCCGGTCGTTGGTGCCGATGGCGAACTCGCCCACGTAGCGGGCGCCGCCGTCCGTGGCCAGCAGGGCGTCGAGCAGCGCCTGGCCGCGGGCGGCCTCAGCGTGGACGACCCGGCCGTCCTCGAAGCGCAGCCGGATGTCCTCGATCTCCTGCCCCTGGAAGATCCCCGGGAAGCTGAAGCGGATGGTGCCGCGGACGCTGGCTTCCACCGGACCGGTGAACACCTCGCCGTCGGGGAAGTTGATGTGGCCGTCGGCGTTGATCCAGGTGCGGCCGGCCACCGACAGGGTGAGATCAGTGCCGTCCCCCACCACCCGGATCTCCCGGACGCCGTTGAGGAACTCCACCAGCCGTTGCTGCCGCCGGCTGACCGCCTGCCAGGCGGCGACGGGGTCGTCCTCGTCCAGGCGGCAGGCGGCGAAGACGAACTCTTGGTAATCGGCCAGGGACATGCCGGCCTCCTGGGCCAGGGCCTGGGTGGGGAAGAGGGTGACGCAGTACTTGCCGTCCCGGCCGATGCGGGCCATGAGCTTCTCGGTCAGCGGCCGCCGGGCCTCCTGGGCGATGGCCAGCCGCCGCGGGTCGACGCCGCTCAGGGCCTTGACGTTGTGGGGCGCGTGGATGACCAGGGAGTTGCGGTACTCCTCGTAGGCCACCCGGTCCAGGGGGGTCAGCACCCGGAGCTGGTCCTCCGAGGCCTCCTTGAAATAGATCTCGCCGAGACCCTCCAGCTGGGCCAGCACCTGCGGCAGGGCCCCGGCCCGAAGGGCCTCCCGGTAGATCGCCTGGACCAGGGGTGTCGCCAGGTCAGAGGTCTGGATCAGCAGGTGATCGCCGGGCTCCAGGCCCAGGGAGTAGCGCACCAGGACCTGGGCGAACCTCTGGATGCGGGGATCGGTCACCGTGGTCGCTCCTTTCCGGTCTTAGGATTGCGACGCGGGAGCGCGGGGTTCCTCCCGGCGACCAACGACCGGTTCAGGAGCACGGGCCACGACCCGTCCTGCCCTTCTTCCTGGTGACCGGGGAGCCGGGTCCCCGTTCGGGGTCGGAATGAAGGGGAGGTGGGGGTATGGCATGCCCGCCGTTGGCGCCGAACCACAACGGTGGGGCCAACCACCCTGTGCCGGAGGCTGCGCGCCACGGGCGCAGGGATCACGGGGCTGGGCACCACGAACCGTGGGAGGCCCAGGTCTCCTGGGCGGAGATCTTCGAGCACCAGAAACGGCGTCAAGCCCTGGTGGAGGAATGGTTGAAGTGGCTGGATCTCCGGCCCGGGGATCACCTGGTGGACCTGGGTGCGGGCCCGGGGCTCACCAGCCTTTTGGCCGCCCGCCGGGTGCGGCCCCACGGCCGCGTGTACGCGGTGGACCACTGGCCGGAGGCCCTGCGCTTTCTGCGCCGGCAGGTGGAGGGAGAGGGACTCGGCAACGTGCACGCCGTCCAGGCGGACATCGCCCAGGACGACCTGGCCAGGGTCATCCCGCCCCACCATGCCCGCAAGGTGGTCCTGGCCCATGTGCTCCACCATGTTCCGGATCCGAGGGCGGTCCTGGGTCACCTTCACCGCTGGCTGTTGCCGGGCGCCCGCATGGTGGTGGCGGAGTTCGATCCGGAGGGGGCCGGTGAGGTGGGCCCGCCCCGGGAGGAGCGCATTGCCGAGGCGGACCTGGCCGGATGGTTGACCGGGGAGGGTTTCAAGATCCTGGGTCGCAAGCACCATCCGGAGCATGAGCAGTACGCCATCCTGGTCGAGCCGGCTTGACCGGGGTGGGCCTCCTTACGCTTCTGTCGGCCGTTCTTGCCCGCCGCCCTGCCGGCGGGGTGCCACGACAACCCGCCGGCCTCCCCTGGGAGACCGGCGGGTTGTCACGGCCGAGGGAACCCTGTCAGGAAAGGGCCTCCTTGATCAACGCCAGTAGGTGCGGTTCCGGTGCCGCGCCTTCGACGGCAGCCGACCCGTTCACCACGGTCTTGGGAACACCGAACACCGCGAACCGGTTGGCCAGATCGGGGAACTCCATGGCCTCGATGGCGTCGGCCCGCACCCGGTCGCTGGCGAGGGCCATCTTGTGAGCCAGGCGGACCGCCCGGGGACAGTACGGGCACGTCGGCGTGACGAATACCTGCAGGTGGACGTGGGTGTCCAGCGACCGCAGGTATGCCTCGGTTTCCGGGGACAGCCCCGTGACACCGCGGGAGACGTCGACGATGTCGTCGATCAGCGTCCCGAACTCGTAACCGGCCGGAATGCCGTAAAACCGCATCCCGGTGTCGCTGCCGTCCGCCCGGGCGAACAGGATGGCCGGGACCATGTCGACGCCGTGGCGCTCGGCCAGCTCGGGTTCCAGTTCGACATCGTGGACCTCGAGGGTGATGCGGTCGTCGAGCTCCGCCACCGCTTCCAGCAGCTGGCGGGTGTCCTCGCAGTAGGGGCACTCGTCTTTGTCCGCGCGGATGAACAGCTTGAGGACCACCGGTGATTCCATCGCCTCAAAGCGCCGCTGGATCTCCCGCCGGTCCTGCTCGGAGATCTTCATCCCTTTCGTCACCTCCTCTCGGGGATCCCTCTCTGTGCGGATCCCGGGAGTCCCGGCCGGGCGGCGCGCTGGTCGCCGGCTGCAGCCGACCACGCACCGCCCGACCGAAAACCTGCAAAACCAACCTGCAAAACCATTGAAACCAGCGCTCTCTCGGGAACAGTGTTCCCGCCTGCCGGGGCGACCGGCTGCATGCACCATCGGAGACGCCTCTAGTCCGACACGCCCCGGATGGCGTTCATGGCCTGGCGTGCGGCGATCAGCACCGGGTCCCACACGGGTGCGAAGGGGGGCGCGTAGGCCAGGTCCAGTTCGTAGAGCTGGTCCACCGTCATGCCTGCATGGAGGGCCGCCACCAGCGTGTCGATGCGCAAGACGGCGTCGACCGGCCCTGCCATCTGGGCGCCCAGCAGGCGGCCGTCAGGCCCGTGGACCAGCCTTACGTGCAGCTTGTCGGCACCGGGGTAGTAGTGGGCGCGGGAGCCGTGGCGGATCGTCGTGGCCGCGGCCTCCAGGCCCGCCAGCACGGCCTCGCGGGCGGTCAGGCCCGTCCGGGCGACGCCCAAGTCGAAGACCTTGACGATGGCCGTACCCAGTACCCCGGGGAAGCGGGCGTGGCCGCCAGCGGCGTTCTCGCCGGCAACACGCCCCTGCTTGTTGGCCGTGGTGCCGAGGGGAATGTAGGCGCGCCGACCGCTGACGCGGTGGACGGTGTCGGCGCAGTCGCCGGCGGCATAGACCGCCGGGTGCGACGTGCGCATGAACTCGTCCACCTTGATCGCCCGCCCGGCACCCAGCTCGATGCCGGCCGCCTTGGCCAGCTCGGAATTGGGCCGGACGCCCACGGCCACCAGGACCAGATCGGCCGGCAGGGTGCGGGCGTCGGTGTCCAGCGCCCGCACGCGGCCACCGTCGCCCAGCACGGCCCGCGCCCCCTCACCCAGATACAGCGCCACGCCGTGGCGGCGCAATTCATCGTGGACCAGCTCGGCCATCTCCGGGTCCAGGTTCGGCATGACCTGGGGGAGGCGCTCGACGATGGCCACCTCCATCCCGACGCTGACCAGGGCCTCGGCCATTTCAAGCCCGATGTAGCCGCCGCCGACGACCACCGCCTTGCGTCGCCCCTGGGCCACCAGGGCCCGGGCGTGCTCGCGGACGGCGATGCCGTCCTCGATCAGCCGGAGGAAGTGGACACCCTTCAGGTCGAGGCCGGGGATGGGCGGCTCGACGGGCCGGGCGCCCGTGGCCAAGATCAAGGTGTCGAACTCCACCTGCCGCTGGCGCCCGGTCACCAGGTCGCGTACCTCCAGGTAGTGTTCGTCCGGATGAATGGCCGTGACCTCGTGCTGGACGTGAACGGCGATGTCGCGTTTCTGGCGGAAGAACTGCGGCGTGTAGATCACCAGCTCGCTGGGTTCACGGATCAGGCCGCCGACGAAGTAGGGGAGACCGCAAGACCCGTACGAGACGAAGCCGCTGCGCTCGAACACCTCGATCTCCAGGTCAGGATCGAGGCGCCGCGCCCGGGAGGCGGCGCTCATGCCGGCCGCGACGCCCCCGACCACCACCAGGCGCTTTCTCCGGGACATGGTGCACCATCTCCTGCGGGGGCGGGGAGGCGGCGGCGGGTGAGCCGGGTCGCTTGCACCGCACCGGTCCCCGCCGGAGCGGCCTGGCCGCCCCGGAACAGGATGCGGCGGCCTCAGCGGGCCGCCGCATCCACCGCCGCGCGCAGCTCCTCTTCCACCTCGGTCGCCAGGTCACGAAACCGCTGGTCGCCTAGCAGACCGATCAGCGTCTGCGGGCGCAGCAGGCCGATCTTCGTGCGGTTGCCGTCGTTACGGTCGGCGTACACCACGATCTTGCAAGGCAGCAGGTAACCAACCTTCTGATCGGTCTCCAGGGCCTGCTTGGCCTTGGCCGGGTTGCAGACCTCGAAGATGTGGAAGTCGGGTTCCAGGTCGAAACCCTTCTCCCGTAGCTTCGCGTTGACGTGCAGGTGCCAGAGGGCGCTGAACTTCCGTTCGGCCAGCGCGGACTGCAGCGCTTGGATGGCTTCGTCCACCGGCTTGTCCGTCGCCACCGTATAGTCCAGCTCCGCCATCGCCGATCCCTCCCTGCGCTTCCCACCTGGGCTAGGCTCTGCCCCGTTGGTCTCATGCGTCACCGGGCCGGCAAGCTCGGTGGGGGTTGTGACCCGTTAACTGCCCGGTCTGGGGTGCCTTCGCACCTGGGGGCCGCCCCGCAAAGCAGCGTACGGCCTCGCCTCGTCACAGTTGCCCGGGTTGCGCACCGGTGCCGCCCTGAGCGGCCAGCATCGCATTGCGCCGCAAGTGCTCGAGGAGCACGCGGCGCACAGCCTGGCACGCTTCCAGGATCTCGCGTGAGGCGAGCCGGTAATACACGTTGAGCCCTTCCTTCCGCGACTCCACAAGCCCGTACTGGCGCATGAGAGCGAGGTGCTGGGAGAGGTTGGCGGTGGTGGTGTCGACGGCCCGTGCCAGCTCACCGGCCGTCATCTCACCGCTGGCCAGGGTGTAGAGGATCTCCAGGCGTTTGGGGCTGGCCAGCACATGGCATAGCCGCGCCTGCAGCTCCAGCAACTGCTTCTCCGTATCCGTCCGCTCCGCAGTCATGGGCTACCGCTTCCCCGGCTCCTCGCTAAGTAACTTCTAAACTACTCCCAATATGATCCCCCATGGGCCCGCTGTCAAGTCGGCCTTCTATGGCGCCCCGGGGCGCCATCCGGATCACGGCAGGCGCACGCGTGCCTCCGGCCCAACCCGGCGCCCGGTCCGGCCGGAACGGCCGGCACGAATTCGCGTGGGGCTTGCACGAGGGGGAGGTGCCTCGTAAACTAATTTCTAGTTTCAGCAGTTTCTTAATCTAAAAATGGATTCGGCAACATCCGGCCGAGTCCGGCAGGCGGCCCGCACGCGTTCCGGACCGCCGGTCCGGCCGGGACCAAGGGGGGAACATCATGGCGATGCGCGCTCCGTGGCCGGACACCATCACACCCGAGGAGCTGCGCCGGCGACTCGAGGCGGGCAATACCCCGCTAATCATCGACGTGCGTGAGCCCGACGAGTACGCCGGCGGGCACATCCCGGGTGCCCGGTTGCTCCCGCTGAGCCAGGTACCCGTCCGGTACCGGGAGTTGCCGGCCGATCAAGAGATGGTCCTCGTCTGCCGGAGCGGGAACCGCTCCGGCCTGGCCCAGCGATGGCTGCAGGGGATGGGCTTCCGCAACGTCCGCAACCTGGTGGGCGGGATGCAGCGGTGGAAGGGCCCGGTGGAATACGGCCCCGGGCGAGGACGTTGAGGGGAGGGACAGAGGTGGATCCAAAGACGCGCACCCCCTCGGAAATCGATGCCGCTGAGCTCAAGCAGATGCTGGACCGGGGCGAAACCCCGTTCCTGATCGATCTGCGCAACGACGAGGAGTTTCGGCGCTGGCGGATCGAAGGCCGCCAGCCCCTGCAGGTGATCCACGTGCCGTACTACGAGATCCTGGCCGAGGCCGAGGAAGACGACCTCGTCGCATCCGCCAAGACCTACGCGCGCCGGCACTGGGTCGACCACCTGCCCCGGGAAAGGCGGATCGTGGTCGTGTGCGCCCACGGCGGCACCTCCGGGTATGTGGCCCAGGGGCTCCGCGAGCTGGGCTATGACGCCGTCAGCTTGCGCGGCGGCATGATCGCCTGGGGTGACCATTACGAATTTGTCCGGGTGGTGGAGGAGGAGGACCTTGCCGTTTACCAGATCAACCGCCCGGCCCGGGGCTGCCTGAGCTATCTGGTGGCCTCGGAGGGGGAGGCGGTGATCATCGACCCCCTGCGCCACGCCGAGCGCTACCTGGAGTTCGCGCGCCAGCACGGCCTGACCATCACGCGGGTCCTGGACACCCACGCCCACGCCGACCACATCAGCAGCGGCGCGGAGCTGGCAGAACAACTGGGAGTGCCCTATCACCTGCACCCCTACGACGCCATTCACCCCATGGACGTGTTACCCGCTACCTTCCGCTACCATCCGGTGTACGACGGGCAGGAGTTCCGGGTGGGCCGTGCCACCTTGCGGGCGATCCATGTGCCCGGCCACACCCTGGGCCAGGTGGTCTACCTGCTGGACGGTCGCTACCTGTTCAGCGGTGACACCATCTTCGTGGAGTCCATCGCCCGACCGGACCTGGGTGGCCGGGCCGAGACCTGGACGCCCCTTTATTACCGGTCCCTTCTCCGCCTGATGGAACTGCCGGACGAGACGCTCGTTCTTCCCGGGCACTTCAGCCGGCCGCAGGAGGCGGACGCCCGCGGCCGCGTCGCCGGTAGGCTCGGCGACCTCAAGCAGTCGAACGAGGGCCTGAAGGCCCTGGCAGCGGGCGAGCGGGCCTTCGTCGACTTCATCATGGGCCGCTTGCCGGAGTTCCCGCAGCAGTACGTGGACATCAAGCGGGTGAACACCGGGTTGCTGCAGCCGAGCGAGGAGCAGGCGTCCGAGCTCGAACTGGGGCGCAACGTCTGCGCGCTGGCGGAAGATGCAGCCTGAGGGAGGGATCCGTCCGTGAACGCTACGTTCAAGCCGAGCGCCACCGTGGACGCCCGTGGTCTTTCCTGCCCGTTGCCGATCGTGCGGGCGCGCAAGGCGATCGATGCCCTGCAGGTCGGGGAGATCCTCGAGGTACTGGCGACCGACAAGGGCGCACCGGCCGATTTCCGGGGCTGGTGTGAGCAGACGGAGCACAAGTTCCTGGGCGTGGTGGAGGACGACGGTTTCCTCCGGCTGTATGTCAAGAAGCTGGTCCCTGAAACCAAGGAGAAGGGACCACTCTTCGATCGTGTGATCAGCAACGAGGAACTGGCCCGGCGCCTCGAGGCCGGAGACACGCTGACCGTTCTCGACGTCCGGGAACCTGAAGAGTACGAAGCTGCGCATATCCCCGGTGCCCTATCCGTACCCATCGAGACGCTGTCCGAGTTTGCCGCCAGGCTCGACCGCACGGCGGAGGTCGCCGTGGTCTGCCGCAGCGGTCGCCGCAGCGCCTACGCCTGCCGCATCTTGGAACAGGCCGGCTTCGAGAAGGTGGTCAACGTGGTGCCGGGTATGTCCGCTTGGTCCGGGCCGGTCGAGCGCGGCGGTGCCGGGGACGGCCCGGCACCGGCATCCCGCTGATGTCACGCCGGCAATCGGTTACCACAAGTCAAAACGGGCTTCAGGGACGGCGCATCCAAAGGGGAGGAGTCTACGGTGTCCGTTCGTCGTGTTGCCATTATCGCCAGCCACGGCAACATCGACGATGCTTACAAGGTCCTGAACATCGCCACGGCGGCCGCCGCCATGGGGGCGGAGGTCCAGGTCTTCTTCACCTTCGATGGCCTGAAGATCATCCACAGGGAAGCGAACCGCCAGTTGCCGGTGCCGGCGCACCTGCAGCCAGCGCTGGAGGGCTTCAAGAAGAACAACGTGCCTTCGGTGCCCGAGCTGCTGGAGATCGCCAGGGAATCGGGAGTCAAGCTGATCGGCTGCCAGATGACCATGGACGTCATGGGCATCGGCCTCGACCAGCTGGTGGACGGGGTGGAGCCCGGCGGCGCGGCCACTTTCCTGGCCTTCGCCGCTGAGGCGGACGTCAACGTCACCTTTTGAACGGTGGGACCGGGCGCCCGGGACCGGATCCGGGCGCCCGGTGCACCCCGCGGCCACGTGCGGTAACGGGGCGCTTTAGGAATCTGAGGACATGGGACAAGGGGAGGAAGGCCGGATGAGCGCCCTCCTGTTCCTGATCGGCCTGGCCGGCGGGTTCTTCTCGGGATTGCTGGGGCTCGGCGGTGCGATCCTGATGGTTCCACTGCTCCTGTTCGTTCCGCCGTTGTTCGGTTTCCCGGCCCTGGACATGAAGCAGGTGGCGGCCATCACCATCGTGCAGGTGTTCTTCGCAGCGTTCTCCGGCATGGTGGTCCACTGGCGCAACCGGTTCGTCCACAAGGATCTAGTCCTGAGCATGGGGGGAGCCAGCGCCCTCGCCGCCCTGGCGGGCGGCCTGCTGTCCGATCTGGTGAACCCCCGGACGTTACTTCTCCTCTTCGCCGGCGTTGCTACGGCCGCGGGCGTGTTGATGTTCCTGCCCCGCCGTGAAGACGACCCGGACGCGACGGCGGACCACGTCCGCTTCAATCGGCCGCTGGCGGTGGCCATCGCCCTGGCGGTGGGGTTGGTGGGCGGGCTCGTCGGGGCGCCCGGCGCCTTCATCTACGTGCCCCTGATGATGTACGTGCTCAAGATCCCGACGCGGGTCACCCTGGGCTCGACCCTGGCCATCGTCCTCTTCACCGCGGCCTTCGGCATGTTGGGCAAGGTGGCGACGGGACAGGTCGACTGGTCGCTGGCTCTGGCCCTGGTGTTGGGTTCCGTCCCCGGAGCCCAGGCAGGGGGGTATCTGTCGAAAAGGGTCCGTGCCGGTGCACTGCGCTGGATGGTTGCCGTCGTGGTCTGGGGGTCCGTGGTCCAACTGTGGCGCCAGGCCGTCTCCGGGTAACAGATGGTGCCGGCCGGGTAGGTCGCAGCGGAAGAGGTTGTCGGTGGCCAGAATCGAACCCGGTCCCAATATGATGTCCCAATGCAAGTGATACCGAAGTGCAATTGAGGCGGAGCTTCGATGCCGTGGCGACCGGCGACCGGCGGCATCCGGGCCGGTGATGCCCTGATCGTCTCCGGCCTGTGTGTGAGACGTTGAAAGGCGCTGGTTCTCTGCGCCAGTACCGTTCCTCAAAGGGGGCCGTCGATCATGGGAGGGCAGCGTCAAGTGTCCGTGGAGCCGTGCCGTGCTCGCGTACGTCCCGGCTCGCACGGGGCCACCCGCCTTGGCCTGACCGGGCTGGTGGCCGCATCGCTCTTTCTCGCCGCGTGCGGCGGGGTGATGACCCCGGCGGCGAGCTTCGATCCCGACTACGATGTGCGCTGGTACGAGTCCCAAAACGCCGCCGGGCCGGAACTCGAGCCCAAGTGGGACGGTAACGGCTGGCTCTACGTCGCCGACGAGGTGAGCCAGGGTGTCACCGTGGTCGACCTGGCCACAGGCGAGCCGGTGCAGTTCATCCGCACCGAGGGCGGCGTGCCGCACCACCCGTATATCACCAAGGATCAGCGCTGGGTGCTGGTGACCATCCGTTACGGCGACTGGGTGGCGGCCATCGACACGGACAACGGCAACAAGGTACGCCGCATCGACCTGCCGAAGTCGGCCGACGGCAAGCCGGCGGGGCCGCTGCACATGGGCATGACGCCGGATGGCGGGTACGTGCTGGTCACGCTGAACGGCTCGGGCGCCGTGGCCGTTCTGGATGCCAAGGACCCTCGGCTCTTGCGCGTGGTGGAGGTCGGGAAGAAGCCGCGTGACGTGGTGGTCACCCCCGACAGCAAGAAAGCGTACGTGAGCCTGCAGGCCGACACCCGGGTGGCGGTCATCCACTTGGAGAACTGGCAGGTCCACCACATCAACCGGACGAACACGGACTACGGCAGCGGCTCCGGCAGCGGCCTGGGGATGTCGGCCGACGGCAAGTACGTGGCCGTCGCCAACACGCTGGACAACGAAGTGATCATCATTGACACGGCGACGGACCAGATCGTCCACCGGGTCGGGAACGTGCCGAAGCCGGTGAACGTGGAGTTCCTGGGCAAGACCCACATCGTCTCCACCGGTAACCGTTCCGACGGCTCCTTCTCCTTCATCGATGCGGACAAGGGCCAGTTGATCAAGACTGTCAAGACGGGCGGCGGGGCCAACATCGCTTACTACGGCCCCGACGGCAACGTGTGGGTGGATCACAACGGTGCCCAGCACATCAGCGTGTTGGACTTCGACACCTTCGAGGTCATCAAGGAGATCCCGGTCGTCCAGAACCCGCACTGGATCTACTTCTCTCCGAACGGGAAGACCGCCTACGTCACCAACTGGGGGAGCAACTCGATCTCCATCGTCGATGTGGAGAAGATGGAGCGCGTCAAGAACGTGACGGTGGGCCTCAACCCCAACGGCTTGGCGCTGAAGTCCAACGTCCCGCCGGACGTCATCTCCCGGTGGCAGGAGAACAAGGACCAGGCCAAGGCGGTCATCGCCAAGGCCACCAAGCTGGTGATGCCGGAGCCGCGCTCGGAGGCGGAGGCGTTGTTCTTCCAGAAGTGTACGATCTGCCACGACGTGGGCCGTATCATCCGTAACAACGCCAAGGGTGACCAGTGGGACGCCATCGTGGAGAAGATGCGGGGCAACGGGGCTCCCATCAACGATCAGGAGGCGAAGATCATCGCCGAATATCTCAAGAGCGATCAGCACCGCAGCCTCGACATCAAGACCGAACTCCAGATCGAAGAGCCGTTGGACCCGGCCAAGGGGTATGACGACGACTCGGTGATGCCGTAGACAAGGTCCTGCCGCCACGTCATGATGGAGGGGTGCCCCTGGGTCAGCATCCCGGTGGCCGGCGTCGGCCGGCTGGATCCTCCCCAGGAACCGTTGGCTGGCGATTCACCCGGCTGGTGCCTTCGTTGCAACGGTGGGGGCCGGCGCTGGGCGGGTGAAGGACGCCCGTGAGGCGGAAGCGGGTGAACCACACCCCGCTTCCCCCCGCGGTGGTGGGACCCTGCCAGGCGATGCCTACCCAGACGGCGTGGGACGGCCCGGGGTCGGCCCAGGCCACCAGGGCGGGTTCCAGGGCGGGTCCCAGGTCCGGCCGGCCGCCGTCGCCCGCGGAGGAACCGGCTTCCTGCGGCGCCATCCGGCCGGCGGCGGTACCGGTGGCGGGATGAGCCGGCGCCTGCCCGGACGGTACGACCGCCGGCGGCGCAAACCGGAGCCGCGCCCCCTCCGGCCATCCGATGGTGACGTGCACCCGCGGCGTGCCGTTGCGGTCGTCCTGCCAGGCGACGACCAGCCCCGCCGCCGTCCAGGCCGCGGACGCCCGCTGCTGGCGGGCCCACGCCGGTCCGGAGGGATCGACCGTGGTGGCGGGGCCCACCCGGTCGCGGTCGGGGTCGATCAGGGCCGCCCGCAGGCGCCAGCCCCGGGCCGATCCGGTCCCGTCCTCCTCCCACACCACGGCCAGCCGGCCGTCGGGGCCGGCGGCCAGCCGCGGGCGCCACTGGTTACCCCCGTGGCCGGGGTTCACCGCCAGCGGCGGGCCGGGATCGTCCCCCTCCCCGCCCCATCCCCGGCTGCCCAGTCGCCGCACCATCACCCGGTTGCGTCCTGTGCCCTTGTCCAGCTGCTGCCACGCCACCCAGAGCCGGCCGCGGCGGTCGGCGGCCAGGGACGGCGCCCACTGGTTGGCCGGGGCCACCGTTCCGGCCTCCACCGGGCTGGGGTCCGCAGGGTGGACGGGCCCCCGGGCGTCCCATGTGGATCCGCCATCCCTGCTGACCGCCCAGCGGACGTCGGTATCGGGCCGCCGGTCCCGGAGGTCGGTCCAGGCGGCCACCAGGGCCGGCGGGCCGGCCTGCGGGCTCCCCGGTGGAAGCAGGGCCAGCACCGGGTCCGTGTGCAGGCGCTCGTAGGGACCCCGGGCGTCGTCCACCCGCCGGGGTGGCGAGAAGGTGCGGCCGCCGTCGCGACTCACCGCTAGGTACACGTCCCAGCTCTCATCCCGGAAGTCGACCCAGGCCACCGCGACCCGCCCGCCGCCGGCCGCCACCGCCGGCGCCCACTGGTTGTCGAACTGGTGGGGGTCGGGCGGCGGAGCGTAGACGGGCGCTGCGGCTTCCCAGGTCCGGCCCCCGTCGCGGCTGCGGGCCAGCCATACGTTCTCCGCCCCGCGGCGGAAGTCGACCCAGACGGCATAAAGGGTGCGGGTTGCCGCGTCGTAGGCCAGGGCCGGGCGCCAGCGGGTCACGGGGTCGGGGCCCCCGCCGACCCGCACCGCTGGGGCGAAGGCGGGGGCAAAGGCCGGGCCGGCACCCGAGGAACGGGACCGGTCCGGTCCCGGCGCATCGCGGCGATCCGGGCCGGCCGGCGTCGCGGGCAGCGGCCAGGGGCCCGGGATCGTCACGTCGGCGGCGATCACGCTTTCCACATACCCGTTCTCCAGGGCGTCGCCGGAGCCGGGCTGCAACCGGTCCCCCACCGCGGCCAGGTATGCCCGGCGCCGGTCCAGGGGCCAGCCCACGGGGTCGGCCACGACCCAGGGGGCCACCGCCAGGTAACCGTGGTCCGCGGGCTGGCCGATCCAGCCCCAACGGCGCCGGGTCAAAGGACCGTCGGCCAGCACCGCCGACTGCCCGTCGAAGGGCAGTTCGAAGAAGTTCCCCGTCAGCGACGCCGTCACGTTGTAGCGCAAGGCGGGGTACCGCTGCACCGCCGCCCAGCCCCCGGCCTTGAACCCGTCGGGTTCCCAGGCGGGCCGGGTGGCCCAGCGATCGTAGGCTTCGGGCTGGATCACCAGCGCCGCACCGTAGAGGTCGGCCCGGTCGACCAGGTCGACCATCCAGGCGTCCTTGCTGGTCATGAAGGCCAGGGGACCCAGGGCGGTGGGGATCACCCGGAACCGGTCGGCGCCTTCGGCCGACAGGTTGAGCCCCATTTCGGCCCGCTCCGCCGGGACCAGGTAGACCTTCTTCTGCCGGGCCACGATCCGGCCGTCGGGACCGAAGAGCACCGCCACGTTCCACAGCTCCGGGCTGACCGCCTCGTAGGCGGGTGATCCCCGAGGCCGCAGGGGGTCGCCCAGGAGGGCAGCCCGGGCCGGGTCGGTGACCGGGCGGACCTCGGGGGCGTTGACGTTGGCGCTCAGGTAGACCCCGTACTCCCGGGCGAGCCGGGAGAAGGTCTCGAAGAAGGCCCGCCACTGGGTGTCCGTCAGGGCCAGGAACAGAAGCCGCAGCGGCGGCACGCCGGGGAAGCGGGCCCGGTAGTAGGCGATCTGGGGAGCGTAGGCGGCGGCCAGGGCGGCGAAGGCCTCGGTGGTGGTGGAACGGGCCCGCGCCGCCGCGCCCCGGGGGCCGATGAAGGCGGTGACCAGGGCCGTCTCCTCCGGAAACACCACCAGGTTCGGCCGGTCACGCCGCAGGTGGGGCCGGGCCTGCTCCATCAGCGCCCGCATGTGGGCGTAATAGTCCTCATAACTTTCGGCGTGCTCCAGCCGGTGCTTGTAGCCCACCGCCACCACCCGCACCTCGAGGTCGCCGGTCGCCGCAGGCCGGGCGTCGTCCCCCGCGACGTGGCCGGGTGAGGGGCCGGGTGCTGCGGCGGTCGAACCCCCACCCGGCGAACCGGACCCGGCCGGTGCGGGCGGGCTCGCGGCCGCTTTGGGCAAGGTGAGGGTGCACCAGAGGGCCCGATGGTCCATCCCGCCGCCGGGGCCGCCGTCCAGCCGCCGCGTCCCCGGCGCCTCGCCCAGGGTCCGGCAGGTGCCCGCCAGGAAGGTGCTGGTCACGTGGTCCAGGGTGCGGCGGGGGAAGGCGCCGGCCGGTTCCTCCACGGTGGGCAGGCGCCGGCCCGTGGGCAGCAGGTTGGACGATTCCCCGGCGTGATGGGTGATGTACGGCGGGTCGTGCTCGGCGATGCCCGAGTGGTACCGCAAGGGCCGGTCCGGACCCACCCAGCGGTGCCAGAGGTCGACGTCGGGTCCCGACTGGCGCCAGGGGTCCAGGTTCATGTCACCCATCCAGAGCACGGCCGGCCGCCGGTGGCCCTCCGCCCGCCGCCCCGCAGGCCCGTCGCCCGGCGCCGGCTCCGCCAGCCCGGCCAGCTCCAGGGCCTGGCGGATCTGGGCTTCACGGCAGCGGGCGCCCTGGGCTGGATCGGCCACCCCCGAGTCGGGGTGGGCCAGGATCAGGCGGAACCGCCCGACGGGCGAGCGGGTGACGGTCACGGCGTTGACGGTGAAGCCGGGATCGCAGCCCGGAACGGGCGGCGCCGTCTCCAGCCCGTGCAGGACGAACCCGCCCGGCCGGGAGACGGCCGCCAGGCGCACCCGGCCGTCCCGGGCCGCCACGCAGTCCCAGCCGAAGCGGGCGTCGCAGGCGATCTGATACCCCGGCCCCACCAGCCGCTGCACCTGGAAGGCAGGCCGCCCTGAACCGGACGAACCGGCGGCCCGCAGCGGGTTTCGCCAGCAGACCTTCTGGGGGTCGGGTTCGGGGGCGCCCCCGTAGAGGGCGGCGCACCGGTCGTCGGGCCAGACCTCAATGAGCCCGATCAGGTCGGGCCGAAGCTGCTGGATGGCCCGGGCGATCCGGGCCTCCACCCGGCGGAAGCAGAGCTTGAAGGCGTAAGGCTGGCAGTGGGCGTTGCTGTTCCCCACGTTGGCCAGCAGCAAGGTCAGGGTCCGGTCCGGGACCCCACCGCTCAGGGGCGGGCCACCCGTCGCCGCAGGGCGCCCGGTGGGGTCGCCCGCCTCGGCGGGTGCCGGTTCCACCGCCGGGGGGCGATGGGTGCCGTAGGCCGGCGGGGGTGCGGTCGTCCCCAGAATGGCGGCGATGGCGAGGACCAGGCTGAGGGCCGGCCTCCACCGGGGCCGTGGGCGCCGGGCCGGAGGCCGGTTCCACCGGGCCGGGGGCCGGTTCCACCGGGTCGAGGGCATGGTCCCACCTCCTAGTCCCGCAGCCGCAGGACGGCGCGGGCGGCGTCTTCGCCGGAGCGCACGGCGCCGTCGAAGTACCCGTTCCAGATCAGGGCCGTCTCCGTCCCCGCCCAGTGGATGCGGCCGATGGGCTCCCGCAGGGCGTGGCCGTAGGCGGTCCACACCCCCGGCGGGAAGTAGCCGGCGTAACACCCCCGGGTCCAGGGGTCCTGGGACCAGTCCCGTTCGATGTACTGGCGAACCAGGGCGGCCTTGGGGCCGAAGTAGCGGACGAAGCACTCGATGACCCGGCGGCGGCGGGTGCGGGCGTCCCAGCGGGCGGCGACCCGGGCGTCGTCCCCCTCGATGAATCCCATCAGGACGCCGGGACGGCCGTCGGGCGGGGAGTTGTCGAAGGTGACCTTGACGGGGCCCGTGTCGCTGGTGGCCTGGCCTGCCAGGCCGTCATCCCGCCAGAAGGGGCGGTCGTAGACGCACTGGACCTTGATCACGCTGCCCTGGGGGACCCGCTGGGTGAGCTGGTCCCGCCAGCCGGGCAGCGGCGGGTCGTACTGCAGCCGGCCGGTCAGGGTGGGGGCCATGGCCACGATGACCCGGCGGGCCTCGACCCGAAATCCCTCGCCTTCCACCGCCACCCCCCACCGGCCCTGGCGGATGCGCTGCACCGGCGACGCGGGCCGCACCCGCCGGCCCAGCCGCTGGGCGACCCGCTCGGCGACCCGCTGGGACCCGCCGACGAACCGCCGCTCCTGGGCCCCGCCGGCCGTGTTGACCAGCCGCTCCAGGCTACCGGCGGAGTGGACGTAAAACAGCACGTGGAGCAGGGAGACGTCCTCCGGCTCGCAGGCGAAGACCGCCTGGATCGCCAGGCGCACCAGCTCCCGGCCGCCGGGGGTGGCCAGGTGATCCCGCATCCACGTGGCGAAGGTCTGCCCGTCCCATTCCCGGGCCCGGGGGGCGGTCCAGGGTTTGTCCAGCGGCACCTGCCAGGCCATGCGGTCGAGGAGGGCCAGGGCGGCGGCCGCCTCGGCGTAGGCGGCGGGGTCGGAGGTGGGGATGCGGCCGTCGTAGCGGGTCAGGCGCCCGTTGCGGTAGTCCACGTACTGGCCGGTGTTGTAGGTGGGGAAGGTGCCCACGCCCACCTCCTTGGCCATGGCCAGGATCCGGTCCTGGGTCGGCCCGACCCACTGGCCGCCGACCTCGACCACCTTGCCGCTGCCCAGGGGGTGGTTGAGGACCCGGCCGCCCACCCGCCGGCGAGCCTCCAGGAGCAGCACGTCCCGCCCGGCCCGGGCCAGGTCGCGGGCCGCCGCCAGCCCCGCGAAGCCGGCGCCGATCACCACCACGTCGGCTTGCAGCCGGCCGCGGGCCGGCTCCCCCAGTCCCGGGGTGACCTCCCAGGCCGGGGTGGCCTCCGCCGTCCCCCCGTCGCCGGTGGAACCGGCGGAGCCCGCCGCCGCGGGCCCGGCCGGCCTTCCGCCCGCCGCGCCCGCTGGCCGGGGGCGGGCGAGCCAGGCGGTCACGCCGGCGCTGGCCGCCACCCAGTATCCTCCCGCCAGGCCGGCCCAGCGCAGGAACTGGCGACGGCTCAGGCCTGCACCGGCCGGCGCGGGCTCCCCCCGGCCGGCCGCCGGCGCCGGGGAGGCCGGATCGGCCCGGGCCGGGGCCGGTTCGTCCCGGGACGGATCCCCCGCAGGATGCTCCGGATGATCGGGATGGGTCATGGCGACGCCCCCCTCCGAGCGTCCCACCCCGTGACTCCCCCCCTTTCCTTTGCGTACGGCCCCGGGGTTTTCTGCGGGTGCACCGGCCGGCCGGGGCCCGGTGCCTTTCAACCGGGGTCCCTGTGCGCTAGAAAGAGGGAAGAAAGGGGCGACGGCCGTGATCGTGGGCGCCGGGATCGACCTGGTCCAGGTGGAGCGCATCGAGGCCATCCTACGCCGCCGGGGCTGGCGCTGGGCGGAACGGGTCTTCTCGCCGGAGGAACTGGCCGCTGCCGGCAGCGGCCCCCACCGGGCGCGGCGGCTGGCCGCCCGCTGGGCGGCCAAGGAGGCCTTCGCCAAGGCCCTGGGCACCGGCCTGCGCGGCTTTGGCTGGCGGGACATCCGGGTCCGCCAGGACGGGGCGGGCCGCCCGTGGCTGGAGGTGTCGGGGCGGGCCGCGGCCATGGCGGAGGCGGCGGGCGTCCGCCGCATCCACCTCAGCCTGTCCCACGACGGCCAGTGGGCCGTCGCCCAGGTCATCCTGGAAGGCGAGTCCGGGGAGGGGAGACCGTGACGCCAACCGCCGGGGATCCGGGCGGGTGGTCCGGGCCGGTGCCGGTGCCGGCGCCGGAGGGGCCCGATCCGGCGGCTGCGGCGCCCGCGGCCGGGGAGTCCGGGCCGGGAGGGGGGCGGCCGGAGCGGGAGGGGGAGGGATGCCACCCGCCGGCACCGGGGGACCCGGAGGGCCGGGGACGCCTGGGGCAGACCGGCCGGCCGGGGGTCTGGGCCGGGCCCGGCGGCTCCCTGTGGGTCCTCTCGGCCGCCGCCACCCGCCAGGCCGACCGCCGGGCCATGGCGCTAGGCCTCGACGGCCTGGTGATGATGGAGACGGCCGGTCGCACCGCGGCCGCGCTGCTCTGGCAGCTGGCCGGGCCCTTCACCCCGCGGCGGCCGGTGGTGGTCCTGGCAGGCGCCGGGAACAACGGCGGCGACGGCATGGTCCTCGCCCGGTGGCTGGCGCGCTGGGCAGGCCCCGGTGCCGTAGAGGTGTTCCTCCTGGCGTCCCCCGGCCGGTTGCGGGGCGAGGCCGCGGTGCAGGGGTCGCTCCTGGGCGCCGCCGGTGTGCCGGTGACGGCCCTGGCGGACGAACCGGCTGGCGGGGAGGGGCTCGGCGGGCGGGGGCCGGCCGCCCAGCTGCCGGATGAACCGGCCGGCGGGGACGGGCCCGGCGGGCGGGAACCGGTCGCCCAGGCCGCCGGGAGCCTTCCCCCCGATGCCTTCCTCGACCGCCTCGGCGCCGCCGTCGCCCGGGCCCCGGTGGTCGTCGATGCGTTGCTGGGCGTGGGGGCCCGGGGGCCCCTGCGGCCCCTGGCCGCCCGGGCCCTGGAGGTGGTGTCCGCCTCGGGGGTGCCAATTTTCGCCCTGGACCTGCCGTCGGGGCTCGACGCCGACACCGGCGAGGCGGGTGCCGCCGTGCCCCGGGCCCGCTGGACCGTCACCTTCGGGGCGGTCAAGTGGGGCCTGCTCCTGGGCCAGGGGCCGGAGCGGGCGGGCCGGGTCTTCGTGGCCGACATCGGCTGGCCCCCGGGGGTGGCCGGCCGGGGCCCTGCCCCGGAGCCGGCAGGGGGCGCAGCCGGGGGCCCCGGCGAAGGGGCCGGAGCGGGCGGTCCGGCGGGAGCCTCCGGCGACCCGGCGGCGGCCGGCGGGCCCGGCTTCCCGCCGGCCCAGGTCCTCGACGCCGCCGGGGTGGCGGCCCTCCTGCCCCGGCGGCCCTGGGACGCCCACAAGGGCTGGGCCGGCCACGTGGTGGTGGCGGGCGGCCGGGCGGGCCAGGTCGGCGCCGTGGTCCTGGCGGGCCGGGCGGCCCTGCAGGCGGGGGCCGGCACGGTGACCCTGGCCGTGCCTGCGCCGGTGCGCTCTGAGGCTGCCGTCCACCTGCCCGAGATCATGACCTGGGGGCTGCCGGGGACGCCCGACGGGGAATGGGATCCCGGGGCGGCGGCCGCCCTGCCGGCGCGGGAGGCGGAGCGCCGGGGCCGGGTCGTACGGGTGATCGGGCCCGGCCTCGGGCAGGGGCCGGGGGCGGCGGCCTGCGTGGCAGCCTGGCTCGGCCTGGAGGTGGTGGCCGCCGGCCCGCCGGCCGGCGACCGCCCGGCCGCCGGGCCGGGGCCGGGCGAACGGCAACCGGGCCCGGCTGGCTTACCGCCCACGGGCTTCCCGCCCACGGTCCTCGATGCCGACGGCCTGAACCTGGTGGCGGCCCTGGGGCTCGACCGGTTGCGGCAGCGGCCCGGCCCCTATCCCCTGGTCCTGACGCCCCACCCCGGCGAGGCCGCCCGGCTGCTGGGCTGGAGCACCGGCCGGGTCCAGGCGCAGCGTCCCCTGGCGGCCCAGGAGCTGGCCCGGCGCGCCGGGGCCGTGGCGGTCCTCAAGGGAGCGGGCACCCTCATCGCCAGCCCCGAGGGGGATCTCTACGCCTGCACCCGCGGCCACCCGGGCATGGCCAGCGCCGGCATGGGTGACGTCCTGGCCGGGGTGGTGGGGGCCCTGCTGGCCCAGGGCCTCGATCCCCTGGCGGCGGCCCTGGCGGGCGTCTACCTGCACGCCCTGGCGGGGGAACGGGCGGCCGCGGCGCCGGGTCTGCCGGTGCGGGCGACCCAGCTGATCGACCGGCTGGCGGACGCCCTGGCCCTCATCCGGTGGGGCGGGCCGGAGGCGGGCGAGCCGGAGCTCCCGGGCGTGGTGGCCCTGGGGCCGTCCCTGGACGGCGCGGGCGCCTGGCGGGCCCGGGAAGGGAGATAGCCCTAGATGAGCTAACCCCTCCCACTCCGGCTCCCTGCCGCCCGGCGGGCCGGCCCGCCGGACGGGACCCGGTGCCGGCGGATCCTGGATCCGCGCCGGCGCCGGCCGACAGGGGCCCGCGGCCGGAGGGCGAAGCTTCAGGGGGAGGAGGAATGGTTGTGGAAGGGCCGGGCCGGGTTCGTCCCCCACGCCCCACCTGGGTGGAAGTCGACCTCGACGCCATCGCCCACAACGTGCGGATCCTGGCGCAACGGGCCGCCCCCGCCCAGCTGATGGCGGTGGTCAAGGCCGACGGTTACGGGCACGGGGCGGTGATGGTCGCCCGCACGGCCCTGGCCCACGGCGCCCGCCGGCTGGCCGTGGCGGTGGTGGAAGAGGGCGTCCACCTGCGGCAGTCGGCCATCGCCTGCCCGATCCTGGTAATGGGCTGGACGCCGCCCTGGCAGTACGGCCTGGCCCTGCGCTACGACCTGGAGCTGGCCATCAGCAGCGAGGACGAGGCCCGGGCCCTGGCCGAGACCGCCCGCCGCGAGGGCCGCAAGGTGCGGGTCCACGTCAAGATCGACACCGGCATGGGCCGCCTGGGCCTGCGATGGGACCAGCCGCGCCTGGTGGAGACCATCGCCCGGTTGATGGCCCTGGGCGGGCTCGAGGTGGCTGGCATCTTCACCCACCTGGCCACGGCCGACGACCCCGAGGCCGCCCTGACCGAAGACCAGCTGAGCCGCTTCGCCCGGGTGCTCCAGGCCCTGGAGGGGCGGGGCCTGCGGCCGGGGCTGCGCCACGTGGCGAACAGCGCTGCCCTGTTGCGGCTGCCCGGGGCCCGCTACGACCTGGTCCGGCCTGGCATCGCCCTCTACGGCTTGGAGCCCTTCCCGGGGGCCGTGGCCGCCTTCGGGCTGCAGCCGGCCCTGGCCTGGAAGACCCGGGTCGCCCTGGTCAAGGAGGTGCCGCCGGGGACCCCGATCAGCTACGGCGCCACCTTCGTCACCCGGCGCCGGTCCCGCATCGCCACCCTGCCCGTGGGGTACGCCGACGGCCTGCGCCGCGCCCTGTCCAACCGGGGACAGGTGCTGGTGGGCGGCCGGCGGGCGCCTATCGTTGGCCGGGTCTGCATGGACCAGGTGATGGTCGACGTCACCGACGCCGGCCCCGTGGCCGTGGGCGACGAGGTGGTGCTGATCGGCCGCCAGGGGGACGAGCGGATCACCGCCGACGAGATGGCGGCGTGGATGGACACCATCGGTTACGAGGTGGTCACCGGCATCGGCCGGCGGGTTCCCCGCATCTACTTACGCGGGGGCCGTCCCGTGGCGCAGGCGCCGCTGTCCCACCTGCTCTGAGGCGCGAACAGGCCGGGGGCGCAGGACCGGTGCGAGGGATCGCCGCCGGGCAGCCGCCCGCCGGGGACGGCACCGGCCAGGCGCCGGGCCGGACGAACCGGCCCGACGGCCCGTTCGTCCGGAGCGGGGGCCGGGGAGCGGGGAGGAGGAATGGGCGGTGGCGGAAGACGGACGGGTGCCGGCGCGGGCCAGGGAGCGGAAGGGGCTGGCGACGGCCGGGGAGGACGGGTGGCCGCTGGTGGCGGCCGCCGCCCCGCCGCCTTCGGTCCCGCCGGCGGGCAGCGGGACGGGGGCGGCAGGACCCGCCTTGACGGAAGAGGGTTTGCGCCGCGGTTATCAGGAGATGGGCCCCCTCAACCAGCGGCTGGCCGAGGAGTGGCTGCCCGGGGAGCTGGAGCCCCGGCGCTGGGATTGGGGTGGGGAGGGCGGTTGACGTGGACGTCCGCCGCGGCGACATCTTCTTCGCCGACCTGAGTCCCGTGGTGGGATCGGAACAGGGCGGCATCCGGCCCGTGCTGGTCGTCCAGAACGACGTTGGCAACCGCTACAGCCCGACCACCATCGTGGCCGCCATCACGTCCCAGATCAACAAGGCCAAGCTGCCCACCCACGTGGAGCTGCCGGCGGGCAGCTACGGCCTGGAGAAGGACTCGGTGGTGTTGCTGGAGCAGATCCGCACCATCGACAAGCGGCGGCTGCTGGAGCGGGTGGCGCGACTGGACGCGGGCGCCATGCGCCGGGTCAACCTGGCTCTAGAGATCAGCCTGGGGCTGCGGGAGATCTGACGCCGACTCCGCTGTGCAGGATTCGACGAGGACGAACCCTGGGGCGGCGCTCGCCGGGGCGGTGGGCGCCGGCCGGCGCCGCCCGTTGGAGACGATGGGATGGATCCGGAACTGCTGGTCGAGGTGACCCGGGGCGGCTGGGTGGAGAGCCGCCACTACGGGCACGCCGTGGTCGTGGACAAGCAGGGCCGCGTCGTCGCGGCCCTGGGCGACGCCGAGCACGTGACCTTCCTGCGCTCGACCCTCAAGCCCTTTCAGGCGCTGGCGGTGGTCGCCTCCGGCGCCGCCGACGCCTTCGGCTTCGACGACGCGGAGGTGGCCCTGATGTGCGGCTCCCACGCCGGGGAGCCTCCGCACGTGGAGCGGGCCCGCTCCATGCTGGCCAAGCTGGGCCTGGGGCCGGACCATCTGGCTTGCGGCCCCCATCCCCTGTCGAGCCCCGTGGCCCGGCAGGCGCTGGCGGCGACCGGTGGGGAGCCGACCCGGCTGCACAGCAACTGTTCCGGCAAGCATGCCGGCATGCTGGCCCTGGCCCGCCACCGCGGGTGGCCCGTGGAGGGGTACCACCGGCCCGACCACCCGGTGCAGCAGGCGGTGCGGGACCTGGTGGCGGCCCTGACCGGCCTCGCACCCGGGGGACCGGGCTGGGGGGAGGCGGTGGATGGGTGCGGGGTCGTCACCTTCGCCCTGCCGCTGGTGGCGGTGGCCCGGATGTTCCGCTACCTGGGCCGCCCGGACCTGCTGCCGCCCGGCCTGGCCCACCTGGCGCCGGGGCTGGAGCGGATCCGCCGCGCCCTGGTGGCCCACCCGGCGATGATCCGCGGCGACGGCCAGTTCGACACCGAGGTGATCCGGGCCACCGGGGGCGCCTGGATCGGCAAGGTGGGGGCCGAGGGGTACTATGCCGGTGCCCTGGCCTCGGGCCATGCCTTGGCCCTCAAAGTCGCCGACGGCCAGGACCGGGCGCGGCCGGTGGCCGTCCTCGCCCTGCTGGGCCGGCTGGGCCTTCTGCCCGCGGGGGCGGAGGCGCTAGAGGCGCGGTGGGGCCGGGTGCCGGTGACCAACACCCGCGGCGAGGTGGTGGGGGAGATCCGCCCGGCCGGGCGGCTGGCCGCGGCGCCCTAGCCCCGGCCGGACGTGGGGACGGCCGGCCCGCTTAGGCGCGGACTCCCGCAAGCGGCGGCGACTCCGGTCCCGGCCGGGCCCCGGACCGGGCGGCGGGCGCACCCGTCAAGGAGGCAAGGCAGCAAGGTGGCGCGACCCGAAGCGGAGCTCATGGGCATCGCCGACATGTGGACGCTGGAGCAGGTGGTCAAGGGCTGCACCGCCTGCGGGCTGCGGGCCGGTTGCCGCGGCGTGGTCTTCGGCGACGGCAACCCCGCCGCCCGGCTGATGCTGATCGGCGAGGGGCCGGGCGCCGACGAGGACCGCCTGGGCCGCCCCTTCGTCGGCCGCGCGGGCCAGCTGCTGGACCGCATCCTGGCGGCGTGCGGGTTCGACCGCCAGAAGCACGTCTACATCGCCAACGTGGTCAAGTGCCGCCCGCCGGGCAACCGCACCCCCACCCCGGAGGAACGGGCCGCGTGCCTGCCCAACCTGCGGGCCCAGATGCGCCTGGTCCGCCCGGCCATCGTCGTGCTGCTGGGCGCCACGGCCCTGCAGGCGCTGATCGACCCCACCGCCCGCATCACCCGGGCCCGGGGGCAGTGGATCTACCGGGACGGCGTCTGGTACATGCCGACCTACCACCCGGCCGCCCTGTTGCGCAACCCCGGGCTCAAGCGGGACTGCTGGCACGATTTCAAGAAGGTGATCGACAAGTACCGGGAGCTGGTCGACCCCGACCACGTGGCGCCCCACTACCCGCCTGCGGCCGGCGAACCGGCGGCCGGCCACCGGCAGCCGGCCGTCCCGCCGGAGGGGGAGGAACCGGCCCCTGCGGCGGAGGCCGGTCCCTGGGGCATCCTGGGGCTGGGAGCTTCGGTGGCGGAAGGGGAAGCGGCGGCGGCCGCCGAGCCAGCCCCCGCCGAGCCGGCCCGCGCCGAGCCGGTCGCCGCCGGTCGGCCCGCGGCCGATCAGCCCGCGGCCGGCCGGCGGGCAGTAGATCCGTCCACGGTCGCTCGCTCCGCGGCCGATCCGGCCGCACCCACCGGCCCGGCAACCGGCCAAGCCGGACCCTCCGGGCGAAAGGATGGCGAAGGCGTGCAGCTCACCCTCTTCGACGCCGCCGAGGCCGCCCCCGAGGCGGCCCCCAAGGCGGCCCAGGGGATCCTTCCCGGCCGTCCCGCCGCGACGGCCCGCTCCCACCGGGTCCCCGGTCGGGAGACGCAGGAGGCCGGGGACCCCCGAGGGGTTGGGGAGACCCGCGGGGCCGGGGAGACCCGGGAGGCCGGCCGGGAGGTGGACGGCCGGTGACGGCCTGGTCCACCGCCGTCCCCTCGGCTGAGGCCATGGAACGGCTGGGTGAGGAACTGGCCGCCCTGCTGGCGCCGGGGGATTGGATCGCGCTGACGGGCCCCCTGGGGGCGGGGAAGACGACCCTGGTGCGGGGTCTGGCCCGCGGCCTCGGCCACCGGGGCCGGGTGTCCAGCCCCACCTTCACCCTGGTCCATGTCTACCGCGGGCGCCTGCCCCTCTACCACCTGGACCTGTACCGGCTGGAGGACGAGGGCGCCCTGCGGGAGGTGGTGGACCCGGCGGAGATGGAGGCCGCGGGCGCCGTGGCCGTCGAATGGGCCGACCGGGCCCCCGGGTGGATCCCCGGCGACGCCCTGTGGCTGGAGCTGGCTCCCGGGCCGGGGGGCGACGGGCGGCGGGTCACGGCCCGGGCCGCCGGGCCGCGGGCCCAGCGGCTGCTGGCGGCCCTGGCGGCAAGGCCGGCGGAAACGGGAAAGCCGGCGGGAGCGGGAAAGGACGAGGGCAAGCGGTGAGGTGGATCCTAGCCATCGATACCTCCGGCCCCGGCTGCGGCGTGGCCCTGGTGCAGGGCGACCGGCCGGCCGGCGTGGAACGGCTGGCCGCCCCCGGGACGAACCGGACCCTGATGCCCGCCATCGACCGCCTCTGCCGCCAGGCGGGCATCGGCCCCCGGGGGCTCGACGGGGTCGCCGTGGCCCTGGGGCCCGGCTCCTTCACCGGCCTGCGCATCGGCCTGGCCGCTGCCAAGGGCCTGGCCGTCGCCCTGGACCGCCCCCTGGCCGGCGTCGGCACCCTGGACGCCGTCGTCCTGGCCGCCCGGGTCCCGCAGCTGGCCCAGGTGCCGACCCCCGTCCCTTCCGGGGCCTCTGGCGGCGCGGGCCGGCCGGCGGCGCCCACCCCGGCCCCGGAGGGGGCGGCGCTGCCGGAGGCCCTGGGGGCGCCGCCCGGACCGCCCGGTGCCCCGGGCGGAGCCGGGGTCTGGCTGGTGATCCGGCCCGCCCGCCGCGGGGAGTACTACGTGGCCGCCTACCGGGACGAACCCGGCCCCGCCGCCCATCACGCCCCCGCCGGCGGGAGCGGCAGGGGGGCGGCCGCGGCGGCGCCCCAGCGGCTCTGGGGCCCGGAGCTGCTGCCCGCTGCGGTCCTGCGGGCCTGGCTGGCCGGGCCGCCCGTCCTGCCGCCGCCCCTCCTGCCGCCCGGGGACGCCGCGGACGGCGCCGGCGGGCCGGCCCAGCCCGGACCGGCCCGGCCCGCCGGGGACACGTGGATCGTGGTCGTCGACCCCGACCACCGCGCCGCCCTGGGCCTAGAGGGGGCGGCAGCGGATCGCCAGCCGGGGCCGGTAGCGCCGCCGGGGCCGGTGGGGCCGGCGGGGCCGGTGGTCGTGGCCGACCCGGGGGCCGTGCCCCTGGCCGTGGCCCGGCTGGCCGCGCCGCGGCTGGCCGCCGGCGGTGACGATCCCGCCCTGCTGGCGCCCCTGTACCTGCCGGCCGGTTCCACCTTCCGGCCCTATCCCCACCCGGGGGGTGCGGGGGTCTAGACCTCGGTCCCTGGGGGCGGGTCCCGGCCCCGGAGCGCCGTGGCGGGATCCGGAGCCGGGGTGCGGCGGGGAGCGGGCAAGGATGGGCGGGGAAGGATGCTATGATGAAGGTGCCCTGGCGGGAGGTGAGCGGGGTGGCCCTTTCCCACGACGTCCGGCTCGAACCCGGCGAGATCCGCATCGAACCCATGACGCCGGGCGATCTGCCCCTGGTGCTGGCCATCGAGCGCCGCTCCTTCCCCACTCCCTGGTCGGAGCGGGCCTTCACCAGCGAGCTGCGGGACAACCTGTACGCCGACTACATCGTGGCGCGCCACGGCGACCGGCTGGTGGGCTACGCCGGCATGTGGTGCATCCTGGACGAGGCCCACGTGACCACCATCGCCGTCGATCCGGAGTTCCGCGGCCGCGGCGTGGGCAACCGCCTGCTGACCGCCCTGGAGGAACGGGCCCTGCGCTACGGCTGCCGCCGCATGACCCTGGAGGTCCGGGTCAGCAACCACGTGGCCCAGCGCCTCTACCTGCGCCACGGCTTCCGCCCCTGCGGGATCCGGCGGGGCTACTACGTCGACAACGGCGAGGACGCCATCATCATGTGGCGGGATCGCCTGGACCCGCCGGGGCCCGTGGCGGCGGAGGAACCCGGCCCGGCCGCCGCCCCTCAAGGTGCGGCCGGCACCTCGGGGGGCGGCGCAGGGATGCCGGCCACGGCCGGTTCGTCCGGCGACGCCGGCGGCCCGGCGACTGCCGGGGAGGGCGACGGCCTCTCCCGTCCGGATGCCGGCCGGAGGGGGAGCGAGCCGGCGTGAGCCGTCCCCACCTGACCCTGGGCATCGAGACCAGCTGCGACGAGACCAGCTTCGCCGTGGTGGCCGGCGGCCGGCGGATCCTGGCCAACGTCATCCTCAGCCAGACGGGCGAGCACGGCCGCTACGGGGGCGTGGTGCCCGAGCTGGCCTCCCGGCGCCACGTGACCAATGCCGTGCCGCTGCTGCGCGCCGCCCTGGGCGAAGCCGGCGTCGACCTGGCGGCTGTCGACCTGGTCGCCGTCACCCGGGGGCCGGGCCTGGTGGGCGCCCTGCTGGTGGGCGTGTCCCTGGCCAAGGCCCTGGCCTGGGCCCTGGACAAGCCGCTGGTGGGCGTCCACCACCTGGCCGGTCACATCTTCGCCAACTTCCTGGCCGGGCCGGGGCCGGAGCGGCCGGCGGAGCCGCGCCTGCCGGCGGTGGCGCTGGTGGTCTCCGGCGGCCACACGGACCTGTTCCACCTGCAGGAAGGGGGCCGGTTGGAGTGGCTGGGGGGCACCCGGGACGACGCCGCCGGCGAGGCCTTCGACAAGGTGGCCCGGGAACTGGGGCTGGGCTATCCCGGTGGGCCGGTGATCGACCGGCTAGCGGCCCAGGGCGATCCCCAGGCCTTCGCCTTCCCCCGGGCCATGCTGGATGACGACACCCTGGACTTCAGCTTCAGCGGCCTGAAGACCGCCGTCCTGTACGAGCTGGAGCGCCGCGGCTGGCGGGACCCGGCGCGGCGGGCGGAACTGGAGGCCCACCTGCCCGATCTGGCCGCCTCCTTCCAGCAGGCCGTGGTCGACGTGCTGGTGGCCAAGACCCTGCGGGCCGCCCGCCAGGTGGGCGCCCGGCAGATCTACCTGGCCGGCGGGGTGGCGGCCAACCGCCGCCTGCGCCGGGATCTGGAGGCGGCGGCCGCCGCCGAGGGGATCGGCCTGGCCTGCCCGCCGCCCGTGCTCTGCACCGACAACGGGGCGATGATCGCCGCCGCCGGCTACGCGGCCTGGACGCGGGGCCGGCGGGACGGCCTGGACCTGGACGTCGATCCCGATCCACCCCTGGACGAATGGTTTTAGCGTGGTTTTAGCGAGCGCCGGCGAGCTGGGCTGCGCGAGGGCGCGGCCTAGGCCGGCCGGGCGCCAGTCCGAAGGCGCCGGCCCGAAGGCGCCGGCCGGGCCAGAAGGGGGAGGGATGGCCGAGGTGGCGGTCGCGGACGGGCAGGGGCGGCCCCAAGAAGCCCGGGGGGCGCCGGGCCCCCGGTGGGCCCAAGGGATGCCAGGCTCCCCAGCCTCCCCAGACACCCCGGGGGTGCCAGGCGCCCGGGGGGCCCATGGCCGGCAGGACGCCCTGGGGCATCCGGCGGGCCATCCGGCCGGCCGCCCGGGCGGCGAGCTGACCTGGTCCCAGGCCCTGGTCGCGGCCGGCCGGGCGGCCGGCGGGGCCGGAGGGGCCGGTTCGTCCGGCGAGGAGGCCGGGGGACTGGGGGTGCCCCGCCAGCAGCGGCTGCAGCGGCGGCCGGTGCCGCCGGGCCGCAACTCCCTCCACTACTGGCGCGAGGCCAAGAGCCTGCCGCGGGTGGCCTGGAACTTCGTCATCATCTCCCTGTGCCGGGTGTTGCCCTGGTTCGGCCTGAAGAACTTCCTCTACCGGCGGCTGGGCATGCGGGTGGGCCGGGATGTGGCCTTCGGCCTGATGGCCATGGTCGACGTCTTCTGGCCCGAGCTCATCCAGGTGGGCGACAACAGCATCATCGGCTACAACACCGTCCTGCTGGCCCACGAGTTCCTCATCGACGAGTACCGCACGGGCCCGGTGATCATCGGGCGCAACGTGATGATCGGCGCCAACTGCACGATCCTGCCCGGGGTGGTGATCGGCGACGGGGCCGTCGTCTCCGCCCACTCCCTGGTGAACACCGACGTGCCGCCGGGGGCCGTGGTGGGGGGCGTGCCGGCGCGGCCCCTGCGCAGCCGGGCGTGAGGGGCCTTGCGCCGGGCGGCCCCGCCGGCATCGGGCGTGCGCGGGGGCGTGGGGACCGGGCGGTTCCACCGGCATCGGGGGTGCGAATGTTTTCCAGCCCGGGGCACCAAGCTAGCCCTGGGGAGCCGGGCAGCGTCCTGCGGGGAGCCCGGCCGCGCCCCTGCGGGGAGCCGGAAGGCAGCCCCTAGGGGGAGACGGACGCAAGCCCCCTGGGGCCCAGGCTTCGTGACACCGGCGCGCGCTGCGGCATACATCGTGAAATGCCCCGGCCGGCGGAGGAACCGGTGTGCCCGTGGCTGGTGGATCTTTCGTCCGGCCGCCGGGGCCGGGTGGACAAGGGAACGGGCGGGGCGATGCGAATTCATGGGGGCATAGATGCAGGGAAGGTGGAACGGGCGATGGAGGAACCGGGGTACGCGCCCCCCGTCGACTGGTCGGGCAAGCGAGTTCACTTCATCGGCATCGGCGGCTACGGGATGAGCGGCCTGGCGCGGGTGCTCCTGGCGCGGGGGGCCCGGGTCAGCGGGTCGGACGTCAAGCCCTCCGACCGGACCCGCTGGCTCGCCGAGCACGGGGCGGAGGTCCACATCGGCCATGACGCCCGCCACGTGGCCGGGGCGGAGCTGGTGGTCTACAACACCGACGTGCCGGCCGACAACGTGGAGCTGGTGGCGGCCCGGGAGGCGGGCATCCCCGTCTGGCACCGCTCCCAGGTGCTGGCCGACCTCCTCAACCACCGGCAGGGCGTGGCGGTGACGGGCACCCACGGCAAGACGACGACCACGGCGATGACGGGGCTGGTGCTGGTGGCCGGCGGCCTCGACCCCACGGTGCTGGTGGGGGGCGAGGTGCCGGAGTTCGGGACCGCCACGGCGCGCCTGGGCGACGGCCCCTGGGTGGTGGCGGAGGCCTGCGAGAGCGACGGGACCTTCCTGCGCTACTTCCCGCAGATCGCCGTCGTGACCAACGTGGAGCCGGAGCACCTGGACCACTACGACGGAGACTTCGACCGGCTGCTGGCGGCCTTCCGCCGCTTCCTTGACAACGTCCGGCCTGGCGGCCTGGTGGTGGCCTGCGGCGACCACCCGGTGGTCCGGCGCCTCCTGGCCGACCTGCCGGCCCGGGTGCGGGTGGTGCGCTACGGCACTGAGGCGGAGGACTGCGACCTGCGGGCCCGGGACGTGCAGGCGGGACCGGAGGCCACCCGCTTCACCGTCTGGCAGGGCGCCCGGCCCCTGGGCGAGGTGTCCCTCGCCGTGCCGGGCGAGCACAACGTGTTGAACGCCCTGGCCGCCCTGGCGGTGGGCCTGGAGGTCGGCGTGCCCTTCGACGCGGCGGCCCAGGCGCTGGCCGGCTTCCACGGCGCCAAGCGGCGCTTCCAGGTGATCTACGACCGGGACGGCATCCTGGTGGTTGACGACTACGCCCACCACCCGACGGAGATCCGGGCCACCCTGCGGGCGGCGCGCCAGCGGCGGGGCGCCGGCGGCCGGGTGATCGCCGTCTTCCAGCCCCAGCGCTACTCCCGGACCCGCCTCCTGATGGACGAGTTCGCCCGGGCCTTCGGCGACGCCGACCAGGTGATCCTGACGGAGATCTACGCGCCGCCGGGCGAGCGGCCCATTCCCGGCGTCTCCAGCGCCGTCCTGGCCGAGCGCATCGCCCGCCAGGAGGGCCGGCCGGTCGAGCTGATCGGCAGCCGGGACGACCTGATCGAGCACCTCCTGGCGACGGTCCGGCCGGGCGACCTGGTCCTGACCATGGGGGCCGGCGACATCTGGACGGTGGCCCGCGACCTGGCCCAGCGGCTGCAGGCGGTGACGCCCGCCTGACGGGCGGGCCCGCCCCGGCCGCCGGTGCGGCCCGGGCGGCCCGCCGGCCGGTTCGTCCCGCCCTGCCGTCCCCCATTGCCAGGCCCTCCCCGCCGTGTTACCTATGGAACCAATAACCCGGGTGCGCCGGACGGCCGGGCGGCGCCGGTGCCCGGCCTGGCCGGAACCCCGGTGGGGAGGGGCGAGACGTGAGGGCCGAACCCATCGCGGCCGGTTCCACCGGCGACGGGCTCGCCGGAGGAACCGGCTCCGCGGCCGCCGGCAAGGCCGCCGGCAAGATCGTCACCGAGGGCCTGACCTTTGACGACGTGCTGATCATTCCCGCCGCTTCGGAAGTGCTTCCCCGCGACGTCGACGTCTCCACCCGCCTGACGCGGCAGCTGCGCATCCGCATCCCCCTGGTCTCCGCCGCCATGGACACGGTCACCGAGGCCCGCCTGGCCATCGCCCTGGCCCGGGAGGGCGGCATCGGGATCATCCACAAGAACATGCCCGCCGAGCAGCAGGCGGCGGAGGTCGACAAGGTCAAGCGGTCCGAGCACGGGGTCATCGTCGATCCCTTCTACCTGTCGCCCCAGCACCGGGTGCGGGATGCCCTGGAGCTCATGGCGCGCTACCATATCTCCGGGGTGCCCGTCGTCGGCGACGGCGGCGTGCTGGTGGGGATCATCACCAACCGGGACGTCCGCTTTGAGGAGAACCTGGACCGGCCCATCGCCGAGGTGATGACCCGGGACGGCCTGGTCACGGCGCCCGAGGGGACCACCCTGGCCCGGGCCAAGGAGATCATGCGGCAGCACAAGATCGAGAAGCTGCCGCTGGTCGACGGGGCCGGGCGCCTGCGCGGGCTCATCACCATCAAGGACATCGAGAAGGCGATCCGCTACCCCAACGCGGCTAAGGACGACAAGGGCCGGCTGCTAGTGGGGGCGGCGGTGGGCGTGGGGGCGTCCGGCCTGGAGCGGGCGGACGCCCTGGTGGAGGCCGGGGTCGACGTCCTGGTGGTCGACAGCGCCCACGGCCACTCCCGCAACGTGCTGGAGACGGTGCACGCCTTGAAGCGGCGCCATCCCCGGGTCCCGCTGATCGCCGGCAACGTGGTGACGGCCGAGGGGACGCGGGCCCTGATCGAGGCGGGGGCGGACGCCGTCAAGGTCGGGGTGGGGCCGGGCTCCATCTGCACGACCCGGGTGGTGACCGGCGCCGGGTTTCCCCAGCTCAGCGCCATCCTGGACTGCAGCCGGGAGGCGGACAAGTTCGACGTGCCCGTCATCGCCGACGGGGGCATCAAGTATTCGGGGGACATCGTCAAGGCCCTGGCCGCCGGCGCCAGCTCGGTCATGATCGGCAGCCTGTTCGCCGGCACCGAGGAGGCGCCGGGGGAGCTGGAGATCTTCCAGGGCCGCAGCTTCAAGGTCTATCGGGGCATGGGCTCCCTGGGCGCCATGCGGCAGGGGGGCGCGGACCGCTACTTCCAGGAGGGCGAGGCCAAGTTCGTGCCGGAGGGGGTCGAGGGGCGGGTGCCCTACCGGGGCCCCCTGGCCGAGACGGTCTTCCAGCTGGTGGGCGGCCTGCGGGCCGGGATGGGCTACGCCGGGGCGCCGGACATCGAGACCCTGCGGCGCCACGCCCGGTTCGTCCGCATCACCGGCGCCAGCCTGGTGGAGAGCCACCCCCACGACATCACGGTGACCAAGGAGCCCCCCAACTACTGGCTGGGCCGGTCCTGAGCTCCCTGGGCGGACGAACCGGCCCGGCGGCACAAGGTGGGACGCAGGGGTTGCAGGGAACCACGTCGGGCGAGGCGGGGGCGGGCCGGGCGGCCGTCGCCTACCTGCAGGGCTTGAGCCGGTTCGGCATGCGCCTGGGCCTGGAGCGGGTCCGGCGCCTGCTGGCCGGCCTCGGCCACCCGGAGGAGGGGCTCCCGCCCGTCTACCACATCACCGGGACCAACGGCAAGGGTTCCACGGCCAGCTTGATCGAGGCGATCCTCAGGGCCGCCGGCTACCGGACGGCCCTGTTCACGTCGCCCCACCTGGTCCACTACGAGGAGCGGTTCCTCTTCGACGGCCGGCCGGTGCCGGGGGTCGAACTGGCCGCGGCGGTGGACCGGGCCCGGCGGGCCGCCGCGGCCATGACCGAGCAAGGCGGCGAGCCGCCGACGGAGTTCGAGGTGGCGACGGCCGTCTTCTTCCTGCTGGTGCAGGCGCGGCGGCCCGACGCCGTGGTGCTGGAAGTGGGCCTGGGCGGCCGCTACGACGCCACCAACACCGTGCCCCAGCCGGCGGTGGCGGTGGTGACCAACGTGGCCCTGGACCACATGGACCGGCTGGGCCCCACGGTGGAAGCCATCGCCTATGACAAGGTGGGCATCGCCCGCCCGGGGGTGCCCCTGGTCACGGGGGCCCTCGACCCGGCGGCCCTGGCCGTCCTGCGGCGGGAGGCGGCCGCCCTGGGGGCACCGCTGTGGGAGGTGCGGCCGGCCGCGGAAGCGGGGAAGGACGCCGGGCCGCCGGGGATCGGGATCGCCCCCAGCGCCGCCGCGGCGGCCCCATCCGGTCCGGGTGCCCCCCTCGAGGCGGCGCCGGCGCCCGGCGGCGAGCTCCCCGGGACCGGGGTGCCGGCGGCCGTCGCCACCTACCGGCTGCGGTCCACAGGACCCGGCGGCTCCCGCTGGGATTACCGCGGGCCGGCGGCGGCCGCCCGCTGGGACGACCTGCCGCTGGCCCTGGTCGGCCCCCACCAGGTGGCCAACGCGGCGGTGGCGGTGACAGCCCTGCTGGCCGCCGCGGGCAGCGGCCGGGGCCTTTTCGTGGACCGCCGGGCGGTGGAACGCGGCCTGGCCGCCGCCCGCTGGCCCGGCCGCATGGAGCGCGTCCGCTGGGAGGGCCGGGAGCTGTGGCTGGACGGCGCCCACAACCCGGCGGGCATGGCGGCCCTGGCCCGGACGGTGGCCACCCTCTGGCCGGGCCGGCGGATCCTGGTGGTGCTCGGCATGCTGGACGACAAGCAGGTGGAAGAGGCGGCGGCCGCCCTCGCTCCCGTGACCGAACGGGCCGTGGTGACGGAACCGCCCTCGCCCCGGGCGGCGCCCGCCCAGCGGGTGGCCCAGGCCCTGGCCGGCTGCGGGGTGCCGGCGGTCATCCGGCGGGACCCGCTGGCCGCGCTGGCCCTGGCGGTGGCGGAGGCCGGGCCGGACCAGCCCGTGCTGGTGACCGGCAGCCTGTACCTGGTGGGGGCGATCCGTGGTCACGTCCTGCACCCGGCGCCGGGAGCCTAGGCCGGCGGGGAGGCCCCCACGCCCCGCAAGGGATCGGCCGCCGCGGGGCCGAACTGCCCGGTAGGGACCGGCCGCGGCACGGCCCGGGGCCGGTTCGTCCCCCGGCCGGGGGCGGGCCGGGCGCGAAGCGGGTTGAGGCCGGTCCTGGGGAGGGAGCGCCATGCGGGAAACGGTGATCATCGACGGGGCGCGGACGCCCTTTGGCAAGTTCGGTGGGGCGCTGCGCGACGTGCCGGCGGTCGACCTGGGCGCCGTGGCGATCCGGGCCGCCCTGGAGCGGGCGGGCGTGGCCGCCGGCCAGGTGGACTACGTGCTGATGGGCATGGTCGTCCAGGCGGGGGCGGGCCAGATCCCCTCCCGGCAGGCGGCGGTCAAGGCCGGGCTGCCGGTGACGGTGCCCTCGGACACCATCAACAAGGTTTGCGCCTCCAGCCTGCGGGCGGTGAATCTGGCCGACGCCCTGATCCGGGCGGGGGACGCGGCCGTGGTGGTGGCCGGCGGCATGGAGAGCATGAGCCAGGCGCCGTACCTGGTGCGGAAGGCCCGCTGGGGGGCGCGGATGGGCCACGCGGAGCTGGAGGACGCTCTGCTGACCGACGGCCTGCTCTGCGCCTTCGGCGGCTGCCACATGGGGGTCTACGGCAGCCGGGTCGCCGCCGAGTACGGCATCACCCGGGAGGAACAGGACCGCTGGGCCTTGCGCAGCCACCAGCGGGCGGTGGCGGCGATGGACGCGGGCCGGCTGGCGGAGGAGATCGTCCCCGTGGAGGTGCCGGGTCGCAAGGGCGAGGTCACCCGGGTGGAGGCCGACGAGGCCCCCCGCCGGGACACCAGCTATGAGAAGCTGGCCGCCCTGCCGCCGGTGTTCGAAGAGGACGGCACGGTGACGGCGGGCAACGCGCCGGGGATCAACGACGGCGCCGCGGCCCTGGTGCTGATGGACGGCGAGCGGGCCCGGGCCCTGGGGCTCAAACCCCTGGCCACCATCGTGAGCCAGGGCCAGGCCTCCCTGGATCCCCCTTACCTGCACACCGTCCCGTACTACGCCGCCGAGCGGGCCCTGCAGAAGGCCCGCCTGAGCTGGGACGACATCACCCTCTTCGAGGTCAACGAGGCCTTCGCCGCCGTCGCCCTGACCACCATGAAGCTCGGCAACTGGGACCCGGAGAAGGTCAACGTCAACGGGGGCGCCGTGGCCCTGGGCCACCCCATCGGCGCCAGCGGCGCCCGCATCCTGCTGACCCTGGCCTACGAGCTGTGGCGACGGGGTGGCGGCTACGGCATCGCCACCATCTGCAGCGGCGGCGGCCAGGGTGAGGCGACGCTGATCCGGGTCGAAGCCTGAGACGGGGGGCGACCCGCCTTGTCGGACCTTCACGCCATGGTACCCGGCGGTGCCGGGGGGCCGGGGGAGGAGCGGGCGGCCCAGGAGGGTGCCGGCCGCGAGGAGCCGGCCGGCGAGCCCACCGGTCCCTCCTTCCGGCCGCCCTTCCCCACGGACCGGCTGCCCACGGTGGCCGAGGCCCGGGAGCGGATCCTGCGGGCCGCGGGCCGGCCGCCCGCGGCTGCGGAAGAGGTGCCTTTAGCCGCGGCCCTGGGCCGGGTGCTGGCCAAGCCCGTCTACGCGCCGGAGGACGTCCCCGGCTTCCACCGCTCCACCGTGGACGGCTACGCGGTGCGGAGCGGCGACCTGCGGGGCATCGAGCCCGGGCGCCCGGCCCGGCTGCGGGTGGTGGGGCGGGTCCTGGCCGGCCAGGCGGCCGCCGTGGCGGTGGAACCGGGCCAGGCGGTGGCGATCCCCACCGGCGGCATGCTGCCGCCCGGCGCCGACTGCGTGGTGATGTTCGAGCACACCACCCGGGAGGGGCCCTGGCTCCTGGTGCACCGCTTCGCCGGGCCGGGCGATAACGTGATCGCCCGGGGGGAGGATGCCGCCGCCGGCCTGGCCCTGATGGCGCCGGGACGGCGGCTGGGGCCCGCGGAGCTGGGCGCCCTGGCCGGCGCCGGCGTCACCCGGGTGACCGTGGCCCGGGGGCCGCGGGTGGCACTGCTCCTCACCGGCGATGAGGTGGTGCCGCCCGAGGCGACGCCGGGACCCGGTCAGATCCGGGACATTAACGGGGTCGCCCTGACCGCCAGCCTGCGCCAGGACGGGGCCGAGCCGCTGGACCCCGTCTACGTTCCGGACGAACCCGCCGCCTTCCGCCGGGCCCTGGCGGAGGCCCTGGCGGCCGCCGACCTGGTGCTGATCTCCGGCGGCAGCTCCGTCGGGGAGCGGGACCTGACCGCCCAGCTGGCGGCGGAACTGGAGCCGCCGGGGGTGATCCTCCACGGGATCGCCCTCAAGCCCGGCAAGCCCACCCTCTTCGCCATGGCCGGGCGCAAGCCGGTGTTCGGCCTGCCGGGCAACCCGGTCTCGGCCCTGGTGGTGTACCGCCTGCTGGTCCGGCCGCTGCTCCAGCGCTGGCTGGGCCTGGAGCCCCAGCCGGGTCCCGGCCCCCGGATCCGCGCACGGCTGGAGACGGCCCTGCGCCGGCCGCCGGACCGGGAGGAGTACGTGCCGGTGGCCCTGATCTGGCGGGGCGGCGAGTACGGCGCCCGGCCCCAGCCCCGCAAGTCGGGCCTGATCACCGCCCTGGCCGGTGCCCAGGGGCTCGTCCACCTGCCCCGGGACATCGACGGCCTGCCCGCCGGCGCCGAGGTGGAGGTGATCCCCTGGTGAACGAGGCGGCGGGGCCCGGCTGGACCCACCTGGATGCCCGCGGCCAGGCCCGCATGGTCGACACCAGCGGCAAGGCGGTGACGGTCCGGGAGGCCGTGGCCCGGGGCCGGGTGCGCATGGCGGCGGCCACCCTGGCCCGGCTGCGGGCGGGCGACGTGCCCAAGGGCGACGTCTGGGCCGTCGCCCGGGTGGCCGGGATCCTGGCGGCCAAGGAGACGGGCCGCCTGATTCCCCTCTGCCACCCCCTGCCCCTGGACGCGGTGCGCGTCGACTTCCGGTTGGGCCCGGAGGCGGTGGAGATCCAGGCCACCGCCCGCACCGCCGCCCGCACGGGGGTGGAGATGGAGGCCCTGACGGCGGTGGCCGTGGCCGCCCTCACCCTCTACGACATGTGCAAGGCCCTGGACAAGGGCATGGTGATCGAGGACATCCGGCTGGTGCGCAAGGCGGGCGGGCGCAGCGGCGAGTACGTGCGCCCGGACGAACCGGCCTGGGAGAGCCTGGGCGATCCGGTGGGGCCGGCCGCCGGCCCGGCGGGGCCGGTCGCCAGCCAAGGGGGGCCGGGCAGCGGCCCTTGGGGGCCGGACGGCGGCCGCTCCGGGGCCGGACCGGCCTGATGACCCCGCCGGGGGGCGGGGCCGGCGGGTTCCACCGGACGAACGGGCCCGGGGATCCGGCCGGGCGGATCGGGCCGGGGGCGGAGGTGCAGACCGTGCAGGTGGCGATCCTCACCGTCAGCGACGGCGTCAGCCAGGGCTGGCGCCAGGACGCCAGCGGCGACTACCTGGCTCGCTGGGCGGCCCGGCGGGGGGCCACCGTGGTGGCCCGGGGGGTCGTCCCCGACGACCGGCAGGCCATCGCCCGCTGGCTGGAGGCGGTGGCAGCGGGCCGGCCGGTGCCCGGTGCCCGGCCCGCCGTGGCGCCGGACGGGGGGGCCGCCGTGGCGCCGGGTGGGGGGGCGACCGTGGCGCCGGGCGGCGGAGCGGCCGCGGCGCCGGGCGGCGGGAGGGACGCCGGCGAGCCACCGGGAGGCATTTCGGATCTTCGCCGGGGCGGCGCCGCCGGCGGGTTCGTCCCGGACCTGATCCTGACCACCGGGGGCACGGGCCTGGGGCCGCGGGATGTGACGCCCGAGGCCACATTGGATGTGGTGGAACGGGTGGTGCCGGGGCTGGCCGAGCGGATGCGGGCCGTGACGGGGGCGCAGAACCCCATGGCCTACCTGTCCCGGGCGGTGGCGGGGATCCGCGGCCGGACGCTGATCGTCAACCTGCCGGGCAGCCCCCGGGGGGTGGCCGAGTGCCTGGAGGCCCTGGAGCCGCTGCTGGAACATGCCCTGGCCATCCTGCACGGGGGCGGCCACGGGCATGGGGACGGCCCCGGGCCCGCTGGTACCGGCCCGGGTCCTTCCGGTCACCACAGCCCCGGCCCCGCCCACCCTGGCTTGGCGGGCCCCGGCGCCGGGGCTCAGCCCGGCTGATCAAGGCCGCGGCGACCGGCCGGCGGGCGCGTCCCGGTCCGGGTGATCCCGGCCCGCCAATCGGACCAACGGCTCCGCCGGGGGCGCCGGCCGGGTGCCTGCCGGTGCAGCCGGGTCGATGCCGGTGCATAAGCGGCGGGTCAACCGGGAACAGGATAAGCGGCAACATTGGGAGGGGCGGCCAAATCGGGGCTTGACGACCGTTTCTGGCCGCCTTACCATAGTCGGTGGCTTAGCACTCCCCGCAAGGGAGTGCTAACAGGACAGGCGTCTCGCGGCCCGGGGGCTGCGCCCACCGGCCGAAACGACACCTCAAACCATCATCCAACCGCTGTGGCCGGGCGCCCCGGGACCAACCTGCCGGACTTCAGGGAGGTGGACGGCGGTGAGCGTTCAGCCGCAGCCCAAGGGAGGGACCGTTTCGGTGAAGCTGCGCCCTCTCGGCGACCGGGTGGTCGTCAAGGTGCTGGAGGAGGAGGAGCGGACCAAGGGCGGGATCATCCTGCCGGACACGGCCAAGGAGAAGCCCCAGCAGGGTGAGGTCCTGGCCGTGGGGACGGGCCGCATCCTCGAGAATGGCCAGAAGGTTCCCCTCGAGGTCAAGGAAGGTGACCGGGTGATCTTCTCCAAGTACGCCGGCACCGAGGTCAAGCTGGACGACGAGGAGCTGCTGATCCTCAGCGAGCGGGACATCCTGGCCATCGTGCAGTGACCGAGGAGGGAGAGCGGCATGCCGAAGCAGCTGGTCTTCAACGAGCAGGCGCGGCGCAGCCTCGAGAAGGGGCTGAACACCGTCGCCAACGCCGTCAAGATCACGCTGGGCCCCAAGGGGCGCAACGTGGTCCTGGAGAAGAAGTTCGGCTCGCCCACCATCACCAACGACGGCGTGACCATCGCCCGGGACATCGAGCTCAAGGACCCCTTCGAGAACATGGGCGCCAAGCTCCTGACGGAGGTGGCGACCAAGACCAACGACGTGGCCGGTGACGGCACCACCACCGCCATCGTCCTGGGCCAGGCCATGGTCCGGGAGGGCATGAAGGTGGTGGCGGCCGGCGCCAACCCGATCCTGGTCAAGCGGGGCATCGAGAAGGCCGTCGCCGCCGTCGTCGAGGAGATCAAGCGGATCGCCAAGCCCGTCGAGACCAAGGCCGCGACCCAGCAGGTGGCCTCCATCTCGGCCAATGACGAAGAGATCGGCAAGATGATCGCCGACGCCATGGAGAAGGTCGGCAAGGACGGCGTGATCACGGTCGAGGAGAGCAAGACCCTGGAAACGACCGTCGAGGTCGTCGAGGGTATGCAGTTCGACCGGGGTTACCTGTCGCCGTACTTCGTCACCGACCCCGAGGCCATGGAGGCCGTGCTGGAGGATCCCTTCATCCTGATCACCGACCGGAAGATCTCCTCGGTCAACGACCTGCTGCCGGTCCTCCAGCGGGTGGTGGAGCGGGGCAAGCCGCTGCTGATCATCGCCGAGGACGTGGAGGGTGAGGCCCTGGCCACCCTGGTGGTGAACAAGATCCGCGGCACCCTGCAGTCCTGCGCCGTCAAGGCCCCCGGCTTCGGCGACCGGCGCAAGGCCATGCTGGAGGACATCGCCATCCTCACCGGCGGCCAGGTGGTCTCCGAAGACCTGGGCATCAAGCTGGAGAATGTGACCCCCGACATGTTCGGCCGGGCGAAGAAGGTGGTCGTGGAGAAGGAGAACACGACCATCGTCGAGGGCGCCGGCGACCCGCAGAAGATCAAGGCCCGCATCAACGTCATCAAGCGGCAGATCGAGGAGACCACCTCGGACTTCGACCGCGAGAAGCTGCAGGAGCGGCTGGCCAAGCTGGCCGGCGGCGTGGCCGTGATCAAGGTCGGTGCGGCCACCGAGGTGGAGCTGAAGGAGAAGAAGTACCGCATCGAGGACGCCCTGTCGGCGACCCGGGCGGCGGTGGAGGAGGGCATCGTGCCCGGCGGCGGCGCCACCCTGGTGCACGCCATCAAGGCCCTCGACAAGGTCGAGGCCAAGAACGAGGACGAGCGGATGGGCATCGAGATCGTCCGCCGCGCCCTGGAGGAGCCGCTGCGCCAGATCGCGACCAACGCCGGTCTGGAGGGCTCCGTGGTCGTCGAGCGGGTCAAGCAGCTGCCCGACAACGAGGGCTTCGACGCGCTGACGGGCGAGTACGGCGACATGTTCGCCCGCGGGATCGTCGACCCGGCCAAGGTGACCCGCTCGGCGCTGCAGAACGCCGCCAGCATCGCGGCCATGGTGCTGACCACCGAGTCGCTGGTGGCCGACCTGCCCGAGGACAAGAAGGAGGCGGCGGGCGGCGGCATGGGCGACATGGACTTCTGAGCCCGTCGCAGCCCGCTCTGTCCGCCGCGGCCGTTCGGCCCGGCCCACCGGCCGTGCGGCCCGCCGCAGCCGCCGGCAGATCGCCGGAACCTGGGGCGGACCGCGGAACCGGCGGCGCAGCGCCCGAACCCGTGGGCGGAATCCGGGCGGGGTCCCCGCGTCCCAGGCGGGGACCCCGCCTGCTTTTTCCCCGGCCCCGCCTGCTAGAATGGCGTCGTGCACCCCAACGGCGCTCTGCAGGAAGGAGCGATGGCCGTGACCGGCAGCGAAGCCGCCACGTCCCTGGTGGAACCGGACGAGCGGGTGGTGATCCTCGACTTCGGCTCCCAGTACGGGCACCTGATCGCCCGGCGGGTGCGGGAGCTGGGCGTCTACTCGGTGGTCCTGCCCCACCACGCACCCCTGGAGGCGATCCTGGGCCACCGGCCCCGGGGGGTGATCCTCTCGGGCGGGCCGGCCAGCGTCTACGAACCCGGCGCCCCCCGCTGCGACCCTGCCCTCTGGGAGGCCGGGGTGCCGGTGCTGGGCATCTGCTACGGCATGCAGCTGATGGTCCACCAGCTGGGCGGCCGGGTGGAACGGGCCGACCACCGGGAGTACGGCCCCGCCGTCCTGGAGGTGCTGGAACCGGGCCGCCTCCTGGCCGGGCTGGGGGACCGGGTCGACGTGTGGATGAGCCACGGCGACCGGGTGGCCGCCCTGCCGGCGGGCTTCACCGTCCTGGCCCGCACGGAAGGATCGCCCTATGCGGCGGTTCAGGGCGGCGGCGGGCGCTGGCTGGGGGTCCAGTTCCATCCGGAGGTGGCCCACACGCCGCGGGGCCGGGAGATCCTGGCCAACTTCCTGTACGGCATCTGCGGCTGCCGGGGCGGCTGGAGCATGGCCGGGTTCGTCGAGCGGGCGGTGCCGGCCTTGCGGGAGCAGGTGGGCGGGGCCCGGGCCCTCTGTGCCCTGAGCGGCGGCGTGGACTCGGCGGTGGCGGCCGTCCTGGTCCACCGGGCCATCGGGTCGCGGCTGACCTGCGTCTTCGTCGACACGGGCCTGCTGCGGGCCGGGGAGGTCGAAGAGGTCCGGGCCAGCTTCGCGGGGCTGGGCATGGACCTGCGGGTCGTCGACGCCCGGGACCGGTTCCTCGCCGCCCTGGAGGGGCTGTCGGACCCGGAGGCCAAGCGCAAGGCCGTGGGGGAGACCTTCATCCGGGTGTTCGAGGCGGAGGCGCGCCGGCTGGCCGCCGAGCTGGGGCCGATCCCCTTCCTGGTCCAGGGGACGACCTATCCCGACGTGATCGAGAGCGGGGGTGGGGCCGCGGCGACCATCAAGAGCCACCACAACGTGGGCGGGTTGCCGCCGGACCTGGCCTTCCAGCTGGTCGAACCCCTGCGCGACCTGTTCAAGGACGAGGTGCGGGAGGTGGGGCGCCGGCTAGGGCTGCCTGCCGCCATCGTCGACCGGCAACCCTTCCCCGGGCCGGGCCTGGCGATCCGCATGGCCGGGCCGGTGACGGCGGAGCGCCTGGAACGGCTGCGGGCCTGCGATCGCATCGTGCGCGAGGAGATCCGGCGGGCCGGCCTGGAGGGACGGCTCTGGCAGGCCTTTGCCGTGCTGACCGGCACGCCCACGGTGGGGGTGATGGGCGACCGGCGGACCTACGGGGAGGCCGTGGCCGTACGGGCGGTGACCTCGGAGGACGGGATGACGGCCGACTGGGCCCGCTTGCCCTACGAGGTGCTGGACCGCATCGCCCGGCGGCTGGCCAACGAGGTGGACGGGGTGAACCGGGTGGTGTACGACATCACCTCCAAGCCGCCGGCCACCATCGAGTGGGAGTGAGGGGGCCGGGAACCGGGGCCCCCCGCCGGTCCCAGTCACCCTTCGACGCCGGTTGCGGCCGGCCTGCGAGCGGCCCGGGCGAGAGGGGCACCGGCGGCGTCAGTCGCCAGGCCGATCCAGGGAAAGGATGTTACATAGCGGACTTGTTGTCGAAAACCGTCGAACGACGGTCCTAATTTTCCGTGATTCGGGAGGATTCGCGGGAAGGGCGTCGTATCCTGGCTGGTGAAGGGCCGGGTCACAAGACGGCCGGTCGCCGCCCGGGATTGGCGGGAGGGGCGGGACCGGCCGGACGCGGGTGGAGGTGGGAACGTGCTCTACCGCCTGGCAGCGGCGCTGGCCGGTGTGCTGGCGGCCGTGACGGTGATCGTCAACGCCCAGATCAGCTGGCCGATGTGAGCCGCGGTCCGGCAGAAGGGGTTGACCCGGCCCCGCGGCCGGCCCGCCGCGGTCGGCCGTCCCGCACCGACGCACCCGTCAGCACCATCAAAACACGGGCTGCGACCGGGTGTAAAGGGACGGCGCCACGACGCTGCAAGGGCCCGGCCCTGGCGGGCGGTCCGGGGCCCGGCCACCGGACCCGGTGACGCGAAAGCCGCGTCCGCCTGCGCGGACGCGGCTTTCGCGTGGCGGGTTCGTCCCCGGTGGACGGGGGAGGGTTGCCGCTTGGCCCAGCGAACTGGTCTTCCTATGAAGCCCAGGGGTGTGGTGGCCCTCTACATGGGAGCCGTCGCCGCCGCGGGCCTGGCAGGGGTGGTCGCCCAGGCCGTCGCCTGGCCGATGCCGCCGTCGGTCCTGGTGGTGGTCCTGGGCTGCGCCTTGCTCGTGGCGGAGCTGTATCAGGTCCATTCGCCCAGCGGCGAGGCCGTGTCCATGGGCTCGCTGGTGGTGCTGGTCTCCTTGTGGCTGCTGGGACCGCCGGTCCCCGTCTGGGCCGAGGTGATCGGCTGGAGCCTGCTGGCCGTCCGCCGCCGCTCCCCCTGGCTGGTCACCGCCTTCAACATCGGCCAGACGGTGCTGGCCGTCCTGGTGGCGGCCGGCGCCTTCCGCCTGCTGGGCGGGCGCTGGGGGATGCCGCTGGGGGCGGGTGACGCCGTCACCCCGTATCTCGTGAGCGCCGTGGCCTTCGGCGTGGTCAACGGCACCCTGGTCGCCGCGGCCTTTGCCCTTTACCGGCGGATTCCCTTCCGGCAGCAGGTGCGAACCTACCTGGTGGCCGACGGCTGGCACGTGGCGACCGCCGCCCTGCTGGGGCTGGGCGTGTACGTGGTCTTCACCCGCTACGCCTACCCCCCGGCCGCCCTGGCCGCCTTTCCCGCCTTGACCGTCCTCCACCACTACGTGGCCTCCTTCTGGACCCGTTACCTGCGGGAGCGGGCGGTGGACCGCTTCCTGGGGATCCTCCGGGCCGACCCCCAGGCCGTCCGGCGGGCCGACATGCTGGTCCGGCTGGTCACCGAGCTGGCCGAGGCCCTGGGCCTGGCGGGCCGGGACGTGGACAACCTGCGCCAGGCCGCCATCCTGCACGAAGCCGGCGGGCCGCGCCCCCTGGGCGTGGGGGACGCCGAGCCCTCCCCGGCCCAGCTGGCCCGCCATGCCGTGGCTTCGGCCCGGGAGGTGGCGCGGATCGCCGTCCTGGAACCGGTGGCCCGGGTCCTCCGGCACCACCACGAGCATTGGGATGGCAGCGGCGGTCCCGACGGGCTGGCGGGCACCGCCATCCCCCTGTGCAGCCGCATCCTGGCCGTGGCCGAGACGTACCTTTACGCCCTCCACCGCTGGGGGGACGCCGCGGCCGCCTGGGAGGCGGTCCGGCGCCGCAGCGGAAGCCGGTTCGACCCCCAGGTGGTGACGGCGCTGGACCGGGTGCGGGCCGCCGCCGGCGCGTGGCCCGAATCGGGGCTGAGCGTGGCCGGGGAGCTGGCGGTGGCCGCCGAGCAGCTGCGCCGGTTCGTCCGGGAAGGCGGGTCCGGCGGCAAGGGTCGCGGCAGCGGCTTCGACGAGGCGATCTGGTTGCGCCAGGCGTCGGGGGCGGTGGTGGCCCTTTCCCACTTCGCCCGGGTGATCAACGCCACCCTGCGCCCCGACCAGGTGGTCGAACGGGTCCTGGACACCTTCTGGCAGATCCTGGGCGGCCGGGTCCTGTGGCTGGCGCCCGCCGGGCCCACTGCCCTCCGGGTGACGGCCGTCCGTGGCGGGCCGCCGTCCCTGGCCGGCCGGGAGCTGGACCTCCAGCAGCCGCCCTTCCACCGGCTGCTGGAGGGGAAGAAACCCTGGATCGGCCGCCTGGAGCCCGGCAGCGGGCCGGACTGGCTGCTGGGCGGCCAGCGGCGCTGGGTCATGGCCATGCCGCTGGTGGCCCGGGACCAGTTGCTGGCCGCGGTGGTGCTGGTGCGGGACGAGCCCCTGCCGCCGCCCCTGACCCAGAACGACCTGCTGGCCGTGCTGGCCAGCCAGGCCGCCCTCAGCCTGGACAACGCCCGGCTCTTCGAACAGGTTCAGGCCCGGCTGCAGGAGCTGGAGGCGCTGCAGCGGTTCCAGGACCTGGTCTTCGAGCAGGTGGGCACGGGGATCGTGGCCGTCGACGCCACGGGGACCGTCACCCTGGTCAACCGCGCCGCCGCGGCCATCCTGGAGCGGGCCGGTGGGGCGGCGGAGGCGATGCGGCCGCCCCGTCCCTTGGGCGGCGACAACCCCTGTGATAGCATGCTGCTGGAGCAGCTGGCGGCGGCGGAACCCCTGCCGCCCCGCGTGCTGGAGCTGGAGGGGCGGGACGGGGCGCCCCTGGCGGTGGCGGCCCAAGCCTTTCCCCTGGTGGGACCGGAGGGGGAACGGGCCGGGGCCGTCGTCTTGTTGCAGGATGTCACCCAGCAGCGGGAGCTGGAGCTGCGGGCCCGGCGCTCGGAGCGCCTGGCGGCGGTGGGCCAGCTGGCGGCGGGGGCCGCCCACGAGATCCGCAACCCCCTCACCGCCATCAAGGGGTTCATCCAGCTCATCGGCCGCCGGCTGGAGGGGGAGACGGCGGGCTACATCGCCATCGTCCTGCAGGAGATCGAACGGATCGAGGGCATCGTCAACGATCTCCTGCTGCTGGCGCGCCAGCCCCGGCTGCGGTTGCGTCCGGTCGACCTGGCCGCCCTCTTGCGGCGGCTGGTCGACATGTTGCGCATGGCCGAGACGGCCCGGGGCTGCCTGATCGAGCTGATCGTCACCGAGCCCCTGCCGCCGGTGGTGGCCGACGAGGGGCAGCTGCGCCAGGTCTTCCTCAACCTGATCCGCAACGGGCTGGAAGCGATGGCGGGCGGCGGGCGGCTGAAGGTGCGGGCCTTTGCCGGCGCCGAGCCGGGCCGGGTGGTCGTCGAGGTGGAGGACACCGGCCCTGGCATCCCGCCCGAACACCTGGGCCGGATTTTCGACCCCTTCTTCACCACCAAGGACGGGGGCACCGGCCTGGGGCTGGCGGTGAGCTACGGCATCGTCCGCAGCCACGGCGGCCACATCGACGTCGACAGCGAGCCGGGGCGCGGCACCCGGATGCGGGTCGTGCTGCCCGTCGACGGCCCGCCGGCGCTGGAGGAACCTGAGCCCCTCTGGGGCCAGGGGTGGGACCGGCCCGGGGCGCCGACGGGACTGGCCGGCGGGCCCCGCCCTTAAGCGGCCGGGACGCGGGAGGCAGGGACGGCGGGAGGTCATGGTGTTGACGGATTTGCTGGAGGATCTCAACCCCGCCCAGCGGGAGGCGGTGACCCACCCCGGGGGCCCGGTGCTGGTGCTGGCCGGGGCGGGCAGCGGCAAGACCCGGGTGCTGACCCGGCGGGTGGCCTACCTGCTCCGGCAAGGGGTGGCGCCCCACCAGATCCTGGCCATCACCTTCACCAACAAGGCGGCCCGGGAGATGCGGGAGCGGGTGGAGCAGCTGGTCGGCGCCCAGGCGCGGGACATGTGGATCGGCACCTTCCACGCCAGCTGCGTCCGGATCCTGCGCCGGGACGGCTATCGCATCGGGTACGACCGGAACTTCATCATCCTGGACGAAGACGACCGCCGCTCCGTCCTGCGGGAGGTCCTCAAGGAGCGGAACCTGAGCGAGACCCGCTACCCGCCCCAGGCGGTGGGCGCCCTGATCTCGGCGGCGAAGAACCAGCTGCTGGACCCGGAGGCCTTTGCCTCCCGGCACCGGGACTTCTACCGGCAGCAGGTGGCCATGGTCTACGCCGCCTACCAGGAGCGCCTGCAGCGCAACGGCGCCATGGACTTCGACGATTTGCTGATGCAGGCGGTGCGGCTGCTGGAGGAGGCCCCCGACGTGCTGGCCTCCTACCAGCGCCGGTTCGTCCATATCCTGGTAGACGAGTACCAGGACACCAACCATGCCCAGTACCGGCTGCTGCGCCTGCTGGCAGCCGGGCACCGCAACCTGTTCGTGGTGGGCGACCCGGACCAGAGCGTCTACCGCTGGCGCGGGGCGGACATCACCAACATCCTGCGCTTTGAGGAAGACTATCCCGACGCCCGGGTGGTGCGGCTGGAGCTGAACTACCGGTCGACCGCCTCCATCCTGGCGGCGGCCCAGGCGGTGATCGAGCACAACACCCAGCGCAAGGAGAAGCAGCTGCGCTCGATCCACGGCGAGGGGGCGCGGGTGGTGGTCTTCGGCGCCGCCGACGAGCACGACGAGGCCTGGTTCGTCGCCCGGGAGATGGAGCGGCTCCACGCCGAGGGGTACGGGTACGGCGACATGGCGGTTCTCTACCGCACCCACGCCCAGTCGCGGGTGGTGGAGGAGACCCTGCTGCGCCGGGGCATCCCCTACCGGATCGTGGGCGGGCTGAAGTTCTACGAGCGCAAGGAGGTCAAGGACATCCTGGCCTACCTGCGCCTGGCGGTGAACCCCGACGACCGGATCAGCCTGCGACGGGTGGTCAACGTCCCCCGGCGGGGCATCGGCGAGGCGACCCTGGCAAGGCTGGAGGCGTACATGGACCGGGAGGGCGTGGGCCTGCTGGACGCCCTGGCGCGGGCGGAGGACATTCCTGGCGTCACCCGGCCCCAGGCGGCCGCCCTGATGGCCTTCGGCGGGGTGATCGCCGACCTGCGGGCGGCGGCCGAGCACGGGCCCGCCTACGACGTGATCGCCCTGGCCCTGGAGCGGACGGGGTACCGGGCCATGCTGGAGCAGGAGGGGACGCCCGACGCCGCCACCCGGCTGGAGAACCTCAAGGAGCTCCTGTCGGTGGCCCGGGACTTCGAGCGCCAGCGGGGTCCGGGCGACGCGCCGCTGGTGGACTTCCTGGCCGAGGTGGCCCTGGTCAGCGACGTGGACCAGCTGGAGGAGGGGGCCCGGGCCGTCTCCCTGATGACCCTCCACAGCGCCAAGGGCCTGGAGTTCGACGTGGTGTTCATCACGGGGATGGAGGAGGGGGTCTTCCCCCACAGCCGGTCCCTGGACGACCCCCAGGAGCTGGAGGAGGAGCGGCGCCTCTGCTACGTGGGCATGACCCGGGCGCGCCGGCGGCTCTACCTTTGTTTCACCCGCCAGCGCACCCTCTTCGGCGCCACCCGCCGGCAGGTGCCCTCCCGCTTCCTGGAGGAGGCCGACGAGCGCTATCTGGAGTGGCAGGGGTTGCTGCCCGACGGGGACGAACCGGCCCCCGGCGAGGCCGGCGGCTGGGGCGCGGAGCCGGCCTGGCGCGGCGCGGCCCTGGGGTCCGGATGGCGCGCAGCCGCCCGGGGAGGCTGGAACGGGACCCGGAGCGGCCGCGAGGCGGGCCGGTGGCCGGCGGGGCCGGCCGGGCTGGCCGGGCGGGGCGGGCCGGTTGGGTGGGCCGGGCGGGCCGCGGAGGGCCGCACCTCCGGCGATGGGCCCGCCGGAGGGCCTGCGACCGGCACCCCCGCCGGGTCCGGGACCGACGCCGGCGGGCTGCGGCCCGGCCAGCGGGTGGTCCATCCCCGCTTTGGGGAGGGCACCATCGTGATGCGCCGGGGTGAGGGCGACGATGCCGAGGTGACCATCGCCTTCCCCGATGCCGGTCTGAAGACCTTTATCGTCCGCTACGCCAACCTGCGGCGGGCGTGAGCCCCGGCGCCATTCCGCTTCGTCCAGGGGCAGGGGGGATCAGCGTGGACCAGCGCCAGCCGGTGGCGGGGGCCGCAGCCGGTGCCGGCGACGAGCCCGGCGACCTGGAGGCGGCCCGGGCCCGGGCCGAGGCCCTGCGGGAGCAGATCCGGCACCACGACTACCTTTATTACGTGCTCGACCGGCCGGAGATCGACGACGCCGCCTACGACGCCCTGATGCGGGAGCTGCGGGAGCTGGAGGCCCGCTTCCCCGCCATCGTCACGCCGGATTCGCCCACCCAGCGGGTGAGCGGCAAGCCCGCGGCGCCCTTCGCCCGGGTGGAACACGCCGAGCCGATGCTCAGCCTGGACAACGCCTTCAGCCGGGAGGAGCTGGAGGCCTTCGACCAGCGGGTGCGGCGGGTGGTGGGCGACGACGTCGCCTACGTGGCCGAGCTCAAGATCGACGGCCTGTCCATCGCCCTGACGTATGAGGAGGGCCGGTTCGTCCGCGGGGCGACCCGGGGCGACGGCGAGGCGGGGGAGGACGTGACGGCCAACCTGCGCACCATCCGCAGCCTGCCCTTGCGGCTGCGGGCGGCCGAGGCGCCGGTGCCGCGGCGGGTGGAGGTCCGCGGCGAGGTCTACATGACCTTCGAGGCCTTCCGCCGCCTCAACCAGGAGCAGGAGGCCCGCGGGTTGCCGCCCTTCGCCAACCCGCGCAACGCCGCTGCCGGGTCGGTGCGCCAGCTGGACCCGGCGGTCACGGCCTCCCGGTCCCTGAACCTGTGGGTCTACGCCCTGGCCGGCTGGGAGGACGACCCCGAGGACGCCGGGGCCGCCGCCGGGGCCGCCCCCCGCAGCCAGTGGGAGGTGCTCCAGACCCTGCGCCGGTGGGGGCTGCCCGTCAACCCCCATGCCCGGCGGTGCACCAGCCTGGACGAGCTCTTCGCCTACATCGACGGGTGGGCGGAGCGCCGCCACGAGCTGCCCTACTTGATCGACGGCATCGTGATCAAGGTCGACGACCTGGCCCAGCAGCGGGCCCTGGGGACCACGGCCCGCAGCCCCCGCTGGGCCATTGCCTACAAGTTCCCCGCCGAGAAGGCCCGCACCCGGGTGCGGGACATCCTGGTCAGCGTGGGTCGAACCGGCGCCCTGACCCCGGTGGCCGTGCTGGACCCGGTGCTCCTGGCGGGGACCACCGTCAGCCGCGCCAGCCTGCACAACGCCGACTACATCCGGGAGAAGGACGTGCGGGTCGGCGACCTGGTGGTGGTCCACAAGGCGGGCGAGATCATCCCCGAGGTGGTGGAGGTGGTGAAGGAGGCGCGCACCGGCGCCGAGCGCCCCTTCACCATGCCCGAGCGCTGCCCCGCCTGCGGCAGCCCCGTGGTGCGGGTGGAGGGGGAGGCGGCCACCCGCTGCCCCAACGCCGCCTGCCCTGCCCAGCAGCTGGAGCGGATCCGCCACTTCGCCTCCCGGGACGCCATGGACATCGAGGGCCTGGGACCGGCCCTCATCGAGCAGCTGGTGGAACGGGGCCTGGTTCGGGACGTGGCGGACCTGTACCGGCTGGAGGCGGAGCCCGTCGCCCAGCTCGAGCGCATGGGACCCAAGTCGGCGGCCAACCTGATCGCCGCCATCGACGCCTCGCGGGCGCGGCCCCTGCGACGGCTGCTGTACGGGCTCGGCATCCGCTTCGTCGGCGAGCGGGTGGCGGGGGTGCTGGCCCGCCACTTCGGGACGATCGACCGCCTGATGGAGGCGGGGCCCGACGAACTGACGGCCGTGCCCGAGATCGGCCCGCGCATCGCCGAGAGCGTCGCCGCCTTCTTCCGCGATGCCCACAACCGCGACCTGATCCGCCGGCTGGCGGAGGCGGGGGTGCGGGCGGCGGCGGGGGAGCCCGAGCCCGGCAGCGCGGCGGCGGCCCGGGCGGCGGGGCCGGTGGCGGCGCCCGGCCGGGACGGGGGGCGCGCCCCGGTCGGCGTTGCAGCGGACGCCACGGCGGGCGGCCCAGGCGCTGGCGAGGGCGACCTTGGGATCGCCGGGGTGCCGGCGGAGGTGCGGGCGCGGGTGGCCGGCAAGACCTTCGTCTTCACCGGCGGCCTCAGCAGCATGACCCGGGACGAGGCCCAGGCGCTGGTGGAGGCCCTGGGGGGCCGGGCCACGGGCAGTGTCAGCCGCAAGACCGACTACGTGGTGGCGGGGGAGGGGGCGGGCTCCAAGCTGGCCCGGGCGCGGGAGCTGGGGATCCCCGTTCTGGACGAGGCCGCGTTCCTCCGGCTGGTGGGGCGCGCCCCGTCGTGAGCTCCGGTCGCCGGTGGCTTTGCTGCGCGCACCGGCACGGTGGTGGCGTCCGGGCGCCGACGGTGGGGGCGTCCGGGCGGGTCGGGCGAGGGGGCTGATGGGCTTTCCCGTCCGCGTTGGCACGGTGGTGGCCTCCGGCCGGACCGGCCGAGGCGGGCGGTTCGGTGGCGGAGCAGGAGACGATTTCCCCGTGTCGAAGGCTAAAACGAGACGCCTTCGCGTGGGAAAAGCCAGCGAAACGCGCTTTGGCAGCCGATTTTCCAGCGCGCTTCACCATGGGCACCGGTCGCCGCCGGCACCGCCGGCGGCGCCGTGTTCGCTCAGGCCGGGGTGGGTCCCTCGGGCCGGGGGAGGGTGCCTTGGGTTGGGGCTTCCTGGCGCCGTCCCCCTCCTGCCCCTTGGGCACCGGGGTGCCGCCCTGGCAGCGCCCGCCATCGGGAGGAACGGTCCGTTGGTCCAGCCAGCCGAGCCCTTGCTTGAGGTGCGCGGCCTGCGCACCGAGTTCCACACCGGCGAAGGCCGCTTCGCCGCCGTCGACGACGTCAGCTTCACCATCGCCCGCGGCGAGACCGTCGGCCTGGTGGGCGAGTCGGGGTCGGGGAAGAGCGTGACCTCCCTGTCCATCCTGCGGCTCGTCCCCTCGCCCCCCGGGCGCATCACCGCCGGCTCGATCCTCTTCGAAGGCCAGGATCTGCTGCGGCTCAGCGAGGCGGCGATGCGGCGCATCCGCGGCAACCGGATCAGCATGATCTTTCAGGAGCCAATGACGTCCCTCAACCCGGTATTCCCCGTGGGCAAGCAGATCGCCGAGGCCCTCCAGTGGCACCGGGGCCTCTCCCGGCGCGCGGCCTGGGAGCGGGCGGTGGAGCTCTTGCGGCTGGTGGGCATCCCCGATCCGGCGGCGCGGGCGCGCCAGTACCCCCACCAGATGTCGGGCGGCATGCGCCAGCGGGTGATGATCGCCATGGCGGTGGCCTGCGAACCGCAACTGCTCATCGCCGACGAGCCCACCACCGCCCTGGACGTCACCGTACAGGCCCAGATCCTCGACCTGATGAAGGACCTGCGGCGCCGGCTGGGCACGGCGATCCTGCTGATCACCCACGACCTGGGCGTGGTGGCCGACATGGCGGACCGGGTGCTGGTGATGTACGCCGGCCGGATCGTGGAATCGGCTCCGGTGGACGATCTCTTCGCCCGGCCGCTGCACCCCTACAGCGAGGGCCTGCTGGCTTCCATGCCCCAGCTCCACCGCCGCCAGGAGCGGCTCCACGTCATCCCCGGGCAGGTGCCCAACCCCGCGCGGCTGCCCACGGGCTGCCGGTTCCACCCCCGATGTCCCTACGCCATCGACATCTGCCGGCAACAAGAGCCGGTCCTAGCGCCCGCCGGTGAAGGCCGCTGGGTCGCCTGCTGGCTGCGGGAGGAACCGGCCGGCGCGGGCGGGGCCGGCGACGCCGGGATGGCGCCAGGGACGCTGCCGGGCGACGGCGCGGTGGCGCGGACGGGGCCAGGCGCCGGGGTGGCGGCGGGTGGCGGAACGGCGGCCGGCGGTGGGCCCGCGCCAGCGGAGCCCGGTGGTGGGCCTGTGGCTGCGGGGAAGGGTGGCGGGCCCGCAGCCGTCGCGGGGGCGGGGCCTGCGGGCGCCGGTTCGACCGGCGCAACCGGGGCCGGAGAGGAGGTGGCGGGATGAGCCGGGTGCTGGTGGAGGTCCGGGGACTCACCAAGCACTTCCCCATCGGCGGCGGCTGGCTGGGGCGCCCGCGGGGCTGGGTGCGCGCCGTCGACGGGGTCGACCTGGACATCCATGAGGGCGAGACCCTGGGCCTAGTGGGGGAGTCCGGCTGCGGCAAGACGACCACGGGGCGGCTGATCCTGCGCCTCCTGGAGCCAACGGCCGGGTCGGTCCGATTCGACGGCCAGGACATCTACCGGCTGGAGGGCGCCGCGCTGCGGCGGCTGCGGCGGGACATGCAGATCATCTTCCAGGACCCCTTCGGGTCCCTCAACCCAAGGCTGACGGTGGGCGAGATCATCGGGGAAGCGCTGGCCGTCCACGGCCTGGCGCGGGGCGAGGCGTTGCGGCAGCGGGTGGCCGAGCTGCTGGAGGTCGTCGGCCTGTCGCCGGAGCACGCCCGCCGCTATCCCCACGAGTTCTCCGGGGGCCAGCGCCAGCGCATCGGCATCGCCCGCGCCCTGGCGCTGAACCCGCGCTTCGTCGTCTGCGACGAGCCGGTCTCGGCCCTGGACGTCTCGATCCAGTCCCAGGTCATCAACCTGCTGGAAGACCTGCAGAGCCGCTTCGGCCTCACCTACCTCTTCATCGCCCACGACCTGTCGGTGGTCCGCCACATCAGCGACCGGGTGGGCGTGATGTACCTGGGCAAGCTGGTCGAACTGGCTCCCACCGAGGACCTGTACCGCCGTCCGCTGCACCCCTACACCCAGGCCCTGCTGTCGGCGGTGCCCCTGCCCGACCCGCCGCGCCAGCGGCAGCGGGAGCGCATCGTGTTGCAGGGCGACGTGCCGTCGCCGGCCAACCCGCCCGCGGGCTGCCGCTTCCACACCCGCTGCCCCTTCGCCGAGGCCATCTGCCGGGAGGTGGAACCGGCCCTGCGCCCCTTGGAGGGCGGCCACCTGGTAGCCTGCCACCTGGCCGAGCGGCTTCCCACCGCCGGCGCCTGGGAGGCCCTGGCCGGCATGGCCGGTGGGGCGTGATGGGGCCGGCGCCCGGCGTGGCATGGGGCCCCGTGGCAACGGGCGCTGCCGGCGGAATCCTGGCCGGGGCTTGGCGAGGGGTGCGGGCGGGATGGTCCCCAGCCCGGGCGGCGCCTTGTCCCCGGCGCGCCGCTGGTTCCCGACAGGGGTGTTGCCCCGTGGTGGCGCCGGTCTGGGAGGCGCGCCGGTTATTCCCTGTCAACCGCACCGTATCGAAGAAGGAAATTGCGTGGCTTGCGAGAACATTCCTACGGTGTATGCTGCCTGTCGAAAAATGACCGGCGAAAGGAGGTGAATCCCCATTCGAGCCGGTCTTGCGCCAAGAAAGGCGCAAACCAGCATCAGGGGGGTACCCATGTTGAAGCGCAATCGCAAGTTGTTCGCGCTCTTCAGCCTGCTGGTGGTCGCGGCGCTCGTCCTGTCCGCCTGCGGCAGCGGCGGCGGTGGCGGTCAGAGCAGCGAGGGCCAGCAGCAGGAGCAGCCTCAGCAGCAGGCCGGCGGGCCCGACAGCCCCAACTACCTCAAGCTGAATCTGCTCGACGAGCCGCCGAGCCTGGACCCGCAGCTGGCGACCGACACCATCTCGTTTGAGATCATCGGCGCCACCTATGAGGGCCTGGTGCGCCAGGACCCCAACGGCGAGATCAAGCAGGGCAGCGGCATGGCGGAGAGCTGGGAGGTTTCCGAGGACGGGCTGACCTGGACCTTCCACCTGCGTGACGCGCAGTGGAGCGACGGCAAGCCCGTCACGGCCAACGACTTCGCCTATGCCTGGAAGCGGGCCATGGACCCGCGGCTGGCCTCGCAGTACTCCTACATCATCGCCCCGTACATCAAGGGCGGCAATGATGTGGCCAACGCCTGCGGCGACGACGGGTCCTGCGACGGCGACGACGCCAAGATCGAAGAGGCCCTCAGCAAGGTGGGCATCGAGGTCGTCGACGAGAAGACGCTGAAGGTCACGCTGAGCCAGAACGTCCCGTACTTCCTGAACCTGCTGACCTTCGGCACCTGGCAGCCCGTGCGCCAGGACATCGTCGAGCAGTACGGCGACCAGTTCGCCACCGACGCCGACAAGGCCGTGTACAACGGTCCCTTCATCGTCAAGGAATGGAACCACAACAACTCGCTGCGCATCGAGAAGAACCCCAATTACTGGGATGCCGCCAACGTCAAGCTTGACTACGTCGACTTCGTGATGGTCAGCGACGCGGCGGCGTACATCAACGCGTACGAGGCTGGCGAGCTCGACGTCACCGGCGTGCCGGCCGAGTTCAAGGAGCAGTTCGAGCAGACCCACGCCGACGAGCTGGGCCGCTACGCCGACGGCGCCACCTTCTACCTGGTCCTGAACACGACCAAGAAGCCGTGGAACAACCCGAAGGCGCGCCAGGCCGTCGCCTACGCCATCGACCGGGAGACCTACATCAACGCCCTGAACAAGGGCATCGGCCTGCCGGCCGTCAGCTACACCAACCCGGTGATCACGGCGCCGGGCGAGCCGGGCGTCAGCTTCGAGGAGAAGTACGTCCGCCCGCTGAACCTGTTCCCGGCCAAGGCCGACCCGGCCAAGGCGAAGCAGCTGTGGCAGGAGGCCCTCCAGGAGGAAGGCCTGACCGAGGTCCCGACCCTGGAGTTCGTGGGCGACAACGGCGACGTGGTCAAGACGCGCCTGGAGTTCTTCCAGCAGCAGCTGAAGCAGAACCTGGGGATCAACCTGCAGATCGTCCAGGTTCCCTTCGAGGAGCGGCTGGAGCGCCAGCGCACCCAGAAGTTCGACATCATCATGGCCGGTTGGGGTCCCGACTACGACCACCCGCTGACCTTCCTCAACATGTGGGTGTGCGACGGGCCCTACAACGACGGCAAGTACTGCAGCGAGGAGTATGACAACCTGGTCAAGCAGCTGGAGCAGGAGACCGATCCTGCCAAGCAGCGCGACCTGGCCATCGAGCTGGAGAAGCTGATCGCCAAGGACGTGCCGATCGTGCCGATCTACCACCGGGAGGTTCTGTACGCGCAGAAGCCGTACGTCAAGAACCTGATCCGGCGGGCCGTCGGCTACAGCCCCGAGTTCAAGTGGGCGTACACCGAGGGCCGCGGCCAGTAAGGTCGTAGGGTCGGCCGGGCGCGGTTCGTCCGGAGCGAGACGATACGGCCGGGTTCGGCCGGCGGGCCCCGTGGCCGCGCAGCGCGGCGGCGGGGCCCGCGGCGGGCCCGGGTCAGGGCTCGATCATCCGACGACGAGACCGGTTGGGACGATGGGATCCCGGCCTCGTGCCGGGATCTCGTGCGTCTGCCGCGTTCCTCCGAGGATTGGCGAGGCTGGTCGGGGGAGGAAGGGGGGACATCGCATGCGCCGTTACATCGCCCAGCGGCTGGTGCTGATGCTGGTGTCCATCTGGGCCGTGGTGACCGTGACCTTCGTGCTGATGCACGCGATCCCGGGTAATCCCTTCGCCGATCCCCGGCTGCGGCCGGAGATCCTGGCGCTGATGATGGACAAGTACGGCCTGAACGATCCGCTGTGGGAGCAGTACGTGCGCTATTGGGGGAACCTGCTCCAGGGCGACCTGGGCGTTTCGCTGAAGAACATCGGCCAGAGCGTGAACCGGATGATCGCCGAGGGCTTCCCGTGGTCGGCCTGGATCGGGGGGCAGGCGCTGGTCTTCGCCCTGATCGTCGGGCTCACCCTGGGCACCATCGCCGCCTTGAACCGGAACCGCTGGCCCGACTATGCGGCCATGGTCATCGCCGTGCTGGGCGTCTCGGTGCCGAGCTTCGTCATCGCCGTGTTCGCCCAGTGGCTGTTCGCGGTGAAGCTCAACCTGGTGCCGGTGCTCTGGAACGGGACCTTCGTCACGTCCATCCTGCCGTCCCTGGCGCTGGGCGGGACGATGCTGGCCACGCTGGTCCGGATGATGCGCACCCAGATGCTGGACGTGATGGGGCAGGACTACATCAACACGGCCCGCGCCAAGGGGCTGTCCCAGGGTGAGGTCATCTGGCGCCACGCCCTGCGCAACGCCATCCTGCCCATCGTCACGATCCTGGGCCCGCTGGTGGCGGGGATCCTGACGGGCACCGTGGTCATCGAGGCCATCTTTGGCATCCCGGGCCTTGGCAAGTATTACGTTGAGAGCGTATATCAGAGGGACTATCCCTTGATCTTGGGGACCACGGTGTTCTATTTCATCTTCCTGATCGTCGCCAACTTCCTGGTCGATCTCTCCTACGGAATCATCGACCCGCGGATTCGGCTGACGAACCGGGCCAGGGGGTGAGTCCATGGCGGTGAACCGGGCGGCGCCACCGGCGCCGGCAACGGCACCGGACCTGACGCCGGAGTTGTTCAAGCCGGCGCCCATGGCCGCCGGTGAGGCGGAGGCCATCGTGCGGCCGAGCCTGACCTTCTGGCAGGACGCATGGATCCGCTTTCGCGCCAACCGGCTGGCCATGCTTGGTCTGGTGCTGCTGATCTTCATGGCCCTGGGATCGCTGTTGGGCCCCGTGATCTCCTATCACGTCGGGGGCCACACCTTTGACTATCAGGATTACGCCAACATCAACAAACCGCCCTCGGCCCAGTACTGGTTCGGCACCGACCAGATCGGCCGCGACCTGTTCACCCGGGTCTGGATGGGCGGGCGGATCTCGCTGTTCATCGGCATCGTGGCCGCGCTGATCGAGCTGATCATCGGCGTGCTCTACGGCGGGATCTCGGGCTACCTGGGCGGGCGCGTCGACGAGGTCATGATGCGCATCATCGACGTGCTCTATGGCATCCCGTACCTGCTGCTGGTGATCCTGCTGCTGGTGGTGATGGATCCGGGACTCCCGACCATCATCCTGGCCATGGGCATGACGGGTTGGGTCGGCATGGCGCGGCTGGTGCGCGGCCAGATCCTGCAGCTGCGGGAGATGGAGTTCGTCCTGGCGGCGCGGGTCCTCGGGGTGCCCACCCTGCCCCTGATCCTGCGGCACCTGGTGCCCAACGTGATGGGGCCGATCATCGTCAGCCTGACCTTGACCGTGCCGGGCGCCATCTTCGGCGAGGCGTTCCTCAGCTTCATCGGCCTGGGGGTGCCGCCGCCGCGGGCCAGCTGGGGGACGTTGATCAACGAGGCGTATACCGTGATGCGGATCTGGCCGTGGCAGTTCGCCTTCCCGGCCCTGGCCCTGAGCATCACCATGTTTGCCTTCAACGCTGTGGGCGACGGCCTGCGGGACGCCCTGGATCCGCGCTTGCGGGCCCGGTAGAAAGGACGAAGCCTATGGAGAAGCTGCTGGAAGTTCGCGACCTGCGCGTCCACTTCCGCACCCATGGCGGCGAGGTCCAGGCGGTCCGCGGCGTCTCTTTCGACCTGCACAAGGGCGAGACGCTGTGCATCGTGGGTGAATCGGGCTGCGGCAAGTCCGTCACGGCCCAGACCATCATGCGCCTGATCCCCATGCCGCCGGGGCGGATCGTCAGCGGGTCCATCCGGTTTCAAGGGAAGGACCTGACGAAGCTCTCCGAGCGGGAGATGCAGCGCATCCGGGGACGCTCCATGGGCATGATCTTCCAGGACCCCATGACGTCCCTCAACCCGACGATGACCATCGGCCGGCAGATCGCCGAGCCGCTGATCAAGCATCAGGGCATGCGGCCGGATCAGGCGCGGGCCCGGGCCGTGGAACTGCTCCACATGGTGGGGATCCCGAATCCGGAGGAACGGGTGCGCCAGTATCCCCACCAGTTCTCGGGCGGCATGCGGCAGCGGGCGATGATCGCCATCGCCCTCGCCTGCAACCCGGCGCTGCTGATCGCCGACGAGCCGACCACGGCCCTGGACGTGACCATCCAGGCCCAGATCCTCGAGCTGATGCAGGACCTGAAGAAGCGCCTGGGCACGGCCATCATCCTGATCACCCACGATCTGGGCGTGGTGGCGCGCATGGCCGACCGCATCGCCGTGATGTACGCCGGCCAGATCGTGGAGCAGGGGACGGCGGAGGAGATCTTCCACCATCCGAAGCACCCGTACACCGAGGCGCTGCTGCGGTCCATCCCGCGCCTGGATGATCGCCGGGACCGGCTGCAGGCCATCCCGGGGACGCCGCCGGACCTGTTCGCGCCGCCGGCGGGTTGCCCCTTCGCGGCCCGCTGTCCCTACACGATGCGGGTTTGCCACGACTACGATCCCGCGCTGGAGGAGATCCGGCCCGGACATTACGCCAAGTGCTGGCTGCACCATCCGTACGCGCCGGTGGTGGGCCTCAACGCCGAGGAAAGGGGGGCGTGAGCGATGGCCAAGGGTGGAACGGCGACGGCGGTGGCGGCGCGGGACGCCGCGGGGGCGAGCGCCGGGCAGCCGGCGCAGGAGCGCCCGCTGCTGGAGGTCCGCAACCTCAAGCGCCACTTCGAGGTGGGCCGCGGCGCGGTGCTCAAGGCCGTGGACGGCGTCTCCTTCCAGATCCGGCGCGGTGAGGTCCTCGGCCTGGTGGGCGAGTCGGGCTGCGGCAAGTCCACGGTGGGGCGCACCATCGTTCGCCTGTACGACCCCACCGAGGGGCAGGTACTCTTCGACGGCCAGGATGTGCACAAGCTGTCCGGCCAGGACCTGATGCGCTTCCGCCGCCGCGCGCAGATGATCTTCCAGGACCCCTACGCCTCCCTCAACCCGCGCATGCTGGTGTCAGAGATCATCGGCGAGGCCCTGGACCTGCACGGCATGGTGAAGAGCCGGAAGGAGCGCACGGAGCGCATCCACGAGTTGCTGAGCCTGGTGGGGCTCAACCGGGAGCATGCCAACCGGTTCCCCCACGAGTTCTCCGGCGGCCAGCGCCAGCGCATCGGCATCGCCCGGGCGCTGGCGGTGCAGCCCGAGTTCATCGTCGCGGACGAGCCCATCTCCGCCCTGGACGTCTCGATCCAGGCCCAGATCGTCAACCTGATGACCGATCTCCAGGAACAGTTCGGCCTGACGTACATCTTCATCGCCCACGACCTGTCCATGGTGAAGCACATCAGCGATCGCGTGGCGGTGATGTACCTGGGCCAGATCATGGAGCTGGCTCCCAGCGACGAGCTCTACCACCGGCCCCAGCACCCCTACACCCAGGCGCTGCTGTCGGCCGTGCCGATCCCGGACCCCGCGGTGGAGCGCACGCGGGAACGCATCGTGCTCAAGGGCGACGTCCCGAGCCCGGTCAACCCGCCCCGGGGGTGCCCCTTCAACACCCGCTGCCCCCTGGCGGAGAAGATCTGCTTCGAGGCCCGGCCCCAGATGGAGGAGATCGCGCCGGGGCACTGGGCGGCCTGCCACCTGGTCTCGGGCAAGGGCGCGGCGTGAGGGGCGCCCACGACGGAAGAACCGGCCCACGGCCGGCGCTCCGCCGGGTCCCGTGCGGTCTCTTACAACCCAGGCCTGCTCGTCCGACCCGCCGCCCTCCGGGCGGCGGGTTCTTTTGTTTGGCCCCACCCGCCGGTTAATCTGCCACGGCGACACCACCTGGCAGCATCGCCGCATCCACTTCCTGTCAGGTACTATTTAGAGCCTATTCAGAAAATGGAAAACAAGAATGCAAATAAGATCCTTCGCAACAAACAGTAGGGAATCTCGTCTGGCCGTCATATTCTTTCTTTGGAAGGGCGACGGATACAAGACGTGGAGGCCGCCCGGGCCATCGGCACCCCGGCGTGGGACATCATGATCAACCACCTGCTGCGCAACGCCACGGCCCCCCTGATCGTCAACGCCACCCTGATGATCGGCGGGGCGATCCTGGCCGAGTCGGCCCTCTCCTTCCTCGGCCTCGGCGTACAGCCGCCCCAGACCAGCTGGGGCCAGATGCTGAACAATGCCCAGCAGTACATGCTGACGAACCCGCTGCTGGCGGTCTACCCCGGCGCCTGCATCTTCCTCACCGTGCTGGCGGTGAACTTCGTGGGTGACGGCATCCGCGACGCCTTCGACCCTCGGCAGAAGGAACGGGTGCGCCGGAGCTGGCGGGTCGCCGCGGCCTTCGGGCGGGCCGCCGTGGGCGAAGGGCGGGCCGCGGCCACCGCGATCAGCGCCACCCCCGCCCGTGGGCGTGGGCCGGCGGGCGGCCGGCGCCTGCCCGGCGCTGGCGGCGGCCGGGGGACCCCCTCGGGCGCCAGGGAAAGGAGGCGACGCCCGTGAGCCGGCCCTTGCTCGAGGTGCGTGACCTCACCGCCGGGTTCCTCACCGCCCAGGGCCCCCTGGTGGCCGTGGAGGGAGTCTCCTTCACCGTCGGGGTCGGCGAGACCGTCTGCCTGGTGGGGGAGTCGGGCAGCGGCAAGAGCGTGACCTCCCTGGCCATCATGCGGTTGCTCGAGTACGACAACGGCGCCATCTTCGCCGGGCACGTGCTGCTGGACGGCACCGACCTGGCCGCCAAGACCCAGGAGGAGATGCGCCGGATCCGCGGGCGGCAGGTGGCCATGGTCTTCCAGGAACCGATGACCGCCTTGAACCCCGTGTTCACCATCGGCGACCAGATCGCCGAAGCCGTCATGCTGCACGAGGGCAAGGGCCGGGCGGAGGCCATGGCCCGGGCGGTGGAGATGCTGCGCCTGGTCGGGATCCCCGAACCGGAGGTGCGGGTGCGCCAGTACCCCCACGAGTTCTCCGGCGGCATGCGGCAGCGGGCGATGATCGCCATGGCCCTGGCCTGCCGGCCGCGGCTGCTGATCGCCGACGAGCCGACCACGGCCCTGGACGTGACGATCCAGGCCCAGATCCTCGACCTGCTGCGCCGGCTCAAGGCCGAGCTGGGCATGTCCATTCTGCTGATCACCCACGACATGGGCGTGGCCGCCGAGATGGCCGACCGGATCGTGGTCCTGTACGCCGGCCGGGTGGTCGAGGAGGGGCCCGTCGAGCAGATCTTCGAGCGGCCGTCCCACCCGTACACCATCGGCCTTCTGGCCTCGGTGCCCGATCTGGAGGCCCCGCGGCAGCGGCGGTTACAGGCGATCCCGGGGAGCGTGCCCAGCATCGACCGGATGCCGGCGGGGTGCCGGTTCCACCCCCGCTGTCCCTATGCCATCGACCGCTGCCGGGAAGAGGAGCCGCCGCTCCAACCGGTGGCCGCCGGGGGGCGGGCGGCCTGCTGGCTGGCCGATGAGGTGGCGGCCGAGAGGGGGCTGGGAACGTGAGCATGCCCGAGCGGGCGGTGGAACGGGCCCGCACCGGAGGGGCGCCCGCCGGCCCCGGGTCCGCGGCCGGGCCGGCCCAGGCGACGCCGGAAGCCGGTGCCGGCGAGCCCCTGGTGCGGGTCGAGGACGTGAAGAAGTACTTCCCCATCACCCGGGGCGTGCTGGGGCGCACGGTGGGCCATGTCCGGGCCGTCGACGGCGTCACGATGGAGATCCGCCAGGGGGAGACCTTCGGCCTGGTGGGCGAGTCGGGCTGCGGCAAGTCGACCCTGGCCCGGGTGATCTTGCGGCTGGTGCCGGCCACCGGTGGCCGGGTCTGGTTCGCCGGCCGTGACCTCTTCGCCCTGCGGGGACCGGAGCTGCGCCGGGTGCGCCGGGAGATGCAGATCATCTTCCAGGACCCCTTCGGCTCCCTGAACCCGCGCTTCACGGTGGCCGACATCATCGGCGAGCCCCTGCGGGTCCACGGCATGCGCCGGCGGTCCCAGCGGGAGGCGCGGGTGGCCGAGCTGATGGAGCTGGTGGGGCTCAACCCCGCCTGGCGGCACCGCTTCCCCCACCAGTTCTCCGGCGGGCAGCGGCAACGCATCGGCATCGCCCGGGCCATCGCCTTGAATCCCCGCTTCGTGGTGGCCGATGAGGCGGTCTCGTCCCTGGACGTGTCGGTGCAGGCCCAGATCCTCAACCTGCTGGCCGACCTGCAGGAGCGCCTGGGGCTGACCTACCTGTTCATCGCCCACGGCCTCAACGTGGTGCGCCACGTCTCCACCCGGGTCGGGGTGATGTACCTGGGCCAGCTGGTGGAGGTGGCGCCCACGGAGGAGCTGTTCCGCCACCCTGCCCATCCCTACACGGCGGCGCTGCTCTCCGCCGTCCCCGTGCCCCACCCCCGCCGGCGGCGGGAGCGGATCGTCCTGCAGGGAGACGTCCCCTCGCCGGCCAATCCTCCGTCGGGATGCCGGTTCCACCCGCGCTGTCCCTTCGCCCAGCCGCGGTGCCGGGAGGAGATGCCCGTCCTGCGGCCGCTGGCCTCGGGCCATCACGTGGCCTGCCACTACCCCCTGCAGTGACGGTGGCGGGCTGAAGACGCCGGTGGCGGCCCGTGGGGCGACCGTCCCGCGGGCCGCCTCGAGTTTCTCAAGTTCCGTCCCTGAAGGAGGTCGAGCGATGGAACGCGCCATCGCCTACAGCCGGGCCCACCGGGACCAGGCGCTGGCGGACCTCCAGGCTCTCCTGCGGCAGCCCTCGGTGGCGGCCCAGGACCTGGGCATGGACGCTTGCGCCGATCTGGTGGCCTCCATGCTGGAGGCCGTGGGCGCCCGGGTCGAACGGGTCCCCCTGGAGGGCGGCTACCCGGTGATCTACGGCGAGATCGACGCCGGCGCCCCCCGCACCCTGCTCTTCTACAATCACTACGACGTCCAGCCCCCCGAACCGCTGGAGGAATGGGCGGTCGACCCCTTTGCCGCAACCGTCCGCGACGGGCGGCTGATCGCCCGGGGCGTGGCGGACAACAAGGGCAATCTGATGACCCGCATCAAGGCCGTCGAGGCCTGGCTGCGAGGCGAGGGGCGGCTGCCGGTCAACGTCAAGTTCGTCATCGAGGGGGAGGAGGAGATCGGCAGCGTCCACCTGCACCAGTTCATGGAGCGGTACGCGGACCGCCTGGCCGCCGACGGCGTGGTGTGGGAGTCGGGCGGCAAGGATGCCCGGGGCCGGCCGGTGATCTCGGCGGGCTGCAAGGGGATCCTGTACGTCGAGCTGGTGGCCCGGGCGGCCAACCAGGACCTGCACTCCAGCCTGGCGGCCATCGTGCCCAACCCGGCCTGGCGGCTGGTCCAGGCGCTGGCGACCTTGAAGGACGTCCCCTCCGACCGGGTCCTGATCGAGGGCTTCTACGACGACGTCCGCGCCCCGACCCCTGCCGAGCGCGCCCTGCTGGAGCGGTTTCCCCTGGAAGAGGACGAGATGCTGGCGGGCTGGGGCCTGGAGTCGTTCATCGGCGGGCTGCGGGGGGTCGACCTCCAGGAGAAGCTGCTCTACGCCCCGACCTGCACCATCTGCGGGATCGTGGCGGGTTACACCGGTCCCGGCACCAAGACGGTGCTGCCCCGGGAGGCACGGGTCAAGCTGGACTTCCGCCTGGTGCCCGACCAGCGGGCCGACGACATCCTGGCCAAGCTGCGGGCCCACCTGGACCGCCACGGCTTCGGCGACCTGGAGATCCTCGTCCTGGGACCGGAGGACCCGGCCCAGACCGACCCGGACCACCCCCTGGTCGGCGTGATCCGGGACACCGCCCGGGAGGTCTACGGGGTCGAACCGGTGGTGCGGCCGCGGACGGCGGGGACGGGGCCCATGTTCCTGTTCCACCGCATCGGCCTGACGGCCACGGTCGACGGCGTCGGCATCGGCCACCACGGCTCCCTGGTCCACGCCCCCAACGAGAACGTCTTTGTCGAGGACTACTACCGCGGCATCGAACACGTCATCCGCATCCTGGACCGGTTTGCCGCGGCGCCCGGACGCTGAGCCCGGTGCCGCCGGCCGGGGGCGGCCGGCGCGGGGCCGGGGTGGCCAGAGCCGGAGTGGGCAAGGGACGCGGCGATGAGGGGAGGAACGGCCATGTGGTCCATCAGCGACGGGGAACTGGCGCGGCGCCGGCGGCGGGTCTTGGAGGAACTGGCCGCCCGCGGGGCGGCCGCCTTCCTCACCTACAACCCCACCTCGATCTTCTACCTGACCAACTTCCACTTCATCCCCACGGAGCGGCCGGCGGCCCTGCTGGTGGAGGAATCGGGCCGCGCCGGCCTGCTGGTGCCGCGGCTGGAGCTGGAACACGCCCAGCTGGTGGCCCGGGTCGATGAGGTGCGGGACTATCCCGAATACCCCGGCGAGGTCCACCCCATGGAGCATCTGGCCCGCTGGCTCAAGGAGCGGGGGCTGGGCCAGGCGCACCTGCTGGCGGAGGCGCCGGGGTACGCCTCGTCCTGGGGGTACCAGGGGCCGGCCCTGGGCGAGCTGCTGCCGGACGCCCGGATCACGGTGGACGGCAAGCTCATCGAGCGGCACCGCTTGGTGAAGTCGCCCGAGGAGATCGCCCTGATCCGCGAGAGCTGCCGCTGGGCCAACCTGGCCCACGAGCTGCTCCAGGAGTACGCCGTGCCGGGTGCCAGCGAGGTCGAGATCAGCCACCAGGCCTCCCACGAGGCGACCATGGCGATGATCCGCGCCTTCGGCCGGGGGCGGCGGCCCGTGGGGCGGCTGGAGGCCTTCGCCGGGTTCCGCGGCCAGGTCGGGCCCAACAGCGCCCTGCCCCACGCGGTGACCATCAACGCGATCCTCAAGCCCGGCGACGTACTGGTCACCGGCGCCACCGCCTTCGTCGGGGGTTACCTGAGCGAGCTGGAGCGCACCATGTTCGTCGGCGAGCCCAGCGCCGAGCAGGAGCGGTTCTTCCGGCACATGCTGGCCCTGCAGGAGGTGGCCTTCGCCGCCATCAAGCCGGGGGTGCCCTGTGCCGCCGTGGACCGGGAGGTCCGCCGCTACTACGACGAGCACGACCTCTGGCCCTACTGGCGCCATCACGTGGGCCACAACATCGGGCTGCTGGGGCACGAGGCCCCCTTCCTTGACATCGGCGACGAGACCGTCATCGAGCCCGGCATGCTGTTCACGGTGGAACCCGGCCTCTACGTGCCCGGCCTGGGCGGCTTCCGCCACTCGGACACGGTCCTGGTGACCGAGGACGGGATCGAGATCCTGACCTACTACCCGCGGGACCTGGAGAGCCTGATCTGCGGGTAGGGGGCCGACCCTTCCTGCGGGCCCACCCGCCCCGCCGCCGGACCACCCGCCCCCTCCCGGGGCGGGTGGCGGCCTTCCCGGGACGGGTGAGGATCTTCCCGCAGCGGGCCGGCTCTTCGAGGAGGGCTGCAGCGGGCGGCTGTTTCAGGAGGGCTGCGGCCGTCCCGGGGCGGGCGGCGGCGGGCAGGGGGGCCGGCGGCGGGCGCGGTCGCCGCCCAGGGTCTGGCGGGAAACCTTGGTGTATAATGGCCGCACGAGAGGAGGACGAGCATGGCCGACATCACGCGGGAAGAGGTGCGGCGGATCGCCGCCCTGGCCCGGTTGGGCCTGGATCCCGCCGAGGAGGAGCGGCTGGCCGGGCAGATGGTCCGGATCGTCGAGGCCATGGCCCAGCTGCGCCGGGTCGAGACCGGCGAGGCGGAGCCCCTGACCCACGTCCTGGCTGGCCTGGGCAACGTGACCCGGCCCGACGAGCCCCGGCCCGGCACCGACCGCGAGGCCCTGCTGGCTGCCGCGCCCGACCGCAGCGGCCCATTCCTGCGCGTTCCCCGGGTGATCGAGTGATGGACGAGCTCTACTACGAACCCGTGCACCGGCTGGCGGACCTCCTGGCATCGGGCCAGGTGAGCTCCCGGGAGCTGACCCGGCTCTTCCTCGACCGGATCCAGGAGCTGGACGGCACCGTCGGCGCCTACCTGACGGTGACGGCCGAGCGGGCCCTGGCCCAGGCCAAGGAGGAGGACGAGCGGCGCCGCCGGGGCGAGGCGGCGGGGCCGCTGGCCGGCGTGCCGGTGGCGGTCAAGGACAACCTCTGCATCCAGGGCGTGCCCACCACCGCGGCCTCCAAGCTGCTGGCCGGCTACCGCCCGCCCTATACGGCCACCGCCGTGGAGCGGCTGCGCCGGGCCGGGGCGGTGATTCTCGGCAAGACCAACATGGACGAGTTCGCCATGGGCTCGTCGACGGAGAACTCGGCCTTCCGCATCACCCGCAACCCGTGGGACCTGGACCGGGTGCCGGGCGGTTCCAGCGGCGGCTCGGCGGCGGCGGTGGCGGCCGGGGAGGCGCCGGCGGCCCTGGGGTCCGATACGGGCGGGTCGATCCGCCAGCCCGCCGCCTTCTGCGGTGTGGTGGGGCTGAAGCCCACCTACGGCCGGGTGTCCCGCTACGGGCTGATCGCCTTCGCCTCGTCCCTGGACCAGATCGGCCCTCTGACCCGGGACGTGACCGACGCCGCCCTGCTGCTGGAGGCCATCGCCGGCCACGACCCGGCCGATGCCACCTCGGCGCCGGTGCCCGCGGAGCGCTGGCGGGAGGCCTTGACGGCCGAGGTCCAGGGGGTCCGCATCGGCCTGCCCCGGGAGTTCTACGGGGAGGCGGTGGAACCCCAGGTGGCCGGCGCGGTTCGGGCGGCGGTGGAGCGGCTGGTGGCCGACGGCGCCGTGGCCGAGGAGACGTCCCTGCCGTCGGCGGAGCACGCCCTGCCGGCCTATTATCTGATCGCCACCGCCGAGGCGTCGTCCAACCTGGCCCGCTACGACGGGGTGCGCTACGGCTTCCGCGCCGAGGCGGCCGACCTGGCGGCCATGTACCTGGAGACGCGGAAGAACTTCGGCGCCGAGGTCAAGCGGCGGATCCTGCTGGGCACCTTCGCCCTGCGGGAGGGCTACTACGACGCCTACTACCGCAAGGCGCTGCAGGTGCGCCGGTTGATCAAGGACGACTTCGACCGGCTCTTTGCCACCTACGACGTGCTGATCACGCCCACCTCGCCGGTGGTCGCCTTCCCCCTGGGGGCCCGCACCGAGGACCCGCTGGCCATGTATGCCGCCGACATCTGCACCTTGCCGGTCAACCTGGCCGGCCTGCCGGCGGTGTCCGTGCCCTGCGGCTTTGCCGGCGGGCTGCCCGTGGCGTTGCAGATCATCGGCCGCCCCTTTGCCGAGGACACGGTCCTGCGGGTGGCCTATGCCATCGAGCAGCGGCTGCAGCTGGACCTGCGGCCGCCCCTGGGGAGGGTTGCCGCATGACGACCCCGGCGGGAGCCGAACCCAAGGCCATGGGGGCGGGCGGCGGAGCGGTGGCGGCCCCGGCCGCAGCCCCGGCCCCGGCCCCGGCGGATGGCGGCGCGCCGGTCTGGCAGGAGAAGGACGGCCTGCGCTACCGCGTCATCGTGGGCCTGGAAGTCCACGTGGAGCTGCGCACCCGGACCAAGATCTTCTGCAGCTGCCCCAACCAGTTCGGCGCCGAGCCCAACACCCACGTCTGCCCGGTCTGCATGGGCCTGCCCGGCACCTTGCCGGTGCTCAACCAGCAGGCCCTGGAGTACGCGGCCCTGGCTGCCCTGGCCCTGAACTGCCGCATCGCCCGGGAGACCAAGTTCGACCGGAAGAACTACACCTACCCCGACCTGCCCAAGGGCTACCAGATCTCCCAGTACGACCAGCCCCTGGCCACGGGCGGGTGGGTCGAGATCGACCGGCCGGACGGCCTGGGCGGTGGAACGCGGCGGATCCGCATCCGCCGGCTCCACCTGGAGGAGGACGCCGGCAAGTCGGTTCACGACCAGGACGCCACGGGGACCCTGCTGGACTTCAACCGGGCCGGGGTGCCCCTGATCGAGATCGTCACCGAGCCCGACCTGGCCTCGCCCGAAGAGGCGCGCCTGTTCCTCCAGGAACTGCGCACGGCCATCCTCTACACCGGTGTCTCCGACGTGCGGATGGAGGAGGGCTCCCTGCGCTGTGACGCCAACGTCAACGTGGTGGTGGCCGGGGCGGGACCGGGCGGCGCAGACCTGCGCACCCCCATCACCGAGATCAAGAACCTCAACTCCTTCCGCTCGGTGGTCCGGGCCTTGGAGTACGAGGTGGCCCGGCACCTGGAGGCCGTGCGGCGGGGCGGGCCGCTCCAGCGGGAGACCCGCCACTGGGATGAGGGGCGGGGCGTGACCCGGCCCTCCCGCGGCAAGGAGGAGGCCCACGACTACCGCTACTTCCCGGAGCCGGACCTGCCCCGGCTGGTCCTGGACGAGGCCTGGGTGGAGGGCCTGCGGGCCAAGTTGCCCGAGCTGCCCCGCCGGCGCCGGGCCCGGTACATGGAAGAACTGGGCCTACCGGCCTACGACGCCGGCGTCCTGACGGCGGACCCGGCCCTGGCCCGGTTCTTCGAGGACGTGGTGGCGGCGGGGGTGCCCGCCAAGGCGGCCAGCAACTGGATCATGGGCGAGGTGCTGGCCCATCTCAACGCCACCGGCCGGTCGGTCCAGGACCTGCCCTTTGGGCCGGGCCAGCTGGCCGCCCTCCTCCGGCTGGTGGAGAAGGGGACCATCAGCGGCAAGATCGCCAAGGAGGTCTTCGCCGCCATGCTGGAGACGGGCGGCGACCCCGAAGCCATCGTCCAGGAGCGGGGCCTGGTCCAGGTGACCGACGAGGGCCAGCTGGTGGAGTGGGTGGAACGGGCCATCGCCGAGAACCCCGAAGCCGTCGCCAACTACAAGGGCGGCAAGACCACCGCCCTGGGCTTCTTGGTCGGCCAGGTGATGCGCTACAGCAAGGGCAAGGCGAACCCCCAGCGGGTCAACGAGCTGTTGAAGGAGCGGCTGGACGCCCCGGGCGACGGCTAGCCGCGGCCACCGCGGACCGGGTTCGCGGCACGGGGGCAAGGGCGGCCGCGGGCCGGGGTTTTGGTGGGAACCTGGATAGAACCGGGGCCTGCGGGCCATCCTTCAGACCGGCGGCGCGGCGGCGCCGCCGGTCCTTTTCGGGAGGGTCCGCGGTGGCGATCTGGCGCTGGGCCATCGCTCGGCCGGTGGCCACCCTGATGGCCATGGGGGTCCTGGTCTGGGCCGGGCTCTTCGCCCTGCGCACCCTGCCCGTCGGTTTGCTTCCTGCCCTGAACCCGCCGGTGTTGACGGTGGTCACCCCCTTCCCCGGCGCCTCCCCGGAAGCCATCGATCAGCTGCTGGGCCAGCCCTTGACCGAGGCCCTGCGCACCGTCCGCGGCGTCGACACCGTCACCGCCCGCTCCGGGGACGAGGCGGCGGTGGTCGTCCTGCGCTTCCACTGGGGGGCCGACCTGGAGGCGGCCCGGGAACAGATCCACCAGCGCCTGGACGCCCTGCCCCTGCCGCCGGGGGCGGGGCGGCCCCAGGTGTGGCGCTTCGATCCCCAGCAACTGCCGGTCCTGGAGGTCAGCCTGGCGGGGCCCGGTGACGCGGTGGAACAGGCCCGGCGGGTGCGCGAGGTCCTGCTGCCTCGCCTGGAGGCGGTGCCCGGCGTCGCCGCCGTCCACCTGCGCGGCGCCCCGACGGAGGCGGTGGAGGTGCGGCTGGACCCGGCGGCCCTGCGGCGCCACGGGCTGGCGCCGGGCCAGGTGCAGGCGGCCGTGGCGGCCGCGGCGGCCACCGTGCCGGCGGGGGCCGTCACCGGCGGCGAGGGCGCCCGCCGCTGGCCGGTGCAGGTGGAGGGCGGGTTCCACCGCCTGGAGGATCTGGAGCGGGTGGTGGTGGGCCTCTCGTCGCCGGTGACGGTGGTGCCCCGGCCGCTGGCGCCCGGGGATCCCGGGACCGGGGCGGACCCCGCCCACGGAGCCCCTTCGCCCGGCGGGGACGGGGCGGCGGCTTGGCCGTCCCGGGCCTTCCAGCGGCTGGCGGCCCTGCTGCGGGGCGCCGGCGCCGCGGGCGGCGGGGAGGAGGCTGGGTCCGGGGAGCTGGGCTGGCCCTCCGCGGGACGCCCCTGGGAGGCCCTCCTGGCCGGCCGCCTCGCCGCCGCCTTCTTGCCTGCCTCGGGGCCCGGCGCGGCGGGAGCGGGGGCGGGGAGCCAGGCCGCCGCGGCGGCCGTCCCGGCCGGGGCCGTGCCGGTGCGGCTGGCCGACGTGGCCACCGTCCAGGTGCGCCGCGATCCGCCGGCGGACCTGGAGCGGCTCAACGGCCGGGACGGCCTGGGCCTGGTGATCTACCAGGAACCGGCCGCCAACACCGTCTCCGTCACCCGGGCGGTGCGGCAGGCGCTGGCGGCCGGTCTGGCCGGGCTCCCCGGCTGGGAGGCCACCGTGACCTACGATGGCGGCCAGATGGTGGAGCGGGCCGTGCGGGGGGTGGGCCAGTCCCTCCTGGTGGGGAGCCTCCTGGCCGTGGCGATCCTCTGGCTCTTCCTGCGCCGCGGCCGGGCGGTGCTGATCGTCGCCGCGGCGATCCCCATCAGCGCCTGCGCCACCCTGGCGGCCATGCACCTGGCCGGCATGACCCTCAACGTGATGAGCCTGGGCGGCCTGGCCTTGAGCGCCGGCGTGCTGGTCGACCAGGCCATCGTCGTTTTGGAGAGCATCGCCCACCGGCGCCAGGAGGGCCTGCCCGCCCGGGAGGCGGCCGACGCCGGCACCGCCGAGGTGGCCGCGGCCATCGCCGCCTCCACCGTGACGAACCTGATCGTCTTCCTGCCCGTGCTGTTCCTGGGGGGTCTGGCCGGCCAGCTGTTCCACGACCTGGCGGTGACCAATGCCCTGGCCCAGGCGGCGTCGCTGCTGGTGGCTGTGACCGTGGTGCCGGCCCTGGCGGCCTGGTGGCTGGACGAACCGGCGGGGGCGCCGGCCCTGCCCGGCGGCGCGGCCGGCGCCGAGAACCGGCCCGGCCCCGGCAGCGCCGCCGCGGCGGCGAACGGGAGGGGAAGGGGAGGGGAAGGGTCCGGCGCCGGCGGCGATTCCCGGACGCCCCAGCCCGGCGGGCCCGTCCCGCGGTTGCCGCGGGTGGTGGAGGCCTGCCTTTCCCGCCCGGGCACCACCCTGCTGGCGGCCCTCTTGCTGGTCGCGGCGACGATCCCCGCCGCCCGGGGGCTGGGGACTGAGTTCCTGCCCGCCGTCGACGAGGGGGCGGTCGACATCACCGTGACCCTGCCCGAGGGCGCCGCCCTGGAAGCCACGGCCGCCGCGGTGAAGCGGGTCGAGGCCGCCCTGGCCGGCCTGCCCGGCGTGGAGGCTGTGATCGCCCGGGCCGGCGGCAGCGCCTGGCCGGGGCAGGCGGGGGCGGCGAACCAGGGGCTCGTGCGGGTGCAGCTGGCGGAAGGGGCCGGTTCGTCCGCCCAGTGGACCGAACGGATTCGCCGCCGGCTGGCCCGGGCCGGGCTGGGCGAGGCGCCGGGCCCCGCCGGCGGAGCCGGCTCCGGCGGAGGGCCGGGCTTGCGGCCGGCGGATGGGGCGGCCCCGGTCCAGGTGGCGGTGCGCCCGCGCAACCTCTGGGCCGACGTGGGCGCCGGGGCGCCGGTGGTGGAACTGGCCCTGCGAGCCCCGGATCCCGCCACCCTGGCTGAGGCGGCGGCCCGGGCCCGCCGGGCCCTGGCGGCGACCCCCGGCCTGGCCGACGTGGCGGTCGACCTGGACCGGACCGAGCCGCTCCTGGCGGTGCGGGTGGACGGGGCGGCCGCCGCCGGCTTCGGCCTCGCCCCCGCCCAGGTCGGCCAGCAGCTGCGCCTGGCCCTGGCCGGCGAGACGGTGGCCCGGGCCCGGGTCGGCGGCCGCTGGTTGCCCGTGGTCCTGCGCACCGGGGAAGAGGATCCCCGCCCCGCCGCCGCGCCCGGGGGACGCGACGCTGCCGGAAGGGCGGGCGGGACGGCTGCGGGCGGCCTAGCCCCCCGCGATGGAGCCGGCCAGGACACGGCCGGCCAGGCCGGCGCGGGCACGGGAGGCGGCGCCGGACGGCGGGAGGGATTGGCGGCCCTGCCGGTGGCCGGAGGGCTGGGCTGGACCCGGCTCGGCGACGTGGCCTTCTTCCGGCCGGGGGCAACGGCGGCCGCCCTGGTCCGCCGGGACGGCTGGCTCTCGGCGACCCTGACCGCCCGGGTGGCGGAGGGCATCGACCTGGGCACCGCGGTGGCCCAGGCCCGCCGGCAGGTGGCCGCCGTGCTGCCGCCCGGCGCGGTGGTCGAACCGGCGGGGACCGCCGTCCTCATGGAGGAGGGCTTCGCCACCCTGGTGCCGGCCGCCCTGGGCGCCCTGCTGCTGACCTACATGGTGATGGCCGCCCAGTTCGAGTCCCTGGTCCACCCGCTGCTGATGATGGTGACCCTGCCCCTGGCCCTGGTGGGGGCGGTGGCGGCGCTGGCGGCCACCGGCCACGCCATCGGCCTGACCGCGGTGATGGGGGCCATCGTCCTGGCGGGCATCGCCGTCAACAACGGGATCGTGCTGGTCGACGCCGCCCTCCGCCACCGGGAGGCGGGCGACCCGCCCGGGGCCGCGATCCGGCGGGCCTGGCGCCGCCGCCTGCGGCCCGTCCTGATGACGGCGCTCACCACCTTGCTGGGCTCGCTGCCCATGGTGCTGGTCCCCGGGCGCGGCAGCGAGCTGGAGGTCCCCCTGGCGGCAGTGCTGGTCGGGGGCCTGTTCACGTCCACCGCCCTGACGCTGGTGGTGTTGCCCTGCGCCTGGCTGCTGGTCGAGGGGCGCCGGCACCCCCCGGCGGGTATGCCGCCGGCGGAGGGGATGCGGCCGGCGGCGGGGCGGGCCACCGGCGCCCCGGGGGGATCCGGTAGCCCGCAGGGGTAGGGGCGGGCCGCCGGCGCCCCGGCGGGAACTGGCAACCCGCCGGGGTAGGGGCGGTTCGACCCCCTGGCGAACGAAACTCTTTTAAGCCCATCTGCGATGGTCGCCCCAGTCCCTTGGCTGGGGTCGCCGGCGCGGTGCCCGGCCAGGGAGCCGGCCGGGACGCCCCTTGGGCCCGGGGGAGGCGAAGCATGACCTGGCGCGCGTGGCGCCATGCCGTGAAGCTGGATCCGGCCCGCCCGCTGGATCCCGACGTGATCCGCCGGCTGCCGGAGACGGGGACCGATGCCCTGATCCTGGGGGGCAGCGACGGCATCCGCCGGGAGGCCGTGTTCCACCTCCTGGACGCCGCCCGGGCGACGGGCCTCCCCGTGGCCGTGGAGGTCTCCTCCGTGGAGGCGGTGGTGCCGGGCGCCGACTGGTATCTGGTGCCGATGGTGCTCAACACCGCCGACGTGCGCTGGCTGGTGGGCGCCCACCACCAGGCCTTCGCCGACCTGCACCGCATCGCCCCGGGGATCCCCGTGCCCTGGGAGCGGGTGGTGACGGTGGCCTACATCGTCTGCAACCCCGACGCCACGGTGGCGCGGGTGGCGGCCGCCCGGCCGCCCGCGGGCCCCGGCGCGGTGGCGGCCTGGGTGACGGTGGCCGAACGGCTCTTGCGCGCCGACATCGTGTACATTGAGTACAGCGGCCGGTATGGGGATCCGGCGTGGGTCAGGGCCGCCGCCGGCGCCCTGCGGGCGGCCCGCCTCTTCTACGGCGGCGGTCTGCAGACGGCGGACCAGGCGGCCGAGATGGCCGCCCATGCCCACACCGTGGTGGTGGGCAACGCCCTGTACCGGCCCGACGGGCTGGAATGCATCCGGGCCACCGTGGAGGGCGCGCGCCGGGTGCGGCCCGGAGAGGGAGGGGAACCCTTTGCCGCCGGAGGTCGTCTTCCTTAACGGATCCTTTGTGCCCTACGAGCAGGCCGTGGTGCCCGTGGAGGACCGCGGCTTCCTCTTTGCCGACGCCATCTACGAGGTGATCCGCTGTTACGGCGGCCGGTTCTTCCGCCTGGACGATCACCTCCAGCGGCTGGAGCAGAGCGCCGCCGCCTTGGACATCCCCCTGCCCTACGACCGGGCGCGCTGGGCGGCGGTCCTCGAGGAACTGATCCAGCGCAACGGGGTCCGGGACGGTTCGGTGTACGTCCAGGTCACCCGGGGCGTCGCGCCCCGCAGCCACACCTGGGCGGAGGGGCTCCAGCCGACGGTGGTCGCCATCGCCCGTTCTGGCGGCACCCCCGCGCCGGAGGCGGTGGAGCGGGGCGTCAAGGCGATCACCGTTCCCGACAACCGCTGGGGGCTCTGCTGGGTCAAGACGACGGGCCTGCTGCCCAACGTGCTGGCCAAGCAGCAGGCGGCGCGGGCCGGCGCCTACGAGGCCCTGTTCGTCCGGGATGGGCTGCTCACCGAGGGGACGTCGAGCAACGTGTTCGTGGTCCTGGAGGGGGTCGTCTACACCCACCCGCTGGCCAACATCCTGCCCGGGGTGACCCGCGCCGTGGTGCTGGAGGTGGCCCGGGAGGCAGGGCTGGAGGTGCGGGAGCAGGCGATCCCGGCGGGGTGGCTTGAACGGGCGACGGAGGTCATCCTCTCCGGGACCAACAGCGAGGTCCTGGCCGTGGTGGAGGTCGACGGGCGGCCCGTGGGCGACGGCCGGCCGGGGCCGGTGTTCGCCCGGCTGCGGCAGGGGTACCTGCGCCGGATCGCCCAGGAGACCGGCGCGGCGGTGGAACCGGGCGCCCCGGCCTGAAGCGCGGGCCCGGTGGCCCGCGCTTCAGGCCGGCGAGGAGGTCCGTCCGATGGGGACCCGCATCCTGGTGCTGTCGGATACCCACATCCCGGGCCGCGGGCGGTCGCTGCCGCCCGCGGTGCTGGAGGCGGCGGCCCAGGCCGACCTGATCGTCCACGCGGGGGACCTGGTGAGCCTGGACGTGTACGATGAACTGGCCCTGCTGGCGCCGGTGGTGGCCGTGTGCGGCAACGTGGACGACCCCGAGGTCTACCGCCGGCTGCCGCCGCGGGCGGTGGTGGAGCGGGAGGGCGTGCGGATCGGCGTCACCCACGGGCACCTGGGGAAGGGGGCGACGACCCCGGACCGGGCCCTGGCCGCCTTCGCCACGGACGTGCCGCCGCCGGCGGTGGTGATCTTCGGCCACAGCCACCAGCCGCTGATCGAGCGGCGGGGCGACGTCCTGCTGTTCAACCCGGGTTCGCCCACCGACCCGCGGCGGGCTCCCGCCCCGACCTATGGCTGGCTGGAGCTGGAGGCGGGGGTGGCGCGGGCGCGGCTGGTCGAACTGCCGCGGGGGCCGCGCGGGCGGTAAGGGCGCGCCCGGCGCCCGGCCACGACCCGCTACAGCAGCGTGAACGGGGAGAGGATCGCGGTTGTCCGAGCAGACCCTGAGCTGGCGTCGCCGGTTGGGGGCGGCGGTGATCCTGGCGCTGGTGATCACCGCCGTGGCCGGGATCTGGCGCATGGCGGGCACCACGGCCCGCGCGCCCGCCGTCCCCGCGGCCGGCGGCGGCGACCCGGCGCCGGCTCCTGGTGACGAGGAGGCCGTGCCCGAACTGGTGCTGGGGAGCCTGGGTGGGTTCGAGGGGTGGAACCCGCTGCTGACCGAGCGCCATCCCCTGCAACCCCTGATCTTCCGCAGCCTGGTCCGGTACAACGACCGCATGGAGGTGGAACCGGACCTGGCAGCGTCCTGGGAGGTCAGCGAGGACGGGCGGATCTACACCCTGCACCTGGCCGAGGCCACCTGGTCCGACGGGCGCCCGGTGACGGCGGACGACGTGGTCTTCTCCCTGACCACCCGCCTCCACCCCCGGGCCGACCGGCTGGCGGCCTACAACCTGGCGGCCTTGAACGGCGCGTCGGCCTACCTGGCCGAGCTGGACCGGCTGGACCGGGACCGGCAGGCCGGGCTGCTGGACGAGGCGACCTGGGAGGCCCGGGCCATGGCGGCCTACGACCGCTGGCTGGAGCGGCGGGCGGTGCGGGCGGCCGACCCCCGGACGGTGGTGGTGACCTTCTCGGAACCCTATGCGCCGGCGTTGGAGCTCTTCACCCTGCCCATCGTGCCGGCCCACGCCTTTGCCAGCCAGCGCGACGCCCTGGACCCGCGGCATCCCTTCCACACCAGCCAGCCGGTGGGCTCGGGACCCTACCGGCTGGACAGCTGGGTGCCGGGGGTGCAGGCCCGGCTCGTCGCCCGCGACGACCTGCCGGCCGGGGCGCAGCCGGGCTATCCGGTGGTCATCGTGCGGTTCTTCCGGGACCAGGAGGAGCTGGACCGGGCGGTGCTGGCCGGGGAGGTGGACGCCGGCCGGCTGTCGCCCGACGCCGCCCGTCAGGTCCTGGCGGGCCAGGAGCCCCTGCGGCTGGTGGAGTTCCCCGACCTGGGCTACACCTACCTGGCCTACAACCTGGACGATCCGGTCCTGGCCGACCCGGCCGTGCGGCAGGCCATCGAGTGGGCGGTCGACCGGCAGGCCGTGGTGGGTGAGCTGTTCGGGCGCTATGCGGAGGTGCTGACGGCACCGGGGTTGCCCGGCACCTGGTGGGCGGCGCCCCAGCCCCTGCCCCGCTACGATCCCGAGGGCGCCCGCGCCCTGCTGGAGGCGGCCGGCTGGCACGACGCCGACGGGGACGGGGTCCGGGAGAGGGGGGAGGAGCGCCTGGCCATCCGGCTGGTGACCCACCGGGAAAACCGCTACCGGGAGGAGGCGGCCACCATGCTGGCCGAGTTCCTCCGGGCGGTGGGCTTCGCCGTCGAGGTGCAGGTGGTCGACTGGCCCGACCTGGTGACCGCGCTGCGGGAGGGCCGCTACCAGGCGGCCCTGCTGGGGGTGGGGGTGGGGGTCGACCCCGACGGCTTCGCCCTCTGGCACTCCCAGGGGCACCTGAACTTCACCCGCCTCCACGACCCCGAGCTGGACCGCCTGCTGGAAGAGGGGCGGCACGGCGGCGACCGGCGGGCGGTCTATCGCCAGGTGCAGGAGCGGCTGGTCGAGCTCCAGCCGGCCCTGTTCCTCTGGCAGGAGATCCAGGTGCTGGGCGTGCGGCAGGGGATCGCGGGTCCGGTCACCGGCTCCCCGGGCGGGTTCTTCTGGAACGTGGCGGCCTGGCATCCGGCGGACGAACCCGGCCCCGCCGGGGCGGCCCCGCCGGCCAGCGACACCCCGGCGCCGGCCGCCGGCGGGGGCGGCCGCTGAGGCCCGGGAAGGCCGTCAGGCCGCATGGCGCTTTGGTTGACACCCTTTTTCGCTTCTCCATATAATGTGGATGGCTTTCGGGCGGGCTCCTTCATGTTCCGAATTTCACGAAGTCCCGCCCGTCGCATTTCTTTCCCGGAGGCGGGACCTGCCGGGGAAACGGGGGTCGGCCAGTTGGATTCCCGCATCTGGATCGACGTGCTGGTCTTTCTCATCGCCGGGGCCAGCTTCCCCATGGTCAACGTGGCGGTGAGCCGGCTGCTGCGGCGCGACTGGCGCGAGCCCAGCAAGCTGACCACCTACGAGACCGGGATTCGCCCCTACGGCGATGCCCGCGTGCGGTACAGCATCCACTACTACATCTTCGCCCTGATCTTCCTCGTGTTCGACGTGGAAGTGGTGTTCTTCTATCCGTGGGCCGTGCGGTTCCGCGAGCTGGCCCAGATGGGGCCTTTCGTCTTCCTGGAGATGGCCCTGTTCATCGTCATGCTGGCGGTCGGCCTGATCTACGCGTGGAAGAAGAAGGTGTTACGATGGGCGTGACCAATCCGCGGGTCACGGGGCCGTCGGGCATCACCCTGGCCGATCTGGCCTGGGACGAGACGGATCCCGACCACCTGATCGACCGGGCGGCGGAGCGCCTGCCGGGCGTGTGGGAGTACCTGCCCGGGGTCATCACCACCAACCTGCAGACCCTGGTCAACTGGGGTCGCAAGAACTCCCTCTGGTACCTTTTGTTCGGCATCGCCTGCTGTGCCATCGAGATGATGGCGGCCGGCGCCTCCCGCATCGACCTGGACCGCCTGGGTTCCGTCTTCCGGGCCTCGCCGCGGCAGGCCGACATGATGATCGTGGCGGGGACCGTCACCGAGAAGATGGCGCCGGTGATCAAGACCCTCTACGATCAGATGGCTGAGCCCAAGTACGTGATCGCCATGGGGGCCTGCGCCTCCAACGGCGGACCCTATTACCAGGGCTACAACGTGGTCGACGGGGTCGACAAGATCGTGCCCGTCGACGTCTACGTGGCGGGATGCCCGCCGCGGCCCGAGGCGCTGATCTACGCCATCATGAAGTTGCAAGACAAGGTGGCCCGGGCGAACCTGCCGGCCTGAGATCCGACGGCGCAGCCCCGCGGGGAGCGGGGCTGGCGTTTGCCTGGGCGCCGTGACCGGACCGGGCGGGTGCCGTGGCGGGCGGTGGCGCTGCCACGGGCCCGCCGGGGGCCAGCGGCCGCCGGCCGCGGACCTGCCGGCCGGGCCCGGATCGCCCGGTCGCCGGGTTCCACGGGTGCAGGCGGGCGGGACGAGCCGGCGGGGCCCACGGCGGCCCGGCCGAGCGCAGCGATCCGCGGCGGTCCCGGCGCCCGCCACAAGACCGGGTGTGCCGGAAGGATGGGGGGAAGAACCTGTGGCCGAGCACTCTGAGGCGGCGCCCGCCCAAGCCCGGGACGACCGCCCGCTGCACACCCACCAGGACGACAAGCCCCTGCTGGAGGCCCTGCCCTTGCCGGCGGAGGGGACCTTCGTCGATCCCAAGGCGAAGAAGAAGGCCGCGGCCGGGGACGCCGCCGCCGAGGGTGCGGCGGTCGACCCGGTGGTCGCCCGCCTGCGCGAGGCGTTCCCCGACGTGAGCTTCGATCCCGTGGCGGCCACCGCCGACGGGTGCCCCATCGTCACCGTGCCGAAGGAGCGGTGGCTTGAGGTGGCGCGGTTCCTCCGCGACGACCCCCAGCTGGGCTTCGACTACCTGTCCGATCTCTGCGGGGTCGACTACAAGGACGCCCTCCAGGTGGTCTACCAGCTGCGGGGCGTGGGCCACGACCGGCGCCTGACGGTGAAGGTCAACACGGGCAAGGACGACCCCGAGGTGCCCAGCGTGGTGGAGGTTTGGCCGGGCGCGGGCTGGCACGAGCGGGAGGCCTTCGACATGTTCGGCATCCGCTTCAGCGGCCACCCGGACCTGCGCCGGATCCTGATGCCGCCGTGGACGCCCGACGACGTCTTCCCGCTGCGGAAGGACTTCGTCGACCGCCGGCCCAAGCGCGAGCGCAAGGTGCGGCCGCGGTGAGCGGGGCGGCGGACGGGCGGGCGGGATGCCGGCAAACGGGCGCATGGAAGGTGAGGTGAGGGCCGTGAGCCTGACGCGGGAACCGGTGCAGCCGCTGGAGCTCGACCCGCGCCTGGGGGATCGGGTGCGGATCGAGACCCTGGACGGCGGGCGCCAGACCATGACGATGAGCATGGGCCCCCAGCACCCCAGCACCCACGGGGTGTTGCGGGTCGTGCTCAGCCTGGACGGCGAGACGGTGGTCGACGCCCAGCCGGACATCGGCTACCTGCACCGGAACTGGGAAAAGATCGCCGAGTACATGACCTATGCGATGACGGTCCCCTTCTCGGACCGCAATGACTACCTGGCCGCCATCACCAACGAGCTGGCGCTGGTGCAGGCGGTGGAGAAGCTGACGGGCCTGGAGGTGCCCGAGCGCGCCCAGATCTTGCGGGTGATCTTCTCGGAGCTGCAGCGGATCACCAGCCACCTCCTCTGGTTCGGGACCTTCGGCCTCGACCTGGGCGCGGTGACGGCCTTCCTCCACGCCTTCACCGCCCGCGAGTACTGCTACCACCTCTTCGAGCGGGCGACGGGGGCGCGGTTCCTCTACGCCTACCTGCGCATCGGCGGCCTGCGCAACGACGTGCCCGACGGGTGGATCGAGGACCTGCTGTCCTTCCTGGACCAGCTGGAGAACACCTACTGGCCGGAATTCATGCGGCTGCTCATCGATAACGCCATCTTCATCCGCCGCACCCGGGGCATCGGCGTGCTGAAGCCGGAGGTGGCCGTCGCCTACGGGGCCAGCGGGCCCGTGCTGCGGGGCTCCGGCATCAAGTACGACGTGCGGAAGGCGGACAACTACCTGCCCTACGACCGCTTCGAGTTCGACATCCCGGTGGGGACCAACGGGGACGTCTACGACCGGGCCCTGGTGCGGATGTACGAGATCCTGGAGAGCGTCAAGATCATCCGCCAGGCGGTCAAGGAGCTGCCCGACGGCCCCGTGATGGCCAAGGTGCCGCGGGCCATCCGGCCCTACGGCGAGGTCTACCACCGGGTGGAGGGCCCGCGGGGTGAGGTGGGCGTGTACCTGGTCGCCGCCGGGGACACCAACGCCTACCGGGCCCGCTGGCGCTCGCCGTGCTTCGTCAACCTCCAGCTGCTGCCGCTGCTGGCGCGGGGGCACCTGGTGGCCGACGTGGTGGCCATCATCGGCAGCATCGACATCGTCCTCGGGGAGGTCGACCGCTGATGCCGGAGTGGCTCGTGGCGGTGCTGTGGGCCATCCTCAAGGCCACCATTGCCCTCGCCTTCATCGGCGTGAACTTCATGTTCCTGGTGTGGCTGGAGCGCAAGGTGTCCGCCCGGATGCAGTACCGGGTGGGCCCGTACCGGGTGGGCAAGCCCCACGGTTGGGCGCAGCTGTTCGCCGACGCGATCAAGATGTTCTCCAAGGAGGACATCATGCCCGCGGCGGCCGACCGCTGGGTCTGGGCGGCCGCGCCGGTGGTGGTCTTCGCCCCGGCCGTGCTGCTGTTCGTGATCCTGCCGGTGGGGCCGAACTTCGGTGTCCAGCCCGACTTCAACCTGGGCCTGCTGTTCCTGAGCGCCGTGTCGTCCTTTACCCTGTTCGGCATCTTCATGGCCGGCTGGGGCTCGAACAACAAGTACTCCCTGATCGGCGCCATGCGGGCCGCCGCCCAGCTCATGGCCTACGAGATCCCGCTGGTCCTGGCGGTGCTCGGGGTCGTCATGCTGGCGGGGAGCCTGAGCCTGCAGGACATCGTCGAGGCCCAGAAGCGCTACTGGTTCGTGTTCCCCCAGTTCCTCGGCTTCATCGTCTTCCTCATCGCCGCCATCGCGGAGCTGAACCGGACGCCCTTCGACCTGTCGGAGGCCGAGTCGGAGCTGGTGGCCGGCTACTTCACCGAGTACAGCGGCATCCGCTGGGGCATGTTCATGTTCGCCGAGTACACGAACCTGTTCACCATGTCCGCCATCGCGGCCAGCCTGTTCTTCGGTGGGTGGAACGGGCCCATCCTGCCGCCGGTGGTGTGGTTCCTGATCAAGGCGTACGCCTTCGTCCTGCTGGCCATGTGGATCCGGTGGACCCTGCCCCGCATCCGCATCGACCAGCTGCTGGACCTGGGCTGGAAGTTCCTCGTCCCCGTGGGCTTGTTGAACCTGGTGATCACCGGGCTGTTCCTGGTCTGAAAGGCGGTGACCACGGATGAGCGTCCTGGCCGAGATCTGGAAGGCGGCGAAGAGCCTGGCGGTGGGGCATGCCGTGACCTGGCGCTCGGCGGCGCGGCCGCCGGTGACGGTGAACTACCCTGACGAGCGGCCCGATCTGCCCAAGGGCTACCGCGGCATCCCGGTGTTGAAGACCAACCTGGAGACGGGCGACCTCAACTGCACGGCCTGTGGCCTGTGCGCCCGGTCCTGCCCGGTCAACGTCATCGAGGTCATCGAGGAGACCGACGAGAACGGCAAGCGCCTGCGCCGGCCCAAGGTGTTCAACATCGACATGTCCCGCTGCATGGTCTGCAACCTCTGCGTCGAGGCGTGTCCCTTCGACGCCCTGGAGATGGCGAACCACTTCGAGATCGCCGACTACTCGGTGCCCAATCTGATCTTCAACAAGGAGCAGCTGGCGGAGATCTGGAAGCAGTACGACGCCGTCCGGCTGGCTGGAGGCGAGAAGCCATGAGCGGGACGGCCGTGATCTTCGCCGTGCTGGCGGCGGTGGTGCTGCTGGGCGCCTGGCGGGTGGTGACCAGCGAGCAGATCGCCCACAGCGCCCTGTTCCTGGGGCTGACCTTCGTCGGCATGGCGGGCCTGTTCATCCTGCTCCAGGCGCCGACCTTCGCCCTGCTGCACGTGCTGGTGTACGTGGGCGCCATCCTGACGGTGGTCGTCTTCGCCATCATGCTGTCCGACCCCGAGGACCTGCGCGGGGTGGGCGACCTGCCGCCGGGCGAGCGCCTGCGGCGCCGGCTCCTCTCCCCGTACTACGGCTGGGTGCCGGTGGTGGTGGCCGCCCTGCTGGTCGCGGTGGTGCTGGCGGGCCTGGCCGCGGCCCAGCTGCCCCGGGTGCCCCTGGGCGAGCCCGTGGCCGACGACCTGCGGGCCATCGGCGGTGAGATGTTCACCCGCTACGCCATCCCCTTCGAGGTGGCGTCGGCAGCCTTGCTGGCGGCCCTGATCGGGGCCATCGGCCTGACCCGCCGGGAGCCGGGGGAGGAACGCGGCCGGGCTGCCCGGGACGGGGCTGCCGGTGCCGCGCCGGTGACGCCGCCCGGGCGGGTGGCGGCCGCCGGTGAGGCGACGCCGGCCGCTCCGGCCGGCGCCGGGGCCGGCGGGCAGGCGCGGGCGGTGGCCGGTTCGTCCGGCGCGGCCGGTGCAGCCGGGGAGGTGGGTCGCTGATGGGCGGCATCCCGCTGATGGACTACCTGGTGGTCGGCACCCTGCTCTTCGGGCTGGGCCTCTGGGGCGCGCTAACGCGCACCAACGCCATCCGCATCCTGATGTGCATCGAGCTGATGCTCAATGCCGTCAACCTGAACCTGGTGGCGTTGAACCGGTACCTGGACCCCGGCTCGGTGGAAGGGCAGATCTTCGGCCTGTTCATCATCGCCATCGCGGCGGCCGAGGCGGCCATCGGCATCGGCATCGTGCTGATGGTGGTCCGCCGGCGCGGCGAGGTGGACATCAACAAGATCCGGCTGATGCGCGGTTGACGTTGGGGTTGCGGGCATTGGACGGGACTGCGAGGTGAGCGGCGTGGTGGAGTCGGCCTGGTTGATCCCGCTGTTGCCCCTGGCGGCCTTCGTGCTGACGGTCTTCTTCGGCCGCCGGCTGGGGGAGCGGGCGGGCTGGATCGGCATCGCCGGCATGCTGGCGGCGACGGTCCTGTCCCTGGGCGTGTTCCGGGATGCCGTCGCCCGACCGGAGGCCTACACGGCGGCCTGGCGGTGGCTGCAGTTCGGCTCCTTCGAGCTGCAGGTCGGGTTCCGGGTCGACAACCTGGAAGCGACCCTTCTGCTGATGGTCTCCTTCGTCAGCTTGATGGTGCACGTCTTCTCCCTGGGCTACATGCACGGGGACGCGCGGTACAACCGCTACTTCGCCCTGATCTCCCTGTTCACCGCGGGCATGCTCGGCCTGGTCATCGCCGACAACGCCGTCTTCTGGCTGATCTGGTGGGAGATCATGGGCGCCTGCTCCTACCTGCTCATCGGCCACTGGTTCGAGGAGCGGGAGAACCAGGCGGCGGCGTACAAGGCCTTCATCACCACCCGTATCGGCGACGTGCTGATGATGGCCGGCTTCTGGTACATGTTCCACCTGACGGGCAGCCTGCGTTTCGCCGACTGGCAGGCCTGGGTGGAGCACCAGGCGGGGGCGGGGGCCCCGGACTTCGCCCGGGCCATGACCGTAGCGGCCCTCCTGATCTTCGGTGGCGCGGTGGGGAAGTCGGCCCAGGCGCCGCTGCACGTGTGGCTTCCTGACGCCATGGCCGGTCCCACGCCCGTCAGTGCCCTGATCCACGCCGCCACCATGGTGGCCGCGGGCGTGTTCCTCGTCGCCCGGACCTACTTCATCTTCGCCGAGTCGGCCACGGCCCTGGCGGTGGTGGCCTTCCTGGGGGCCTTCACCGCCTTCCTGGCCGCCACCATCGCCGTCGTGCAGACGGACATCAAGAAGGTGCTGGCCTACTCGACCGTCAGCCAGCTGGGCTACATGGTGATGGCCCTGGGCGTCGGCGGGTACACGGCGGCCATGTTCCACCTCTGGACCCACGGCTTCTTCAAGGCCCTGCTCTTCTTGGGCTCGGGCGCGGTGATCCACGCGGTCCACACCCAGGACATGCGGGAGATGGGTGGCCTGGCCCGGAAGATGAAGTGGACGGCCCTGACCTTCATCATCGGCACCCTGGCGCTGGCGGGCATCTGGCCGTTCTCGGGCTTCTACTCGAAGGATGAGATCCTCCTGGCGGCCTACCACTCGCCCTACCCCGTGCTGTTCTGGGTGGGCACCGTGACGGCGGGGCTGACGGCTTTCTACATGACCCGGGCGGTGGTGCTGACCTTCTTCGGCCGGCCGCGGGACGAGCACAAGTACGAGCACGCCCACGAGGGCGGGCCGGAACTGCGCTGGCCGCTGCTGCTGCTGGCCATCCCGGCCTTCGCCGCGGGCTTCCTGGCGCCGGCCCTCTTTGGCGCGCCGGTCCACGAGTTCATCACCTTCGGCGAGCACGTGGCCGGTCATGAGCCCGAGTCGGTGGTGGTGCTGCTCGGCACGCTGTTCGCCGTCGGCGGGATCCTGCTGGGGGTCGTGGTCTACGGTCTGGGTTGGATCTCGCCCGAGACCCTGCGGGCGGCCTTCGCCACGCCCTACTTCGTCCTGCAGGAGAAGTGGTTCTTCGACCGGGCGTACCAGGTGGTCGTCCTGGCCGGTTCGTCCGCGGTGGCGCGGCTGGCGGCCGGGTTCGACCGGCTGGTGGTCGACGGGATCGTCAACGGCGTGGCGCGCCTGGTGGCCGGCGTGGGCGAGGTGGTGCGGCGCTGGTCCACGGGCCTGGTGCAGGGTTACATGCTGACCCTCTTCGCCGGCGTGGTGGCGCTGGCGCTGCTGATCCTGGAAGTGACGGGAGGCCTGAGGTGATGTCCGCGTCGCTGCCCTACCTGAGCCTGATCCTGGGGGTGCCGGCGGCGGGCGCGCTGCTGACCCTCCTGATCCCCCGGGAGAACCACCGGGCCATCCGCCTGCTGGGCACCATCGCCCTGGCCCTGCCCTTGCTGCTGGTGGCGGCGGTCTGGGCCGGGTTCGACCCCGCGGCCGGCGGGCCCCAGTTCGTCGAGCGCTACCGCTGGATCCCCACCCTGGGCGCCTGGTACTACCTGGGCGTGGACGGGCTCTCGCTGCCCCTGGTCGCCTTGACGGCCCTGATCGCGCCGCTGGCGGCCCTGGCCTCGTGGGGGATCGAGCACCGGGTCAAGGAGTACTGGGTTCTGCTGGGCATCCTGGTGACCGGGATCTTCGGCGTGTTCCTGGCGCTGGACTACCTGCTGTTCTACGTGTTCTTCGAGCTCTCCCTGATCCCCATGTACTTCCTGATCGGGATCTGGGGCGGGCCGCGCCGGGACTACGCGTCGCTGAAGTTCTTCATCTACACCCTGGTCGGCAGCATTGTGCTGATCGTGGGCATCCTGGGGCTGTACTTCCTGACGGGCGCCAGCACCTTCGACATGGTGGAACTGGCGCGCCGGGCCCCGGCGGCCGTGCCCCAGGCGCTGAAGCTGCCCCTGTTCCTGCTGCTCTTCGCCGGCTTCGCCATCAAGACGCCCATGTGGCCGGTGCATACCTGGCTGCCCGACGCCCACGTGGAGGCGCCGACGCCCATCAGCGTGATCCTGGCCGCGGTCCTGCTGAAGATGGGGACCTACGGCATGATGCGGATCACCTGGCCGACCCTGCCCGACGTGGCCCGCGACCTGGCGGGAACCCTGGCGGTGCTGGCGGTGATCGCCATCCTCTACGGCGCCTTCACCGCCCTGGGCCAGCGGGACTTCAAGCGGCTGGTGGCCTATTCGTCCGTGAGCCAGATGGGCTTCGTGGTCCTGGCCCTGGCGGCGGCCGCGGCGGCACCCGCGGCGGCCCAGGCGGCCCAGGTGGCGGGCCGGGACCCGCAGGTGGTCCTCGAGGCCGGCCAGTCGGCCACCATGGCGGCGGTGTTCATGATGGTGGCCCACGGCCTGGCGTCGGCCCTGCTGTTCTTGCTGGTGGGCTTCTGGTATGACCGGACCCACACCCGCGACTTCGACCGGCTGGGCGGGATGTTCCGCACCACGCCCGTGGCGGCCACCTTCCTGGGCATCGCCGCCTTCGCCAACCTGGGCCTGCCGGGCTTCAGCACCTTCATCGGCGAGTTCTTCACCCTCATGGGGACCCTGCCGGTGTTCCCGGTGGCCGTGTACGTGGCGCTGGTCGGCCTGGTGGGGGCCGCCATGTACAACCTGACCATGCTGCAGCGGGTGACCATGGGCGGTCCCAAGCCCGAGTGGCACGGACTGCCTGACGTGACGGCCCGCGAGCTGGTGACCTTCGTACCCCTGGTGGCCGCCATGCTGCTGCTGGGGTGGATGCCGGGCTTGCTGACCCAGGTGCTGAGCACGCCCGTCGCGCAATTCGTCGCCAAGTTGGGGGGGATGTGACGATGCCGGTCCTTTCGGCCGGAGAGCTGGTCTATCTCCTGCCCGAGATCGTGCTGGCCTTCACGGCCATGATCCTCCTCCTGGCCGACGCCTTCGCCGGCGGGCGTGAGGGGGCGGCCGGCGCCCCCGGGACGGCGGGAACGCGCCGGGACTGGATCGGGTACCTGGCCGTGCTGGGCGTGGTCGTCGCCATGATCCTGATCCGGCGCGACCTGACCCAGCCCGGGCCAATCCTGGGCGGCATGGTGGCCAGCGACGGCTACGCGGCCTTCTTCAAGGCGGTCTTCTTGATCGCCACGGCCCTGGTCGCGCTGATCTCCATCGACTACGTGGCGGCCCGCGGCATCGCCGCCGGCGAGTACTTCAGCCTGCTGCTCCTGGCGACCACGGGCGCCCTGTTCATGGCCGGGGCGGCCAACCTGCTGACCTTCTACCTGGGCCTGGAGCTGCTGTCCCTGAGCTCCTACGCCCTGGCGGGGCTGATGCGCACCGACCCCCGTTCCCAGGAGGCGTCGCTCAAGTACTTCCTCAACGGCGCCCTGAGCTCGGGAATCCTCCTGTTCGGCATCTCCCTGCTCTACGGAGCCACGGGTACCTTTGACCTGGTGGAACTGGCCCAGCAGGTGGGCCAGGCGCTGCAGGGCGGGGCCACCGCGGGCCCGCTGCCCGCGCCGGTCCTGGCCCTGGGCATCGCCTTCGTCCTGGCGGGCCTGGCCTTCAAGGCGGGCGCGGTGCCCTTCCACCTGTGGCTTCCCGACGCCTATCAGGGGGCGCCCACGCCCATCACGGCCTACCTGGCCGTGGCCTCCGAGGGGGCGGCCTTCGCCGCCATCCTGCGGGTCTTCTACGGCGGCCTGGGCGGCGCCCAGGGCAGCTGGCAGATCGCCTTCGTGATCCTGGCCGTGCTGACCATGACGGTGGCCAACGTGGCCGCCCTGCGGCAGACCGACGTCAAGCGCCTGATGGCCTACTCGTCCATCGCCCAGGCGGGGTACATCCTGGCGGCCATCGCCGCGGCCACCGAACTGAGCCGGCCGGCGGTGCTATACTACGTGATGGCCTATACCTTCATGAACGTGGGCGCCTTCGCGGTGATCACCGCCTTGCAGGTGCAGGGGGAGGGCCGGGAGCTGCGGGATTTCGCCGGCCTGGCGCGGCGGGAGCCGTTGCTGGCGGCGCTGCTGGTCGTCTTCCTGGTCTCCCTGGTCGGGCTGCCGCCGACCGCCGGGTTCATGGCCAAGTTCTCCGTCTTCCGCTCGCTGATCGCCGCGGGGAACTACTGGCTGCCGGTGGTGGTGGCGCTCAACAGCGTGATCTCGGTGGGCTACTACTACAACCTGGTCCGCTACATGTACGTGGTCTCGCCGGAGAAGGAGCCGGTGCCCGACACGCCCGTGCCGGTGCCCGCACCGATCTGGACGGCGCTGGTGGTGTGCGTCTTCTTCACCCTGGTGCTGGGCCTGTGGCCCGAAGCCTTCGTGCGCTGGGCCGAGGTCTCCCTGATGGCCCTGGGCGGGCGCAGCTTCTGATGCGGGACCGGTGAGCCGGTGAGCCTTGGGGGGGCAGCCGGTCCAGCCGGTGCACCCGCCCGGCGCCACGGGGGAAGGCCGCGCCCACGGCCGGGCGCGCCGTGCGCCGGGTGCAATGGAACGGGCGATGGCGGTGAACGGAAGGGGGGCGGCGGCCTGAAAGGAAGGCCGCCGCCCCCCTTGTGCCCACTGCCGCCCCTTGTGGCTGCCGGCCCGGCTCCGGCGGGAGGCTCCGAGGACCGGACGGCGCCGTCGCCGGTGACGGGCCGGCGGGTGGGGCGCCCGGCGGTGAGCCCGGCGGTGGCGCCGGGCCCGCTGCGGACGCCAGCCCTGCCTCAGGGGACCGTCAGCACCGGCCCGCGCCAGTGCTGGACGACGTAGCCGCTGACGCTGCCCAGCAGCGTCGAGGAAAGCCGGCCCAGGCCGCGCCGTCCCAGGACGACCAGATCCGGACGGAGCTCCTCGGCCTCGGCCACGATGACCCGGCCGGGGTCGCCCCGGCGCAGCACCGTCTGGACCCGGGGTCCATCCGCCGGCAGCCGCCGGGCCGCCGCTTCCAGGATCGACTGCCCCAGGCGCTCCGACTCCTCAAGGAACCGGTCGACCGCGTCGGGACCCACGAACAGGTCGCCGCTCATGCCGGGCACGCAGTGGAGCAGGATCAGTTCCGCTTCGGAATCGCCGCGCAGCAGCCGCCCGGCCCACTCCACCGCCCGGCCCGACGGCGGCGATCCGTCGACGGCCACCAGGAACCGCATGGCGCTCGCCCCCTTCCTTTCGCCCGCCGCCGCAGGGCCCTCGGCCCCACGATCTTCGACCGCCCCCGGGCAGGCAGGTCAAGGGGGGAGGCGTGCCCAGGGGCCGGTTCGTCCCGCCGGCCGGATCGGGGCTGGCGTCAATCGGCTTCGCCCGACCGCGGTCCCGGCAGCGGCGCATAGGCGGCGGCCCCCGACGGCGAGCCCGAAGCCCGCCCGAAGGACCAGCGCAGCAGGATGGGCGTGATCAGGGTGGTGAAGAGGGTCATGACGACCATGACGGAGAACACCGCCTGGGAGATCACGCCCTCCTGGAGGCCGATGCCCGCCACGATCAGGGCCACCTCGCCGCGGCTGACCATGCCGATGCCCACCCGCAGGGACTCGAGCCAGCCGAAGCCGAAGGGGCGCACGCCGAGCCCCGAGCCGACGATCTTGCCCGCCACGGCGACGGCCAGGATCAGCAGGACGAAGGCTGGACCACTGGCGGCCAGGGCGTCCACCAGGTCCGCTTCCAGCCCGATGTTGACGAAGAAGATGGGGACGAAGAAGCTGTAGGCGAGGACGGACAGGCGCTCCTCCAGGGCCTCCTTGAGGTCCGGGTGCAGGGTCAGCATCACGCCGGCCAGGTAGGAGCCGGTGATGGCAGCCACGCCGCCCAGCTCTTCGGCCGCCACCGCCAGCAGCAGCCCGGTCACCAGCGCCATGGCGAACTGGGGCTCGGTACCCGGCCAGCGCGCCGCCCGCCGGAGCAGGGTGGGCAGCACCCACCGGCCCGCGGCCACCGCCGCCGCGAAGAAGACCGCCATGCGCAGGATGATCAGGAGGATGGGGAAGAGGCCCGCGCCCGTCCCCCCGTGGCCGGTGGCCGTCCCGCCGGCCTCCGGCGCGCCGGCGGCCAGACCGGGTCCACCCGTCCCCGACGCGAGCCCTGCCTGGTGGAGGGCCACCACGACGGAGAGGATGACGATCCCCATCACGTCATCGATGACGGCGGAGCCCAGGATGGTGGTCCCTTCCCGGGAGCGCAGCCGCCCCAGCTCCAGCAGGGTCTGGGCCGTGATGCTCACCGACGTGGCCGTGAGGATCGTGCCGATGAAGATGCTCTCGTACAGCGGAAAGCCGAAGGCGATGCCCAGGGCCGTGCCGCCGGCGAAGGGGAGCAGCACCCCGCCCGTGGCCCCGGCGAAGGCCGCCGCCCCCACCTTGCGCATCTCCCCGAGGTCCGTCTCGAGGCCGGCCATGAACATGAGGAAGATCACGCCCAGTTCGGCCAGGTCCCGGGTCAGCCGGCCCAGGTACTCCGCGTCGGTGAACACGGGCCAGTGCAGAACGTCCAGCAGGGTCGGTCCCAGCAGGATCCCGGCCAACAGCTCGCCGAACACGGCGGGCTGGCCGAGGCGCCGGGACAGGGCCCCGGCCCCCTTGGCCGCTGTGATCACCACGGCCATCAGCACGGCCACCTGAAGGAACGAGGGCATCGACACGCCTTGCCTCCTTGGACGAACGGACTGCCGGCAAGGGGCCTCCTGCGAGGCCTCGGCCGCCCCAGCGGGCGGGTCAGGCGTCGCCACCGCCCGGCGGTTGGTTCTCGCCGGGGGCCGGCCGGGGCGGCGTGGCCCGGCGGGCGGGCCGGCGCGGCCGGCGCCGCCGGCCCGCCCGGCTTGTCCCCTCGACCTGAGCGTACCATCGCGCCAGTCCCGCGGCATGGGGCCCACCGGCCGTGCCGCCCCGGGCGGCCGCGCCGGCGTTGCCGAAAACGGAGCTCGAGCCGGGGCTGGTGCCCGGGCTGGTGCCGGTGCGCTCGGGAGGCTCGGCGCCGGCGGCCTGGTCCCGTTCTTCCAGAACCTTGGACACCTGCTCCGGGTTGACCTGCCAGACCCCGTACTCAAGAATGGGGCCGCCCACCGGACGCCGGGTCAGGACCAGGATCCCCTCGACGCCCGCAGGCCATTGGAGGCCCTCGGCGGCTAAGGACGCGGCCACGGCGCGGGTCTTGGCCGCCAGCCGCTCCGCGGCCCGCACCAGGACCCGCTGGGCCGAGCGGCGCCGGGTCGCCGCCGACAGGTCCAGGGTTCCGATCACCCAGGCCCGGCGTGGGCCGGAGACCAGGAATTCCGCTGCCCCGCGCCCGGGCGGGCCCCCGGCGATGGGCGGCGGCAGGGCGACCCGCACCCGGTCGCCGGGCAAGGCATCCAGCGCCTCCAAGAGCCGCCGCCGGCCGTCGGCCACCTGCAGGAGGGTGAAGAAACGGGCCGCCGCAAGGCCCGCCCCCACCAGGCACCAGAATCCGAACATGTCGAGGATGTTGATCCCCAGCATTTGCCGCAGGCGGAACAGCGACCCCGCTCCCCAGCCCAGCGCCAGGCAGGCCAGCCCCCATGTCCAGGGGATCCCCGGCGGCGCCGGCGGACGTCCGATCCAGCCGGACGGGCCGATCGCGGCCCCGGCCGCCGCCCCGGCTTCCGCCTCCCCGGTCAGCGCCCTGGTCGAGCTCTCCATGCGGCTTGTCCCTCCTCGGCGGTGGAACCGGCAGCACCAGGATACCGCATTGGCCGGTCCGCAGCGGTCAGGATGGTCCGGGCGCCGGTTCGTCCGCAAAAAGGGCGAGGGGCACCCGTCCTTCCCCAGTGCCCCTCGCCGGTGTCATGGACCGCCATGTCGCCTGCTTCCGCCGGTCTCAGGAACCGCCGCCCGAACCGCCAGCGGCGCCCGAGCCACCACCCTGCCCCTGGCCCTGGCCCGTTTCCGCACCGGCGGCCGGCCCCGCCTGGGCGTTGCGCTGCTCCACGTCGCCCAGACCCATCAGGAACCGGGCCAGCAACCGGATCTGGTCCGGGGTCATGGCGTCCTTGAAGGAGGGCATGATGCTGCGGAACTTCTCGGCTTCCTTACGATACGTCTCCGTCAGATCCACCGGGGTGCCCTGGCCGTGCCAGACGGTGGGCATCCGCTCTTCCGGCGCGAAGGACTGGGGATCGCTGATCCACCGCTCGGTGAACTCCAGGCTCGGCAGCCACTCGCCGGCCCGGCTCAGGTTGGGTCCGATGACGCCGCCGTAGCTGCCCAGGGTGTGGCACTGGATGCACGTCATCTTCACGAAGAGTTCCTTGGCCTGCTGGTTCTCCTCGTCGGTCAAGCCGGCGGCCTTGACGTCCAGGTCCTGGGCGGTGACGGGCCGGGTCCGCGGCTCCTGCTGGCCGGTGTCCGGGTTCTCCACGTACTCGGTGACCGTCAACCGGGCCACCTCCGGCGCCCCGGCGTACTTCTGGGGCTCGGACCAGTTGCCGTACATCAGGAAGGTGACCAGGTCGCGGATCTGCTGCTCGTTGAGGGGCCCGTTGTCCGACGTGGCCCAGGTCGGCATCCGCGTGTAGGAGTGGATCTTGCCGTCTTCGATCTTCCAGGTGTTGTGGTCGAACCCGGGGCGGCCGCGGGCGATGGTCTTGGTCAAGAAGTCCTGGATCGTCGCGGCCTGGATCGGCGTCTTGCCCTCGGCCCGGAACTCCTCCCGGTTGAGGGGCGGGCCGATGATGCCCTCGCCGACGGGTCCGTGGCAGAGCATGCAGTTCTGCGCGTAGAGCTGGGCGCCGTGGGCGGCCTGTTCCTCCCGCGCCGCGGCCGACGCCTTGCTCATGCGCTGGCTCTCCATGAGCCAGTACCCCTGGATGATCAGGATCAGCGCCCAGAGGAGGGCCAGGGCGACCACTTTCCGCTTGCTCAAGGCTGCGACTCCTTTCCGCGCGGGCGGGCTTCAGTCGTCTTCGTCGGCCTTCTCCAGCGGGCGGCCCGTGAAGCGCTCCACGGTGTCGACCGCCCACAAGCACAGAAAGATCACGATCATGACGGCCAAAAGCTCGACGGACTCGAGGACCTCGAACATCGGGCTGCACCTCCTTGCCGCACCGGGTCCCGGCTGGGACCCCTGCCACCCACCGGCCGGCCTCGGCGTGGCCTCTCCCACGGGCCCAGCCGCGCCGGACGAACCGGCCGGCGGCCGGCCCTAGCCGCCGGCACGGCTTCCGGCCTCCCGGCCGTCAGGACACCGGCGTCAACTGGTCGGGGCTGAAGGCCGTGCGCTGCTGAACGCGGCCGGTGTCGACCCAGACGTTGCCGGCGGCGTCGATCTCGATGGGGAAGTAGTCCATGGGCCGCGGCGCCGGGCCGCCGATCTTCTCCCCAACCTTGTTGAACTGGGAGCCGTGGCACGGGCAGCAGAAGCAGCCGCCGGCGTCGGGCCGCTCTTCCGGCTTCCACGGCACCGTGCAGCCCAGGTGGGTGCACCGCCAGTAGAGGGCGATCATGCCCTGCTCCACGTGCACCAGGTAGAACTTGCCCGCGTCGACCTTGGTGACGGTGCCCACCGGGTAGTTGGACGCGGGGCCGATGTTGATCTTCTGCCCGAAGAAGCCGACCTTGCGGGGCCAGAAGTAGTTGCCGAACTGGCCGGCGAACTGGCCCAGCCAGAGCAGGGCCGAACCCCACAGGGCCCAGTGGAGGAAGGTCCGCCGGGTGACCGGTTCCTCCCGCCGGGCCGCCGCGGCACCGCCGTGGCCGCCGGCCCGGGCCGCAGGACGGGCGGCGCCCCCACCGGCAGCGGCACCGGCGCCCGCCGCGGCACCGGCTCCGGCACCCCGGGCCGCCGCCGCCTTGGCCGCAGCCGCCTTGGCCGCCGCGGCTTTGGCGGCCGCCAGCTTCTCCGGATCGACCTTGGGCTTGGGGGCAGCGCCCTCACCGGCAGGCTGCGCGCCGCCGGCGGCGCCGGTTCCACCCGCCGGTCCTTCGGCCGCCGGCGCGGGGCCTTGGGCTCCTCCGGCCGGTTCGGCCTGTCCCTCCCCGGTCTCCGGGCTACGCTCGCGATCCTCGGCCATCCGTCAATCCCTCCAGCACCAAGAACATGCCACCGAATGCCGACTCCGCCCGCCGCCGGTCAGTGGGGCGGCTCCAGCTGCCACGGCCAGACCAGGTGCAGGCTCTCGCCGCGGAAGCCGGTCCCGATGATGGTGAGGACGAAGTAGGACGCGACGAAGACGGTGAACAGGGCGATGATGGTCTCCCGGGTGTTGGCCTGGTAGCGCCGCCGGACGATGGCCGCCAGCCCGCCGGGCACGGCCGCCATGACGATCAGCGGGACCACCACGCCGGCGATGTACTCGACGATCTGGGCGTTGGCGTGGATCGCCTCGGGGCTCATGAAGAGCCGCATGATGGCGGCCACCAGGCCGCGGGTGCCGATGTAGTCGACGCCGCCCACGCTGACCGCGAAGAAGGCGTCGAAGAGGATCAGCCCCAGCACGATCAGCGACGTGTAGACGAAGGAGAACTTGAAGATCTTCAGGCCCTTGGGACCCGAGAACCACACGCCGGTGTCCGACGGGTCGGTGTCGATGTAGGGGATGGCGGCGATCAGCACCAGGGCCAGGCCCGGCACGATGACGCCCGCCAGGCTCGGGTGCATGTGCAGGAGCAGCTCCTGCAGGTTCAGGAAGTACCACGGCGCCTTGGCCGGATTGGGCGTGTGGGTCGGATTCGCCAGTTCCAGCAGCGGCGCCTTGATCAGGATGGCCAGCAGCGACAGCCCGATGGTGTAGATCAGGGCCCCGACGAACTCGATCAGCAGCAGGTGGGGCCAGACCGTGACCTGCTCCTTGGGATTGGGCCGCTGCGGCTCCCCGCCGGTCGCGGTCGTCGCCGGTTGTGGCTGTGCCACGGGACTTCCCTCCTCATGCCCTACCGGTGATGCCGTGTCGCGCTGGCGGCGCCCCGCGGCCCGGGGCCGGAGGACGCCGCCCTTCCGCCGGCCTCAAGGCGGCTTCGAGCCGGCTTCGAGCCGGCCGGATACGCCGTCAGCGGGAGAAGCCGTCCTTGCGCACCCGCCAGAAGTGCATGCCCATGAACACGGCCGCCACCAGCGGCAGGGCGAAGACGTGCAGCGTGTACCAGCGGATCAGGGTGTTCTGGTTGATGTCGTAACCGCCGATGAGGAGGAACTTCAGCTTGTCACCGACGAAGGGCGTCGCCCCCGCCATGTTGGTACCCACGGTGACGGCCCAGTAGGCCAGCTGGTCCCACGGCAGCAGGTAGCCGGTGAAGCTCATCAGGAAGGTCAGGACCAGCAGGATGACGCCGATCACCCAGTTGAACTGCCGGGGCGGCTTGTAGGCGCCGGTGTAGAAGACCCGTACCATATGTAGAAACACCAGCAGCACCATGGCGTGGGCCGCCCAGCGATGGATGTTGCGGAAGAACTGGCCGAAGGCGACGGTGGTCTCCAGGTCCTCGATGCTGAAGTAGGCCTGGGGCACCGACGGGATGTAGTAGAACATGAGGATGACGCCGGTGACCGTCAGCAGGATGAACATGAAGAAGGACGTGCCGCCGAGACCGAAGGTGTAGCGGAACGTCAGCGCCTGGCGGGTGATCCGGCCCGGATGCAGGTGCAAGAAGAGGCTGTTCAGGACCGCCAGGCCGCGGGTGCGCCGGTCCCGCGGGTACGGGTTCATGTACATCGACTTCCAGAGGGCGCTGTTGAAGATCCAGTCGGCAAGCCGTCCGATCAGCGACTTGCGCCCCCCGGACGCCGGCGGCTGCTGCTCCGGTGTATCAACCCGGCTCAACGGGAAGCTCCTCCTTCCGCCCGACAAGTCTTGCCGCCCCCGGGGCGGGTTGGGGCGACGGGGACCCGGTCCCCGGCAGGGGGCAGCGCCCGGCGACGGGAGGAACGGGCGCTGCGCGGCGGCGCGGTGGCGGGGCCGGACCGGGCGGGCCGCTGCAGCACCGGGGCGTGATCCGGCCGGCAGGGCGGATGTCCTGCTGGGGCCGAACCGCGGCCCGGCGCCCACCGCGGCGGCGAGCCGGTTCGCGGCGGGACCCCGCACGTCTACCACTTCACACTACACAAAGAGCCTTTCCACCCGCAAGGGTTGCACACCGGATTATGCCGGGACCGGCTCCGGTCGCCATCCGATCTCGTCCGCGCCCCGGCCAGGCCGCCCGGCCGGGTTCCTCCGTCGCCGGGACCGGCAAAAGCCGTGAAGGGTGCCGGGGCGAAGGTTCCCGATCCAGGACGATAGTATTCCCTCCCGCGCCAGGATCCCGTGCCACGCCCTGTCAGCGGGGTTGCATCCCCGGCGGCGGTGGCGCAACCTGCAGGGGGGCGATCCCAACTCGCCCCCGGGTGTCTTTCCGGCCGGCAGGAAATGGACGACCCGTAGCGAATCCCGGCCAAGTGGGCGAACGCCTACATATGGTGTTGGATCGTGTCGCGGCGCCTAGATGTTGTTGTGTGGGCGCCGCATCGTTGCCGGTGGCAGGGGCCGGCCGCGCCGGCGCCGGCGTCGACGGGACGCCCGCCCGGCTCGCCGGCAAGCCGCGTTCGTCCGATCCGGTTCGGGGCAGGGGGTGAGCCGGTGCGTTGCCCGCGCTGCCACGCACCCGATACCCGGGTGCTGGACTCCCGGCCGACGGAGGAGGGCATGGCCGTTCGCCGGCGGCGGGAGTGCCAGGTCTGCGGGGAGCGATTCACGACCTACGAGAAGGTCGAGGCGACCCCCCTCCTGGTCATCAAGAAGGACGGCCGGCGCGAGCCCTTCAATCGCGACAAGGTGTTGCGGGGCATGCTGACCGCCTGCGAGAAGCGCCCGGTGGAACTGGAGCGCCTCCAGGCCATCGCCGCCGAGATCGAGCGGGAGCTCCGCAGCCGCTTTGACAAGGAGGTCGAATCCCGCGTCATCGGCGAGATGGTGATGGAGCGCCTCCGGCGCCTGGACCAGGTGGCCTACGTCCGCTTCGCCTCGGTCTACCGCCAGTTCAAGGACATCGAGACCTTCCGGCGCGAGCTGGACCGGCTCCTGGCCGGGGACGAACCGGCTCCGGCCCCGGGCGGCTCCGCGGTGGCGGGCGGGGCGGCCGCCGCGGACCCGGCGGAGGGCGCGGCCGCGGCGCCGGCCCCGGATCCGGGGGAGGAGGCCGTCCCGCGGCGTTCCCAGGGGGGACAAGCCCCTGCCGAACCGCCCGCCCCCGCCCTGGATCCCTGAGATCCCGGGATCGCTGGGCCGCCTTAAGTTTTCAGCCGTTGCCGTTCATGGACGCTCGCCGTATCATGGCCTGATCGCGTTCAGGAGAAGGAGGACCGCCGATGGAACTGACGGGTATCCGGAAGACCGTCTTCCTGGATCGCTACGCCCGGAAAGGACCCGACGGGAAGCCGGTGGAGTCGTCGCCGGAAGAGATGTGGGACCGGGTCGCCCGGGCCATCGCCGAGGTGGAGGAGCCGGACCGGCGGGAGGAGTGGGAGCGGCGCTTCCGCCAGGCGCTGGACGGCTTCAAGTTCGTTCCCGGCGGTCGCATCCTGGCCGGCGCCGGCACGGGGAACAAGGTGACCTATTATAACTGCTACGTGATCCCCTCCCCCGAGGACAGCCGCAAGGGGATCATGGACAACGTCTCCCTGATGGTCGAGATCATGTCCCGGGGCGGCGGCGTGGGGGTGAACCTGTCGACGCTGCGGCCGCGGGGGACCTACGTCAAGGGGGTCAACGGCACGGCCAGCGGGCCCGTGTCCTGGGCGGAGGTGTACAGCACCGCCACGGGCAGCGTGATCCAGGGCGGCAGCCGCCGCGGCGCCCTGATGCTGATGCTGGACGACGACCACCCCGACGTGGAGGAGTTCATCACCGTCAAGCGGGACCTGACCAAGATCACCAACGCCAACCTTTCCGTCTGCATCAGCGACGCCTTCATGGAGGCGGTGAAGCAGGACCAGCCCTGGGACCTGAAGTGGAACGGCAAGGTGTACAAGACCGTGCGGGCCCGGGACCTGTGGGAGCTGATCTGCGAGTCGGCGTGGGCCTCGGGCGAGCCCGGCGTCGTCTTCATGGAGCGGGTCAACAAGCGGTCCAACACCTGGTACTGCGAGACCATCAACTGCGTGAACCCCTGCGGCGAGCAGCCGCTGGGCCCCTGGGGCGTCTGCAACCTGGGCGCCATCAACCTGGCCGCGTTCGTCCAGGATGGTGAACTGGACCTGGAGGGCCTCCGGGAGACGGTGTCCATCGCCGTGCGCTTCCTGGACAACGTGATCGACGCCACGGAGTACTTCTTCCCCGAGAACGAGAAGGCCCAGCGGTACGGCATCCGGCGCATCGGCCTGGGAACCATGGGCCTGGCCGACATGCTGATCAAGCTGGGGGTCCGTTACGGCAGCGAGAAGGCCTTCGAGGTCTGCGACCAGGTCTACCGCCTGATCCGGGACGAGGCGTACCGCACGTCGGCGCTGCTGGCCAAGGAGAAGGGGGCCTTCCCCCTCTTCGACAAGGAGAAGTACCTGCAGGGCTGGTTCATCCAGCGGCTACCCGAGGACATCCGGCGCCTGATCGCCGAGCACGGCATCCGCAACGGGTTCCTGCTCACCCAGGCGCCCACCGGGACCACCAGCCTGCTGGCCGGCGTCAGCTCGGGGATCGAGCCGGTGTTCGCCTTCTCCTTCAAGCGGACGGACCGCACGGGCACCCACATCGTCTACCACGAGCTGTACCAGAAGTGGCTGGACGAGCACCCCGGCGAGCCGGTGCCGGATTACTTCGTCTCCGCCGACCAGTTGACGCCCGAGGAGCACGTGCGCATGCAGGCGGTGATCCAGCAGTACGTCGACGCCTCCATCTCCAAGACCGTCAACGCGCCGCGGGAGCACACCGTCGACCAGGTGCGGACCCTGTACAACCTGGCCTACGAGCTGGGGTGCAAGGGCATCACCTACTACCGTGACGGTAGCCGCGAGGGCGTGCTGCACAAGCTGGACGAGGGCGGCAAGGGCAAGGCGGGCCAGGGAGCCTCCCAGGCCGGTGGCGCCCCGGCCGGCGCCGCGGGCCAGGCGGACGTGGACGCGGGCGGCCCGGCTCCGGCCGTCGCCGTGGCGGGGGCGCCGGGCATCGCCGGCGGGCTCAAGGTGACCTGGGGGCAGATCCGGCCCATCGAGCGGCCGAGCAAGCTCAACGGCTTCACCGTCCGGCGGACCACGCCCCTGGGCAACCTGTACCTGACGCTCAACACCTTCAACGGCTATCCGTTCGAGCTGTTCGCCCAGATCGGCAAGGCGGGGTCCGACGTGGCTGCCTTCACCGAGGCCATCGCCCGGCTGGTCTCCCTGGCCTTCCGGGCCGGCGTCGACCCCCACGAGGTGGTGGAGCAGCTGCGCGGCATCGGCGGCAGCCGCTCGGTGGGCTTCGGCCCCAACCGGGTGCTATCGGTGCCCGACGCTATCGCCCAGTTCTTGGACGACTACCTGGCCGGCAAGATCGAGCGGGATCCCGTCGACGAGGTGGCCGCGGGGCAGCTGACGGTCTTCGCGGCCGATCCGGCCCAGCAGGCCCGGGAGGCCGTGGCGGCGGCCCGGGCGGGCCAGGCCGGCGCCGCGGGGGCCAGCGAGGTCGCCGGAGAGGGGCACGGGGAGGCCCCGCGCTCCAACGGCAACGGCACGCGGAGCATCGCCGGTGCAGGCGCCCAGTCGCTGGTGATCGACGGCACGCCGGGCCGGCCGCCGGCGGAGACCCCCGCCCCGCGGATCACCGGCGGCAACGGCCGCGAGCTGAGCATGAACCTGTGCCCCGAGTGCGGCAGCCACGCGCTGGTCCACGAAGAGGGTTGCAGCAAGTGCCTAGCCTGTGGCTACAGCGAGTGCTGACCGGGGCACCATCTGAACCGCAGACGGGTGCCGGGGGCGGGGTCTGAGACCCGCCCCCGGTTCGCCCTGGGCGGGCCCGGTCAGGCCCGGGAAGCGACGGGCGGACCCGGGCCGGCCCAGCCCGCGGGGAGCGGGATCGCGGGGAACCGGGAACGCGGAAGTGAGGGGGGCTTCCCATGGCCGATGGTGACCTGGCAGGGCAGGCGTGGCTCATCACCGGCGGCGCCGGGGCCATCGCGGGGGCCATCGCCCGGGCCTTTGCCGGCGCCGGGGCGCGGCTGGCCCTGGCGGACCTGCCCGGTGAGGCCCTGGTGTCGCGGGCCCGGGAGGTCGGGGCCGTGGCCTTCCCGGTCGACCTGACCCAGGCCGGCGCGTCCGAGACGATGGCCCGGCAGGTTCACCGGCACCTGGGGCGCATCGACGGGCTCATCCACACCGTCGGCACCTACGCCGGCGGCCGGATCCAGGAGGTCGACCCGGCCCAGTACGAGCGCCTCTTCGACGTCAACGTCCGCACCCTGTTCCATGCCGTCCGGGCGGTGTTGCCCTTCATGCTCGAGCAGGGCGGGGGGTTCATCGCCGGCTTCGCCGCCGGTCCCGCCTGGCGGGGTGCGGGTCCGCGGGCGGCCCTGTACGCGGCGGCCAAGGCGGCGGTGGCCACCTTCCTCCGTTCCCTGGACGCCGAGGCGGGGGAGGCGGGCATCCGGGTGGTGGTGGTCTACCCCATGGGGGTGGTGGACACGCCGGCAAACCGGCAGGCCATGCCGGAGGCGGATCCCCGCGGCTGGATCGACCCCGGCGAGATCGCCGCCGCCTTGCGGTTCGCCGCAACCCGCGGGCCGGGCGGGCGCCTGCTGGAATTGCCGGTCTACCCGGGCCGGAACCGGCACGACGGCGGGAACCGGCACGGCGACGGGGCATAACCGCCCCCAGGTAACGCCCCCCAGGGGCCCGGAAGGCCTCAAGGCGACCGGGTCCCACTGCGGTCCCCGGCGTCAAAGGGCCGGGGAGGTCCCCGGACCCCGGGGCTCCCGGGCCGAGAGCATCAGCACCGCCGCCAGCACCGCCGCCCCGCCCACGGCCATGGGGCCGGTGAAGGGCACGCCCAGCCAGAGGGCCGCCGAGGCCGCGGCGGCCAGGGGCTCCATGCAGGCCAGCAGGCTGGTCTGGGAGGGCCGCAGATATCGCAGGCTGGCCAGGTAGAGGGTGAACGCCAGCAGGGTGCCGCCCACCACCACGAACAGCCACAGGCCGGCGGCCCCGGCGTCCCACGCCACCGGCTGGGGGCCGGGCCGCCAGGGCGGCGCCACCAGGGCCATGGCCGCTCCGCCCACCAGCATCGCCCAGCCGATGACCAGGGCCGGCGGCCAGCGGCGCAAGAGGCCCGCTCCCGAGAGGGTGTAGAAGGCCAGGGTCAGGGCCGAGATCAACCCCCACGCCACGGCGCCGGCCGGCACCACCAGCCGGTGGAGGGAGCCGCCGGTGGCCAGCAGCAGCGTGCCGCCCAACGCCAGCAGGAGGGCGACCCCTTCCCGGGGTTGGGGGCGCCGGCGCCAGCGGACCACCTCGTACACCGTGACGAAGGCCAGCCCCAGGTACTGGAGGAAGGTGGCAGTGGCGGCGTTGCCCAGGGCGATGGAGGCCATGTAGCTGTACTGCACGCCCACGAGCCCGCCCAGGGCGAAGACCACCAGCTGCCGGCGGCCCCTGGACTCGCGCCAGGGCCCCAGCAGATCCGGGGTCCCCTGCAGCCGGCTGGTGATTAGGAGCAACAGCCCGGCCACCAGCATCCGGGTGGTCACCAGCCAGTGGGGCGTCACCCCGTACCCCTGCATCAGCTGCTGGGCCGCCGTGCCCGACAGGCCCCAGAGGGTGGCGCCGATCAGGACCCCCGCCATGGCCCGGCGCACGGGGAGGGCGGCGGGGGGTGGCATCCGTAGGGACGAAAGGGCGCGGGGCGTGGCCATGATGGCACCAGGATTCGGCACGAACGCCCCCAGTCCTTCCGGATTCGGAGGGATGGCGATGCGCGGACCGGCCGGGCCCGCGGCAAGGCCGCCGCGAGCCGGCCGGGTGCCGGGCCAGCGGCCGTGGCCGGCATCGAGTCCCGCGCAGGCCGTCGCCGTGGGGTAGGGTCCCGGGCAGGCGCCGCCACCCGGTCCGGCCCAAGGGCACCCGGCCCGGCCCAAGGGGCACCCGGCCCCAAGGGGCATCCGCGCCTGGGCAAGGGGCCTTCGCGCCGGCCCCCAGGGGCACCAGCGCCTGGGCAAGGGGCACCCGCCCTAGCCCCAAGGGGTACCCGGCCCGACCCCAAGGGGCACCGCCGCCGGGGATGGTCTAAGATGAAGGCGGTGATGGCCGTGAACGTGGCCTTCTTCCTTTTGCCCAAGGCCGAGGTGGTCTGGCTCAGCCCGCGCCACACCCTGCGCCAGGCCATGGAGCGGATGGAGCACCACCGCTACTCGGCGGTCCCCCTGGTGGACGACGATGGGCGCTACGCCGGTACCCTGACGGAAGGCGACATCCTCTGGTACATCAAGGGCACCCGCGACTTCACCTTCGAGCAGGCCGAGCGCATCCGGGTCGCCGACATCCCCCGCCGGTTCCGCTACCAGCCCGTGTCCATCTACGCCGACGTGGCCGACCTGATCCGCCTGGCGGCCGCCCAGAGCTTCGTCCCCGTCGTCGACGACCGCGGCCGCTTCATCGGCATCGTGCGCCGCCGGGAGATCATCGAGCACTGGGCCCGGCTGCTGCCCGGCGCGCCTGTTCAGGAGGAGCACCCGGGCCAGCGGGCGGGCGGCGGCCCGCCCCGTTCCGGCAGCGGGCCCGCGCCCAACCCCCCAGGGGACGGATAGGTTCCCGGGCGGGCCGGTTCCTGCCGGGGGGTTCCAGCCGGGGTCGGGCCGGTCTCGACCGGGCGGCCTCGACCGCGCCGGCCTCGATCGGGACGAACCGGCCCCTAGGCCGAACCCGGCGGGATCCCCCGGTGCCGCTTGCCCGGGGGCCGGTTCCTCCAGCGCCGGACGAGCCGGCTGGCGGCGAAGCACAGGCGTGCCCCGGCTCCGCCCGCGGCGACCAGGGCCCGGGCCACGGGTTCCAGGCCCTGCTGGGCCACCTTGGGATCGGTCAGGTAGAGGCCCAGCAACCCGTCGACCACCAGCCGGTGCAGGGCCGGTTCGGGCAACGCCTCCGCCCGGCGGGCCGCCTCCCGGGCGAAGGCGGCCAGACCCTGGGCCGCCCGCTCGGGCCCGCCGTAGGGGCGCACCAGGTTGAGGTCACCCCCCAGGCGGTCCTCCGCCTGGTCGATGAAGTAGTCCAGCAGGATGTGAAGCCCGCCAATCCAGGGAAAGTAGGCGCCGGTCAGGGCGGCCACCCGTTCGGGCGGCGGGTCGGGGTGAAGCAGGGCCTCCCGGAACAGGGCGAAGACCCCCAGGGTCGAGCCGCAAGCGGCTGCGAACTCCCACCACGCCAGGCGTCCCCGCCAGGGTCCGGCTTCCCGCCCGTACCACCCTTCCAGGCGGGGCAGCCGCCCCGCCCGGTCCCCGTGCTTGTTGACCTGCAGGTCGTTGTAGAGGGCGACGAGGCGCCGCACCGGTTCCACCACCCGGGCATAACCGGGGAAGGCCGCCAGGGTCCGGCGGCAGGTGGCCACCAGGTCCGCCAGGTAACCGCCGTCGTCCTGGTGAGGGTGAAGGCGATAGTAGCCCCCGCCCCCGGAAAGGGGCCGGACGGTGGGGGCCGGCGGGCTGGCCCCCGGGAGCGTTGCCCGGCCCGTCGCAGGACCGCGGGACCCGCCGGCCGGGAGGGCAATGCCCGGGTCGCGGGGCGTGGCCGTCCGGCCGCCCGCCATCGCGATCCGGCCGGCGGCCATGGCAGCCCGGGGTGCGGGCCGGGCCCTCCGGCCGGGCAAGCCGGTGGCTCCCGCGGCGGCGGGTTCCACCCCGGGCGGGGTGACGGCGTCCAGCATGGCCTGGTGCAGCTGCCGGTAGTCGGCGGGGTCCAGGCTCTCGCTGCGGTCGCAGAGGTTGTCCAGGTAGTCGCTGATGGTCTGCAGGGCCACGATGGCCTCGATCAGGGCCGGGCGGCGGGCGCGGGGCACCGCGGCGGCGAAGACGGCGCCGCCCTCGCAGTGGAAGCGTTTGGTCCGGATGCTGGCCAGGGCCTGCCGCCGCAGCTCGGGGTCCGGAATGCGGGCGGCCTGCGCCTCCCACCGGCCCAGGGCCCGGTCGACGGCCGGCAGGACCGAGGTGACGTAAACCAACAGCAACGCCGCCTCGGCGGCCAGGCGCCGGCCGGTGGCCGGCAGCCGGCGGGCGACCACCGCCGGGGGATGGGGGCGCGTCTGGGCGCGGGACTGCGGGCGTGGTTCCCTCACGGGCATAAGATGCCCACAAGATGCCCACGACGGCACGGGGCGGCGCGACCCCATGGGGCCACGCCGCCCCGCCGGTTCGTCCAGCGTCTTGGTCGGTCTAGGGAGTCGCTTCACTCGCCTGAGGCGCTGCGCCGGCCGGGGGCACCGTCCCCGCTCGAGGTCAGGAACCGGGCGGGATCGACGCCCGGCGGAGGATCCCAGGGTTCCACGTCGTCGGAGGTGCACTCTTGCTCGTGACCGGATTGCCAGCGTACGCGGATGGATTGGCGGGAGCTGCGAAGCCGGACGATGATCCCCAGTTCACCGGACCGGCGGTGGCGCACCCACTGGCCGCGACGGAACACGGCATCGCCCCCTTTCCGGTAATCGGGCTTTGCCAGTATAGACTTCGGGATGGGGGGCCTGGTTTCCTTTTACTGGGGCGCCGCCGGCGGGGCGGGGTCAGTCCTCCAGCCGCACGCAGGCGATGTCGGGCAGGTAGCGGAACTGCTCGGCGTAGTCGATGCCGTAGCCCACGACGAACTCGTCGGGGATGGTGAAGCCGACGTATTCCACCGGCACGTCCACCAGCCGGCGCTCGGGCTTGTCCAGCAGGACGCAGGCCTTGAGGGAGGCGGGCCCCTGGGCCATCAGGTGCTCCCGCAGGTAGCGCAGGGTGAGCCCGGTGTCCACGATGTCCTCGATCAGCAGCACGTGCTGGCCGCGGATGGGCCGGTCCAGGTCCTTCAAGATGCGGATGATCCCCGAGGTCTGGGTGGCCGAGCCGTAGCTGGAGACGGCCATGAAGTCGACCTGCAGGGGCACGCCCAGCTCGCCCAGGGCCCGCACCAGGTCGGCCGTGAAGACGAAGGCCCCCTTGAGGATCCCCACCACCGTCAGGGCGGGGAGCCCCCCCTCGGCGGCACCGGCGGTGGCTGCGCCGCGGGCTTGGGCGCCGCTGGCGGCGCCGTTGGCGGAAAGGGCCCCAGCTTGGGCGTAGTCCTGCCCGATCCGGCGCGCCAGCTCCTGCACCTTCTGGGCGATGGCCTCCCGGGTGAACAGGATCCGGTCGATCCGGGCCCTGCGGGGGCCGGTCGCTGGAGCGCCACCCGGTGGGTTGCCGTTCATCCCGTCCATCGTCCACGCTCCCTTTCTGGCTACACACGAACGATTGTGAACGAGTCGCCCGTGGAAGTCCAGCCACATTCCCCTGGCAAGCAGGGGATCCCGGGTCACCGTTCGGCCAAAGGCCTGCTCGCCGAACCCGCCGGGCACTGGGGACGGGGCTCCTGCGCAGGGCCCGCCCGCGGCGCTGACAACGGGGCTCCTGCGAAGCCTCCGCCCGCGGCGCCGTTAACAGGTTTCCTGCCAAGCCTCCGCCCGCGGCGCTGCCAGCGGGGCGCCATTGAAGCCCTCGCCCTCAAGGTGCCCGGGTGCGTCCCCGTCCTTGGCCGGCGGAGGTGGTGGGCCGGGCGGAAAGGGGGGCTCGCAGGGCCGCGGCGGCAGACTGCAGCCGTTGTCCCACGGGTACGGCGGCAGACCGCAGCCGGCGCACCACCGCTCCGGCGGCGGCACGCAACCGTCTCGCCACCGCCGCCGCCAGGACAGCACCGTCGGGGGTCAGCCGCACCCACCGAAACCGCCAGCCGAAATGGGCCTCCAGCGCCCGCCGGAGGGAGCGGGCAGCGGCATGCACCGCTTCCGGCGCCAGCGCCACCGGCGGCGGGGCGTACCGGGCCACCTCGTAGAGGCCGGCCAGTTCGTCCCACGCCGGGGCCAGGGCGGGCAGCCGCCGCTCCAGCCAGCGGGCGTACTCCCGGGCGGTGAGGGCCGGCGGGCGCCCGTAACCCAGGCGGTCCAGCCACCGTTCGACCCGCATGAAGACCACCCGGGCTGCCTGGGCCGGATCCGGCGGCAACCGCCGGCGCCGGCGGCGCCAGTACCAGAACCAGGCGGCCCCCAGCCCGGCGCCCGGCACCAGGACGCCCAGCAGGCCAACCGTCCACGGGGAGGCCCCGGCCGGCGCCGCTGTCCCGCCGCTCCCGGCGGGGTGGGGACGGGTGGCCGCCTCGCCCCCATCGTCGCCGGGGCGGGGCCGGGGGGTGGGCACCGGAGGCGCCGGGCGAGCCAGCAGGTTGTCGTCCTCCGGCGGGGCGGCCGGCCGGGCGACGGCCGGGAGCAGGGGCCCCTCCGGGTACGCCGGGGTCGGCTCCAGGGGGATCCACCCGTAGCCGGGGATCAGGACCTCCGGCCAGGCGTGGGCCTGGGCATAGGTCACCGGGTAGGTCCCCGGTCGCCCGCCGGCCGGCACGACGAAGCCCTCGACCCAGCGGGCGGGCAGGCCCGCGCTGCGCAACAGGACCACGGCGGCGGAGGCGAAGGCGACGCAGTAGCCCCGCTGCAGGTCGAAGAGGAAGAAGTCGACGAAGTCCCGGTCCCGCGGCATATAGGGCATGTTGGGGTCGTAGCGGAAGCGGCGCAGGTAATCCTCCACGGCGCGGGCCTTGTCGTAGGCGTTGTCCTCCCCCGCGGTCAACCGGGCCGCCAGATCCCGCACCCGCTGGGGCAGCTCGGGCGGCAGCTGCAGGTAGGGCCGCAGGCCGGGTTCGTCCCGCCAGCCGGGGTGGCGCGCCTCGGCCTCGGCGGCCGCCCGCCGGGCCGCCTCCGGATCGATCCGGGGCACCAGCGACTGCACGGTGTACTCGTCGCCCACGGGGTGCAGGACCATCAGGCTGCTGTCGGCGGTCCGCAGCACGGGGTTCTCCTGCCCGGGGTCGTAGTCGAGCCCCGGCTGGGGCGGCTGGGGGTGGGGGGGCCGGCCGTCCACCTCCCGCACCTCGAAGGCGCCGTACAGGTAGGGATGAACGGGCACCTGGGGGCTGATGACCTGCTCCAGGGGGCGGGCCCCCTCCATGAACGGCAGCGGTGCCTCCGGGTCGCCGTAGCCGCTCACCCGGTACCAGACCTCCCCGCCGGGACCGCCGGCGGCCAGCCATCCCCCGAGGCCCTGGCGGCTGGCCCAGGGCACGTCCACCGGCGGGCCCCACGAGCGGCCGTCGTAGGCGACGCGGGTCGCCCCCCGCAGGTAGACGGTGGCCGGGATGTCCTCGCCGGAGAGGGTGACCATCATGACCGGCGTGGCGTCGGGGAAGAAGGGGCCACCCAGGAACTGGCGGGTTGCCACCGCGAGGCCGCGGCCGGCCCCCGGCACCGCGCCCCAGCCGCCGGCCCGGTCCGCCACGGTGAAGGGCAGCAGCCGGTTGGCCACGCTGGTCACCGCCACCCAGTCGGCGGCCGGTTCGTCCAGGGAGGGGATGGCGCCGGCCAGCAGGGCGGCCACCAGGATGACCGCGACGGCCTGGGTCGCCACGGGCAAGACAAGCCGGCCGGGCACCCGCTGGCCCGGTTCGGCCGCCGCCCGGGCCAGGGCCACGAAGGTGAAGGCCAGGCTCAGGTAGGTCAGGAGCGGCCCCTCCGGTCGCGGCAGGTCGCCGTAGAACCAGGCCAGCAGGGCCAGCAGACCGCCGCCCACGGCAGGAACCAGGGCCAGGGCGGGGCGCCGGGCAGCGAAAAACACCAGGATCAGGTGGGCGGCCGCCGGCAGGGCCGTGCCGGCCACCAGCAGGTCCGGGGGCAGCGCCTCGTAGGTCCCGAGCCACAGCTCGTGGAGGACCGGTGCCCACCGGGCGGCCAGGCTGGCGCCCAGGGCCGGAAGGGCGGCGTCGATCCAGGCGGCCAGGTGGTCGGGCCGGCGCAAGGCGAGCCAGCCCACCCAGGCGGCGCCGGCGCCGGCCAGGGCCAGAAACAGCCAGGGGAAGGTCACGGGAAGCCCCAGGAGCAGGGCCAGGTGCAGGACGATCCGGCCCGGTTCGGGATCGCCCGCGGGCCAACCCAGGAAGGGCGCCAGGCACCGGATCAGGGCCATGGTGCTGGCCACGCCGGCGACGACCAGCAAAGGGTACCAGGCGCTGAGCACGGGCACCGGTCCCGGGCGTCCCGCCCCGCCACTCGCTCGCCGCTCCCGAACGCGCACCGCCCGCCCGGGGAGACGCGGCCCAAGGTTCATCGCCACCACCTCCGGGGACCGCGGGGTGAGCCGGCGGCACCGGCTGCGGCGCCCCGCAGGCCGGGGGTGCGGGGGAGGGCGGGGCGGGGAACGGAGACGGCGGGTCGCCCAGGGCCCGTCGTCTCCAGGCCGGAGCGGGCGCCGCCGACCCCGGCTGCGGGGAAACCGGCGGCTGCCGCCGGCGGCCAGGCCACGGGATGGACGGTGATGCCCTCCGTCAACAGCCAGCGCCACAGGGCCGGGTCGATACCGGGCAGCACCGGACCGGGCTGCCCGCCGGCGAAAGGCCCCGCTCCCCCATTGAAGCCGGGCGAGCCGGCTGAACCCGCCGCCGGGGCGGGGGAGGTGGCCACGGCCGTCCCGGGCGGCAGGTCGGGGTGGACGAGCCACACGCCCACGGCGTGACCCTGGCTGCGCAGCTGGACCAGGACCCGTCCCAGCCGGCGATCAAGCTGGGGCGTGACCACCAGCACCGCCGAGCGGGGGGTGAGCCAGCTGCGCTGGGCGGTGAGGAAGTCGGCTAGGGGCATGGTGCCGGGCTGGTTCACATCGACCAGCCACTCCAGCAGGCGCCGCCCGTGCTGGGGCCCGCGGCCCGGTGGCAACCGGTGGGGCCGGTCGGTGTGGGCCGCGGCCGCCACCACCAGCTCGCGCTGGAGGGCCAGCGCGCCGATGCCTGCCGCGACCCCCGCCACCCCTTCGTCCAGACCCAGGGCGAGGACGCCGTCGTCCGGCCCGTTCCGGCTGCCCGGCGGCCGTGCGGCGGCGGCGACGCCGGGGGCGGCGGGGGCTGCCGCGCCGGGACGTTCCCCGTGCACGGCCGGCAGGCCGGCTGTGAGTCCCTGGGGAGGGGGGTCACCCGGGCTGGCAGCAGCCGGCGGCGGCGTGGTGCCCGCCGCCTCCCGCCCCGGCGAGGCCCCCGAAGGGGCCGGTGCCGCCGGCCGGCGGGGCCAGGCCGCGGGCGAAGGGGGCGGGGCCGCGGCCGGGGAAGCCGGCCCTGGCGCTTGGCCGGCCGAACCGGTCGCCGGTTCGTCCACCAGGGCACCGCCCGGCGCCACCCCTTCCCGCACCGGTTCCGTGGAGCCCGCGGCGCCGTGGAGATCGAGGAACAGAAAGCAGTCGGTGGTGGCCCGGAGGTCGAACTCCTTCACATGCAGCTCGTCGAGGCGCGCCGAGACCTTCCAGTGGATGTGCTTCGGGTTGTCCCCGGGCTGGAAGGGCCGCACGTCGGCCAGGCTCGAGGGGTCCTGCCACGCCCGGGTGTCGACCCGCTGGCGGCCGAAGGGCTGGCGGGGCAGCACCGGCAGGTCGTCCACCGGCACCGCCCGCGGGTAGACGGTCAGCGCCGGCTCCGCCTGGATGACCCGGCGGACGCGGAACAGCCCTAGGGGCTCCTGCAGCTCCACGACCACGGGACCGAGCGTGTAGCGCCCCCGCCGGGGCAGGATCACAGTCTCCCGGTGGACCAGGTTGCCTAGCGGTCCCAGGCTCTGGTAGAGCACGGTGCCCCCCAGGCCACCGGCCGGGGCCTGGCGGCCGCGGCGCCGGAGGTCAAGGCGCCATCCCTTGCCGGTGGCCGCCCCCCGGCGCCCGCCGGATGGGCCCTGGCCCGCACCGGCGGCCGAGGGGTGGCTCCCGCCGGCGGGCATCCCCGCGCCTTCCGTGGCCGGCCCGCCCGTGGGGGCCTGCCCCCCAGGGAGGCCCTGCCCGTGGCCGGCGGCCGGGCCGCGCTCCCCTGGCCCCCGGGCGCCCGGCCCGCCGGGGCCGGTTCGTCCGGTGGGGTAGGACGGGTGGGCCGTGGCCTCCCAGGCGGGCAGGGCCAGGCGGAGCCGCGGCGCGGGCAGGATCGACCCGTTGTGGACGAAGACCTCCACCTGCACCCGCTCCCCGGCCGTCGCCGACGCCCGGTCGACCCGGGCATGGGCGTCGAGGCCGCGGGCCAGGAGGGCGGCCCAGACCGCGCCCAGCAGGTGCAGGGCGAGCAGGAACTTGAACAGGAACCAGGGGACGGGCCCGCCGGTGGTCACGGCGAAGAGGAGCGCCGCCAGCGTCCAGGCGGGCAGCCCCCAGCTTTGCAGCCTCATGGCAAGCCTCCCGGTGCTTTCCGCGTCTCGTGAACCCTGAACGGGGCCCGGCGCCCCGGTGCGGTGGCCTCCCGCCGGCCGAACGCCGCCCGGGCCGCCGGCGCTTAGGCCGGGCCCAGCCGCCCCAGCAGCCCGCCGATCCGCCGCTCGGCCCGCCGCTCCACCGGGGCCGGCACGTGCTCCAGCACGTCGCGGACGACGGCCTCCGGATCGGTGTCCTGCCAGCGGGCCTCGGGCTGGAGCACCAGCCGGTGGGCCAGCACCAGGGGCGCCAGCTCCTTGACGTCGTCGGGCAGGACGAAGGTGCGCCCGTCGATGGCAGCCAGGGCCTGGCTCAGCCGGTACAGGCTGAGGCTCGCCCGGGGGCTGGCGCCCAGGTAGACGGCGCTGTGGACGCGGGTGGCCTGGATGATCCGCACCAGGTAGTCCTTGATGCTGTCGTCCACGTGGACCTGGGTGACCAGCTGCTGCAGCTCCAGGATCTCCTCCGCCGTCGTGACCGGTTCGACGGCATCCACCGGCCGGCCGCCGTGGTGGAGGTCCAGGATCGCCCGTTCCTCCGCCGGGCGGGGGTACCCCAGGCGGATGCGCAGGCCGAACCGGTCCAGCTGGGACTCGGGCAGGGGAAAGGTGCCCTCGTACTCGATGGGGTTTTGCGTCGCCAGGACGAAGAAGGGCCGGGGCAGCGGGTAGGTCTGCCCGTCCACCGTCACCTGGCCCTCCTCCATGGCCTCCAGCAGGGCCGATTGGGTCTTGGGTGACGTGCGGTTGATCTCGTCGGCCAGCACCACCTGGCTGTGGATGGGCCCGGGCCGGAAGGTGAACTGGCGCGTGGCCGGATCGTAGACCGACAGGCCGGTGATGTCCGACGGCAACAGGTCCGGTGTGAATTGGATGCGCCGGAAGGTACAATCGATGGAGCGGGCCAGGGCCCGGACCATGGTGGTCTTGCCGACGCCGGGGACGTCTTCGATCAGCACGTGGCGGTTGGCCAGCAGGGCGGCCAGCAGGTAGCGGATCTCCGCCCGCTTGCCGACCACGGCCCGCTCGACGCTGGCCAGCACCCGTCCTGCGACCTCTTGTACGCGTTGCATGGGCCACCTCGGTCTGATGGGAAAGTGGGGTCGGGACGAACCGGCCGCGCTGCCGCCGCGGCGCTCGCCCGGGTCCCGGCGCCCCCGGCACGACAGGGGTCCGGCGGCCGGATCCTGGCGGTAGCTTTCCACTTGCGAACAGCCATTCCCTGCGCCGGCGAGGGTTTGCCATGGCAAACCCCCGCCGGCCCGGGCCGGGCGGGTGGGGAGGTGAGCCGGCGGTGGCCGGGGAGGCGCGCTTCGACTTCGACGCGGTGTTCGACCCCGATGACTATCTGTATTTCTATGAGCCGATCCTGACCCCCGAACGCACCCAGCGGGAGGTGGCGCTGGTCTGGACCCTGCTTGGCCTCCGCCCGGGGGAGCGGGTGCTGGACCTGGCCTGCGGCCACGGCCGGCTGGCGGTGCCCCTGGCGACCCTGGGCGCCCGTGTGACCGGGCTGGACCGGAGCGAGGGCTTCCTCGCCCGGGCCCGGAAGGCGGCCGCCCGCCAGGGGGTCGAGGTGGAGTGGGTGCAGGGCGACATGCGCCGGCTGCCCTGGCGCGACCGGTTCGACGCCGCCTTCAACGTGTTCACCAGCTTCGGCTACTTCAGCGACCCGGAGAACCTAGAGGTGCTGCGGCAGGTGGCGCAGGCCCTGCGGCCGGGCGGCCGGTTCCTCTTGGAGACCCAGCACCGCGACGCCCTGCTGGGGCGGTTCGCCCCGTACAACGTGGTGGAACGCGGGGACGACGTCCTCATTGACGCCCACCGCTGGGATCCGGTGACAGGGCGCATCATCACCCGGCGCACCATTCGCCGGGCAGGGCAGGTGCGGCGGGGAGAGTTCTTCGTCCGTCTGTACACGCCGCCCGAGCTGGCAAACCTCTTCGAGCAGGCGGGGCTTGAGGTCAAGGGGTTCTACGACGAGACGGGAGCCGCCCTGTCGGCCCAGAGCCGGCGGCTGGTGGTGGTGGGCCACAAGCGGCCGGCGGCCGGCCGGCCAGGGGGTGGCGGGGTGGAGGGACGGCCGCCGGGGGCCCTGGTGCCGGCTGCGCTGGCGGAGTTCTTGCGCCTCTACCATGACGGTCGCTTCTTCGAGGGCCATGAGGTGCTGGAGGAAGCCTGGCACCGCACCCGCAGCGACTTCTACCACGGGCTGATCATCCTGGCGGCCGCCTTCGTGCGGCGGGACCGGGGGACCCCGCGGGGGGTGCGGCGGAACCTGGCCAAGGCCCGGCGGTACCTGGAGAGGTACCGGCCCCACTACCTGGGGCTGGACGTGGAGGCCATCCTGGCCTTCATCGACCGCCAGATCCCCGCGGTGGAACAGGCCGGCGACCCCGAGGGCGAGGCCCTGCGCCGGCTGGTGCCGGACCTGCCCCTTCTGGTTCATCCCGGCTGGGTGCGGGGGGATGAGCCCGAGTGGCAGGACGAGCCGGCGGAGAGAGGCCGGTAGCGGGGCTTGCCGTGAAGGGGTCCCCTGTCCGGGCAGGAAGTGGTGGACGGGGCTCTGGGAAGCGTCGCGTCAGGGGCGTTCGGGAAGGTGCCCGGAAGGGGCCGGGCATCTGGCCGGGATCGGGGGCCGGCGCCGGGTTCCGGCGTGGGGTTCCGGCGCCGCGGGGGCCCCCCAGGTGTCCAAGGTCGCTCCGGGGCGCCTGCGGAGGAGGGCCAGCGATTCCGTGTAAGGAGGAGGGACAAGCCCATGCTGAAGGTGGGCGATCCGGCGCCCGACTTCACCGCCGTCAACGACCGCGGGGAGACGGTGCGGCTGTCGGATTTTCGCGGCCGTAAGGTGGTGCTGTACTTCTACCCCAAGGACGACACCCCCGGTTGCACCCGGGAGGCCTGTAGCTTCCGGGACGATTACAGCCGCCTGCAAGAGGCTGGGGCGGTGGTGCTGGGGGTGAGCCCCGATCCGGTGGAATCCCACGTGAAGTTCCGGGAGAAGTACGGCTTGCCCTTTCCGCTCCTGTCGGACCCCGACCACCAGGTGGCCGAGGCCTATGGGGTCTGGAAGGAGAAGCGGATGTACGGCCGGACCTACTGGGGCATCGAGCGGACCACCTTCGTCCTGGACGAGGAGGGCAAGGTGCTGGCGGTGATCCGCGGCGTCAAGCCGGAGGAACACCCCCAGCGGGCGCTCAAGGCGCTGGGCGTGGCGTGACCGCGGCCTTGCGGGGGCAAGGGGTGCCGCTGCGGCCGGACCGCCGGGGGGCGCCGCCCCGGGCTGCGGGATGCTGCCACGGGCCGGAGGGCGCTGCCACGGGCGGCGGGACGCTGCCCTGGGCCGAGGGGCACCTTCACGGGACGAGGGTCGCCGTCACGGGCGGAGAAGGCCAGGGGCCACCAGCGGAGAAGCCCAGCGGCGCCGCCCCACCGGCGCACCTCCCCACCGGTGTCGACCCCACCGGCGGAGACCCCGGCCTTGCTGGCGCAGGATGTCGATTGCTAGGATGGTGCTCGGCGGTCAAGGGAGCAGCTGGTGACTGGTGTCGCCCCTGGTCTTCAAAACCAGTGGGGGGCGGCGATACCGTCCCCGGTGGGTTCGATTCCCACATGCTCCCGCAAGGGTGGAAGGGGCTATGCCCGGTGAGGGTGTGGCCCTCCTTTTTATCACGGCGGCCGGGCCGCGTCCGTGTTCAGCCCCCCATTACACCCGTCGCCATTCCGGTGCCGGGTGGCGTCCGCCACCGGCGGCAGGGGGCCCGCCACCGCTGCCGAAGAGTTGCCGGTAATGGCATCCACCTGCCGCTATGGCGGGGGAACGGGGAGGGACCCTGTTGCAATATCGCATCCTTCACCAGCCCAGCTACGCCCTGGCCATCGTCCAGCTGGATCCGGGGGAGGAACTCCAGGCCGAGCCGGGTGCCCTGGTGGCCATGAGTGGGAACGTAGCCCTGCAGGCGGAGGCCAAGGGTGGCCTGCTGGGGGCCCTCAGCCGATCCTTCCTGGGCGGCGAATCCTTTTTCACCAGCCGGTTCCGGGCGGAAGGGGGGCCGGGCGAGGTGCTGCTGGCCCCCGCGCTGCCCGGCGACGTCACCGTGCTCGAACTTCAGGGGCAGGTCGTGTTCCTCAAGTCGGGCGCGTACCTGGCGGGCGCCACGACCCTCACCGTCGACGCCCGCTGGGGCGGTGCCCGGGGCTTCTTCGGCAGCGGCGGGCTCTTCCTCCTACGGGTGGCGGGCCACGGGCCATTGTTCGTCAACAGCTACGGTGCCCTCCACCGCAAGGACCTGGGACCGGGTGAGCGCTACGTCGTGGACACGGGCCACGTGGTGGCGTTCAGCGACGGCATGGGCTTTCAGGTGCGGAAGGCGGGCGCGGGCTGGTTCAGCACCCTGGCTAGCGGAGAGGGCTTCGTCTGCGAATTCAAAGGGCCCGGCACCGTGTACATGCAGACCCGCTCCGAAGAGTCCTTCCTGGGCTGGCTGATTCCGAAACTGCCGGCGAAGCGCGACTGACCGTTCCCACGCTCTCTCGCCAGGGACCAGGGAAGGGGCTAGAAGCCCAGGAACCGCTGCACCTCCGCCGCGTAGCGCTCGGGCTCCTCGATGTCGGGGAAGTGGGCGCTCCGCTCGAAGATCACCAGCCGGCCCCGGGATAGCCTGGCGCTGATGTCCCGGCATACGTCGACCCCGACGTTGCGGTCGTGCAGCCCTACCATGACCAGGGCGGGGACCGTGATCCGGGACAGCGCGTCCATCCGGCTGGGAGGCTGGGGCTGGGCGGCCAGGGCGCGCTGCATGTCGCCGGTGTTGACGAGCCCGCTTTCCTCCCAGAGCCGGCGGTTGAGCCGGGCGGCGGCGGGGTCGAAGAACAGGAAGCGGTCCACGGTTTCCGTATCCACCAGGTTCCAGGCCTGCTCCAGGCGGGCCGGGGCCGGTTCGTCCCCTGCAAGGAGCCGGGCGATCCGGTCCTTCAGTTCGCCCGTCGCCACGTGGTAGAAGCCGTACAGCTGGATCCATGCCAGCCGCACCGGGTCGCAGAAGGTGGGGGCCTGGAGGATCAACCGCTCCACGCGGCCGGGATGGGCCAGGGCATACTCCAGAGCGAGTTCCCCGCCGAAGGAGAAGCCGAGGGGGATGAAGCAGTCCAGGCCCAGCCGGGCCCGCAACCCTTCGAGGTCCGACACCAGCAGCGACAAGGAATAGCCGGCGGGGCTGGCCGGAGGGTCCGACCGGCCACAGCCCCGCTGGTCGTAGTAGACGACGGTCGCGAAGGCTTCCAGGAGAGGGCCGATGGTGCGCTCGAAGTTGTAGACGTTGCCACCGGGTCCGCCGTGGATCACCACCAGCGGTGTCGTGCCTTTCCCCGCGCCGGCGATCCTGCACCAGTGGCGGATCCCGTTCACGGTGACGTAGAACGCGCCGTCCTCTAGCGGCCTCCCGGGCATCGGGTTATCGTGCGATGGGTCGTCGTGCAAGACGTCATGCTCCTTCCGGACGGTGGACAGTACGAGCCCAGGATCCCGGCCAGCCGCAAAGGGGGCAAAGCCCCCAAGGGTAGGGGACCCCGGGCAAAGGACCCCGGGCGAAGGAACCCGGGTGAAGGACCTGGGGCAGGCGGCCGGCTCCCCGGCTCTTGCTCTCCGGCTGCCCGGGTCACTGGCCGAACCAGCTGCGGATGGCGTCCACGGCCGCCAGGACCCAATCCCACAGGCGGTTGAAGAAATCCCGGATGATCGGCGTGTCCTCGCCCAGGAAGCGGTTGACCTGCTCCCGCACCTGCTGGAGCTGGGCGGTCACCGCCTGCCAGTCGATGCCGGCGTCCCGCAGCTTCTCCACCAGGGTGGCCAGTTCTTCCCGGAGCGCGTCGCTGAGCTGGATGCCCAGCTCCTGTTCCAGCTCGCGGATCAGGGCCAGGATCTCCTCCCGGCTGGTGGGCGGGTGCTCGGCCATGCGCTCCTTCAAGAGGGTCAGGAACTGGCCGGCCTTCTCGGGGCTGCCGATCTCCTGGGCGATGCGCACCATGACGCCGATCTCGTTGGCGCCCAGGTCCTTGCGCTCCGCGTCCAGGTTCGTCCCGGCGGCCACCTCATAGGCCTTGTAGATTCCCGCCAGGGCGGCGGTGCCCGAGACGTCGAAGGGGGCCGCCACGTAGACCACCGCGTCCTTCACGCCGGCGGTGGCCAGGGCCTCGGCGTACATCTCCGGGGCCACCCAGGTGATGTGCTTCGTCTCCACCCGGATGCCGCTGCCCGGAGGGGCCGGTTCGACCCGAACCGACGAGATGGCGCGGCTGCCCAGCTGCTCCCGGGGCACGTAGTCGCCCACCAGGGCCACTTCCTCCTGGTGGGTGAGAATCAGGGGCTCGCCGTCCCAGGTGGCCGGGTCGAGGCCGAGCAGGCGCAGCACCTCCTGGCGCTGGGCTTCGGTCAGGTCGGCCCCCAGCACCACCACCGCCCGGCCGGTTCCCGCTTCCGCCGGTTCCTGGCCGGGGTTGGCCGGCTCGCTTCCGCCTCCGGACGAACCGGCCGCCGGCGCCGATCCCGCATTCCCCGGCGCCGGCCCCTGGTCGGAGACGGGGGTGTCGGGATCGTCACCGCTGGCCGCGCCGGCACCCGACGCGGCCAGGGCCGGGGCCAGGGTCATCAGGACGAAGGAGGCGACCAGGGTCACCACCAGGACGAGCCAGATCCAACGGAGTCGCGGATTCCGCTTGTTCCCTGCCATGGCCATCACCTCGCCTCGGCTGGATCATCCGCCTACCGTCGCGGGCGGCCCGCCAGGCGCAGGCCCAGCCACGCGGCGGCCGCGGCCAGGGCCGCCACCAGGAGGACGTGCTGGTAGGCCCGCACCCACTCCTCCACCAGGGGCCAGGCGGCCCCCAGGGCCGCGCCGGCGGCAGCCAGGGCCGTGTTCCACACCAGGGTCCCGGCCAGCGTGTAGAGGACGAACACCGCCACCGGCATCTCGGCCAGCCCGGCGGGGATGGAGATCAGGCTGCGGACGATGGGGACCACCCGGCCCGCCAGCACCGCCCACGAGCCGTAGCGGGAGAACCAGTTCTCGGCCTTTTCAACGTGTTCGACGTGAATCCCCAGGTAGTGGCCGTAGCGGCGGGTGAACGCCTCCAGCCGCCGCCGGCCCAGGGCCCGGCCGGCACCGTAGAGGACCATCGCCCCCAGGAGGGAGCCCACCGTCGAGGCGACGATCACCCCCGGCAGGGTAAGGGCGCCGAAGGTGGTGAGGAAGCCGGCGAAGGGGATCACCACCTCCGAGGGGATCGGCGGGAACACGTTCTCCAGGGCCACCACGGCCACCAGGCCGAGGTAGCCCCAGCGCTCCACCACCTGGGTTAGCCAGTCCAAGACCCGACCTCCTCGCCCAACATGCCGGCCGGTACCGTGCCGTGCCGTCGTTCGCCGCGTCACGCCCGGCCCGCCGGCGGCTGGTCCACCGGCAGGGCCGGTGCCACGGCCTGGCGCCGTTCCGGCCGGTGACCGGCGCGGGGCCCGCGTCACCGTCGAGGGCCCGCCGGTTCCGGCGTGGCGGGACGTGGCGATCCTCCGCCCCCTTGTCCACGCCGCCGGTTCATCCTACGCGGAACCAGTCCGTTTCTTGCCTGCCTTGTCCGTGCCGGGGACCGTGCCCCGTTCATTATGGCGGAGGAACGCGGCCCGGCCAAGCCGGCCGGCCCAAGGGTTCGGCGCGAGGCCGGATATGGCAAAATGGGCGCGACGGATTTCGCACGCGGGGAGGGACCGGCATGGAAGCCGGCTGGATGAGCCTGGTGGTGACGGTGGCGGTGCTGGCGGCCGTGGCCCTGCTGGGCCGGTCGATCCTGCGGGCCCGGCCGCGGCTCGAGGCCATGCGCCGGCAGCGGGAGTGGGAGGCCAACCGCCAGGCAGACCGGGAGGCGGCCCGGCGGGTGCTGGAGCGGCCCCCCGAGCAGTGGCCCCTGCTCGATCGCCTGCCGGAGGGGGTTCCTGACCGCCCCGCCTATTACGCCGCCCGCTGCACCCTGTTGCAGGAACGGCCCGAGGGCGGGTATGCCTCCCGGGCCCGGGGCTGGCTCGTGGTGGGCCGGGACAGCTTGTTCTTCCATCCGGAGGAAGCCGGGGACGCTGGCCGCGCCGCGGCCGGCGACGCGGCCCTGGACATCCCCTACACGGCCATCGAGCGGGTCGACTCCCCTTACGTCAACGTGCTCGAGGTCATCGAGCAGGACCCCGTCACCCGGGTCTGGGTGACCCACGCCTTCCGGTTGAACCGGCCCCTGGTGGTGGCCGCCTACCTCTCCCGGCTGGCCCATTTCGAGCTGATCCTGTCCTGACAGGGGCCCTTTGCGAGGGTGGCCCTTTGCGAGGGGCCCTTTGCGGGCGCTTCGGCCGGCGCTTCTTCCGCCGGGTGGGCCGGCCCACTCACGGGTAGAGCTGAACCAGGGCGGTTCCCGGATAGTAGTGGGCCAGGATCTCCCGGTAGCTCCGGCCCTGGCGAGCCATGGCCTGGGCGCCCCACTGGTCGAGCCCGACACCGTGCCCCCAGCCCCGGCCGCGGAAAATCCACACCCCGCCCTCCAGGGGCTCGATCTCCGTCAGCCAGGTGGACTTCAGCCGGTTGGGTCCGACCTGCCGGCGCAGCTCGGCGGCATGGACTAGCCGCGGGCCGATGCGGATCAAGACCGCCCGCCCGGAGGGGCCGCGGCGGGCGATGGCGACCTCCTGGACCAGGGAGGGGGCGACGCCCGCGACCCCGGCCAGCTCGCCGGCCGTCAGGGCCACGGCCCAGCGACGGATGAAGGCCGGGGCCGCCCGCTCGCAGGGCGACGGGACGGGGCGCAGGTAGGGGGCGCGCCGGTCGTCCCCGGGGAAGGATTCCCGAAGGCCCGCGGTGCGGGGACCCGCGCAGGCACTGAACAAGGCGACGATGGGTTTGCCATCGTAAACCACGATCTCCCCCCGGGTCGCCTGGACGGCGGCGGTCACCGCCGGCGGGACCACGGGATTGTACGCCTGGGCCTCGGCGGGGTCCGTCGAGGTGTCGGTGCCGTAGAGCTGCCGCGGCGTCGACCGCTCCCCGGCCAAAAGCAGGGACACCGTGTAGGTGCGGGCGGCCACCGCCTGGGCCCGCAGGGCGTCGGGATCCCACGTGGGGACGGCCTCGCCGGCCACCACGTGGGCGACGTACTCCTCCATGGGCATCGCCCGCGGGCCGCCCGCCGCGTGGTCAAAGACGGTGATCTGGGGCTCCCGGGCGAACCGGCGGGCCAGGGCGGGATCCAGCCCGGCGGCCGGGCCGTTGCCGGCCGCGCCGTCCTCCTGTCCCGGGGGACGGTCTCCCGGGCGGGCGCCGCTCAAGGGCGGTTTGGCCGGGGCACCGCTCCAGGGGGCGGGGCCGGCGGCCAGCAGCGCCTGGACCAGGACGACGGCCACCAGGGCCCAGGCGGCGACGCCGAACCGGCTGACCGTCCCCTGCCGCTTCGGCGTGGCGGACCGCCCGGTCCCGCCGGCGCCTCCGCTGGCGGCACCTCCGCCGGCGGCGTCTCCGCCGCCGGTTCCACCCCCGGCCCCGCCCCCCGGCGCTCCGTCCAAGCCGGTGCCGGCAAGGTGCGTCGGCTCGTTCATCCATCATCCCCCGGCCATAAGCTGGCGCGGGGGGCCGGCGGCCATTCCCGGGGCCGGCCGCCGCGGGGAAGGGCCGGGGCGCACCCGTTACGGTCCTGCCGGCGCCCGCCGGTTGCGGTGGTTGTGGCGGCCCGGGCAGGACGAAGGGGCGGATCGCACCCGTTACGGTCCTGCCGGCGCGTGCGCCTCCAGGGGGATGAAGATGTTGCCGATGTCGCCGAGGTCGCCCCGCGCCTGGGGGCTGCCCGGCGGCGGCAGCAAGGTGGGGCGGGCCGGTTCCTCCCCCGGGCGGATGGACAGGGCCTCCACCAGGGCGTCGGCCACCCAGCGGGCCGTGCGCAGGGACTCGGCCAGGGTGTTCTCCGCGCCGCCGATCTCCACGATCAGCGCGCCCGGCAGCAGGTCCTGATTGTAATGCCATGGCTTGAGGGCGATGCCCCGCACCAGCCGGGGGTGGATCCGGTTCAGGCGGTCGGCCAGGGCTTGGGCCAGGGCCAGGTTCTGGTGCCACCCCGGGTGGCCCGCGCCGACCACCAGCAGCACGCCGGCGGCGGGCTGGCCGCCCACCTGAACCCGGGTGCTGGTGGCGTCCCGGTGGATGTCCAGGGCCACCCGCACGCTGGGATGGCGGCGCAGGAGGTCCTCAAGGCCGGCCCGGGCCCGCTCGTAGGCGTCGTCGCGGCCGGCGGCGTCGTACACGGTGCCCGACCAGATGACGTCGAGCCCCCGTTCCGCCAGGCGGCGGGCCACCGCCTGCCCGAGGGCGCGTACCGACCGGCGCGCGTCGCGGGTGAAGGCGTCCCGGTGGATGTCCCGGTCCGGCCGCTGGCCGCCCGGCAGATCGGGCAAGAAGCCTTCCGTGGCATGGGTGTGGTAGACCAGGACCAGCGGCCTGTCGCCCCACTGCAGGACTTCGGGGCCGGAGCGCCCGCGCCACCACAGGGCGACGCCGCTGACCACGGCCACGGCCAGCACCAGCCACAGGACGATCCGGCTCCCCCGGCCGACCAGGGAGCCGGCCCACGGCCCGCGGATGGAGACGCCCCGCCCCGGGGACGAACCGGCCATCTCCCGCACCCCCACACCGGGACCCCAGCGCCGGCCCCACCGCCACGCCCCGGACCGGCCCGGCCCGCCAAGGTGACCGGGCCGCCGGGGGAACCGCAGGCGGCCGCGGGCGGCCGCGGGAAGCGGCGGGAGGCAGTGGGGTGCCACAGGCTGCGATGGCTCAGGCTGCGATGGGTCCGCGCCTAACCTCTATTCCGCTGCGGCGCCGGCCATGTCACAGCCCGTCCTGCCGCGGGGCCACCCGTCCGAGCGGGGGCCGGGCGCCGGCAGACCGGGGGCCGACCGGGCCCAAGCGGCGGACCGGCCCACGGCCGGCTCCCGTCCTCCCGTCCTCGACGTCAAGCCTCCGTAGGGGTCGACGTAACGCTTCCTCGCCGCAGCACGCCGATTACAGCCTTCCATTGAAGCCAAACTAAGGCTCCGGAGGTGGGAACCGATGCAACCCCTCGAACCCGCCGGCCGGCCGGCGGGCTGGAACGACGACGAGGCCGCCAGCCCCGCCCAGGGGGCACCGGGGGCCGGCGAGCGACCCGCACCGGACGAACCGGCTGCCCCGGCCGGCTTCACCACCCTGGAGGCCGGTCCGGGCAGCATCACCGGATCCGCGGCGGCCGGTGGCGCGACCGGTGGGGGGACCGGCGGCGGGCCGGCCGGATTCGACGTCGACCCGGCGCCGTCCGCCCCGGCGCTGGAGCCTTCCCCCGTCGAAGCCGGCGCCACCCCCGGCAACGGCGCCGGGCCCCTGGGCGAGACGGGCGTCCCGTCGCCCTGGGCGGGAATCGAACTTCCGCCGACCGCCACGTCCCGCCGCCGCCGGAAGCGGGGCCACCGGGGCGGGGTGGGCCGCCGGGGCGGCCGGCGCATCGCGCAGCCCAACCCCGAAGACGACCCCCTTTACCCGTTCAAGGTCCAGGCCGCCCAGGAGCTGGGCCTGTGGCCCAAGGTCGAAGCCGAGGGCTGGGGCGCCCTGACGTCCCTGGAGAGCGGCCGCATCGGCGGCTACATGCAGCGGCTGCTCAAGGAGGCGGTGGAGGAGGGGCGGCTCACCGCCGAGGAAGCCCAGCGACTGCTCCAGCAGCGCAGGATTCGCCCGGCTTCCACGGAAACGTAACCACCAGCACCGGCGGGAGAGGAGCCGAGGAGGCGAGGGAGCATGCGCCTCACCATCCTGGGGCGGGACGGCCCGTACCCGGGGCCCGGAGGGGCCTGCGCGGGCTATCTCCTGGAGGGCCCGGAAGGCCCCGTCCTGCTGGACTGCGGCCCGGGGATCGTGGCCCGGCTGCGGCAGCGGGTCGAGCCTGCCGCCCTGGCGGCGGTGTTCTATTCCCACTACCATCCGGATCACTCCAGCGACCACTTCGTCCTGCGCTACGTGCTGGACATCGCCCGGTACCTGGGGCGGCCCCTGGCCCGGCCCCTGCCCCTGTTCGGGCCCGCCCAGCCTCCGGACCTGGCGGGGCGCATGCCGTACAAGGACGTCTTCGCGCCCCGCTTTCTCGAGCCCGGCCAGCGGGTCGAGATCGCCGGCTTCGCGGTGGAGGTGCGGGCCACCGATCACCCCCTGCCCTGCCTGGCTTCATCCTGGAGCGCCGGTGGGCGCCGGTTCGTCTATACGGGGGACACGGGACCCCAGGCCGCCGCCGAGCTGGTGGAACTGGCCCGCGGCGCCGACCTGCTGCTCATCGAGGCGAGCCTTCTGGCCCGGCGGGGGGACCGGGCGCCCGGTCACCTGACGGCCCGCCAGGCGGCGGAGATCGGCCGGGAGGCGGGGGTGAAGGTGCTGCTCTTGACCCACCTGCTCCCGGAGTACGATCCCCAGGAGGTGCTGGCCGAGGCCCGGGAGGTCTTCCCTGCGGCCCGCCTGGCCGAACCCGGCGAGGTCGTCGACCTCTGAGGGGGCGCCCGGATGGCGGGTTCGTCCGAGAACCGTGTCCCGCGCCCCAGTTCGCGACAACCCAGGGAGAGCGCGACAACCCAGGGAGAGGATGAACCGTGATGCACCTTTCCGCCCGAGCCCGGGGCATCCAGCCCTCGGTGACCATCACCATCGACACCCGCGCCAAGGAGCTCAAGGCGGCCGGCGAGCAGGTGATCAACCTCAGCGCGGGCGAGCCCGACTTCCCTACGCCCCGGCACGTGCGGGAGGCGGCGGTGGCCGCCATCGAAGCCGGCTTCACCCGCTACACGCCCGCGGCGGGCATCGCCGAGCTGCGCCGCGCCATCGTCGAGAAGCACCGGCGGGACAACGGGGTGGAGTACGCCGAAGACGAGATCGTCGTCTCCGCCGGCGGAAAGCACGCCCTGTTCAACGCCTTCATGGCCATCTGCGATCCCGGCGACCAGGTGATCATCCCGGCGCCCTACTGGGTCTCCTACCCCGAGATGGTCCGCCTGGCCGGCGGCGAGCCGGTGATCATCGAGACGGGGCCGGAGACGGGGTTCAAGTTGACCCCCGAGGCCCTGCGGCGGGCGCTGGGTCCCCGCAGCCGGGCGCTGATCCTCAACAGCCCCAGTAACCCGACGGGCACCGTCTACACCCGGCAGGAGCTGGACGAACTGGCGGCGGTGGCGGCCGGCGCCGGGCTCTGGATGGTGACGGACGAGCTCTACGAGCATCTCATCTATGAAGGGGAGCACGTATCCGTCGCCGCCCTGCGGCCCGAGTACCGGGAGCGGGTGATCCTGGTGAACGGCGTCTCCAAGGCCTATGCCATGACCGGCTGGCGCATCGGCTGGGCGGCCGCGCCCCGGCCGGTGGCCAAGGCCATGGCGGCCATCCAGTCCCAGGCCACCTCGTCGGTCAACTCCATCGCCCAGAAGGCTGCGGTGGCGGCCCTGACGGGTCCCCAGGACGACGTGGCGGCCATGCGGGAGGAGTACCGGCGGCGGCGGGACCTGCTGGTCGACGGCCTGGCCCGCCTGCCGGGCATCCAGGTGCAGCGGCCCGCCGGCGCCTTCTATGTCTACCCGTCGGTTCAAGGCGTGATCGGCCGGCGGCTGGCCGGCCGGACCATCACCGACGATCTGGTCCTGGCCGAGGTGTTGCTGGAGGAGACCCGGATCGCCGTGGTGCCCGGGACCGCCTTCGGCACCCCCGGGTTCCTGCGGCTTTCCTACGCCACCTCCCGCTCCGACCTGGAGGAGGCGCTGCGGCGGCTGGGGCGGCTGCTGGAGGGAGCCGCATGACGGGGACCCAGCGGGGGCATGGGCCGCAGCCCGCGGGAGAGGCGCCCACCGCCCGGACGAACCGGCCGGCCCCCGGCCCGTTGCGCCTGCCGGCGCGGGGAGGGGCGGGGGGCGGTGCCCCGGCCAGGGCCGGCGCGGGAACGGCAGGGGAAGCCGGAAGCCGCGGCCCGGCGGGCGGTGAACCCGGGGGCGGCGGCGCGGGGCGTGGCGGGCCCGGGGGTCGCGGCGGGGCAGCCGCGCCGGGGACCGGCAGCGTGGCGGTGGGCCCGAAGATCGCCACCGGGGCGGCGGGGCCGACGGGAGGCGGGGGTGCCCTGGTGCCCGGTCCTGTGGCCGTGGTCGGCCTGGGCCGGAGCAACCGGGCCCTCATGCGCTACCTCCTCGCCCATGGCGTGCCGGTGGTGGGCTGCGACCGCCAGCCACCCGACCAGGCCGACCCCGAGATCCGGGCCCTTGGCGAGGCGGGGGTCGAACTCCACCTGGGTCCGGACTACCTGCGGGTCTTGACCGAGCGGCCCTTCGGCACCGTCTTCCTCACCCCCGGCATGAAGAAGGACCTGCCCGAGATCCGGGCGGCCCGGGCGGCGGGCGCGCATATCCGCGGCGAGATCGACCTGTTCCTCGAGCGGTGCCGGGCCACGGTGGTCGGCGTCACCGGCAGCGCCGGCAAGACCACCACCACCTCCCTGATCGGCGAGGGCCTGCGGCGGGCCGCCGCCCCGGGCGGCCCCCTGGAGGGCCGCCCCGTGTACGTCGGCGGCAACATCGGCCGGCCGCTGATCGAAGAGGTCGACCGCATCCCGCCTGAGGCCCTGGTGGTGCTGGAGCTCTCCAGCTTCCAGCTGGAGCTCTGCCACCGGGCGCCCCAGGTGGCGGTGTACCTGAACCTCCGCCCGAACCACCTGGACATCCACGGCACCATGGAGGCCTATGCGGCGGCCAAGGCCCGCATCGTCGAGCTCCAGCCCGCGACGGGCTGGGCCGTGCTCAACGGGGACGATCCGGCCCCTGCCGGGCTGGCGCCCCGGGCCCCGGGCCGGGTGGCCGTCTTCGCCGCCAGCGGCCGGGTGGCCCGGCGGCTGGCGGAGCAGGAGGCCGGCCGCCGGGGCGGGCCCGTGCGGGCCGCCTACCTGGAGGGCGACCACCTGGTGGTCTGGGACGGGGACCGCGAGCGCCCGGTCCTCGATGCCCGGACCATGATCCTGCGGGGTGCCCACAACCGCCTCAACGCCCTGGCGGCCATCCTGGCGGGGTGGGTGGCGGGGGCGCCGCCGGAGGCCATGGCGGAGGCGGCGGCCGCCTTCCGGGGGGTGGAGCACCGCCTCGAGCTCGTCCGGGAGCTGGACGGTGTCCGGTACTACAACGACTCCATCGCCACGGCGCCCGACCGCACCCTGGCGGCCCTGGAGGCCTTCACCGAGCCCGTTGTCCTGATCGCCGGGGGATACGACAAGGGGATCCCCTTCGACCCGCTGGGGCCGGCCGTCTGCCGCCGGGCCCGGGCGGTGGTCCTCTTGGGCAAGACGGCGGGGGCGATCCAGCGGGTGATCGAGGAGGCGGCGGCCCGGGAGGGGCGGGGCCCCGCGGTGCGCCGGGTGGGGTCGCTGGAGGAGGCGGTGGCGGAGGCGCGGCGGCTGGCCCGGCCCGGGGACGTGGTGCTGCTCTCCCCGGCCTGCGCCAGCTACGACATGTTCCGCGATTACACCGAGCGGGGGCGGCGGTTCAAGGAGCTGGTGATGGCTCTGGCGTAGGGGCCGGTTCGTCCCGTTCTGGGGCGTCTCAGCGGCCGTCCCGGCTGGGGGCCCCCGGGGTCGTGGGGACCGGCTCGATCCGCAACCGTAAGAGCGTGCGGGGACCCAGCACCATGCTCTCCACCGTGACCCGGTAGAGGGTCTCGTCCACCTGCAGGCGCCGCCCGTCGAACAGGTCCCGCACCACGGCGGGGCTGAGGTCGTAGACGTCCTCGCCGACCAGCCGCTGGGCCAGGGGTTCGAGTTCACGGCGCAAGACCACCTCGGTGGCTGGGGGCAGGCGCTGGCCGCGGCTGTCCACCAGCTCGAGCCTCGTCTCGTACACCGCCACCGCGCCCGGCGGCTCCTCCCGCAGGCGGGCCAGCTCGTTCTCCGCCTCGGCCAGTTCCCGCAAAAGGTCCGTCGCCAACAGGGTGAGGGTGTCGACCCGGCGGGCCGTCAAGGGCAGGGTGAGGCCGGCGCCCAGGAAGGCGCCGACGGCCAGGGCGGCCAGCAGCCTAAGGCGTGGCGACGGGGTCACGGCGATCCCCCCCTCCGGGCGGGGCGGGCTTGTCACGGCCCCGGCCGGGCCGTTTTGGCCAGGCCGTTTCCTGCCGTATGGCCACAGGTCGCGCCCGGGCCTCCCGGCCGGCCCATCCCGGCCGCCGGCGCGAACTGGCCTGCCGCCGAGGCGCCGCTGGCCGGTGACGTGGCCTGCCGCCGAGGTGCGGCAGGCGGTGACCTGGCCCGCCGCCGAGGTGCTGCGGGACGGTGACCTGGCCTGCCGCTGAGGTGCGGCAGGCGGTGACCTGGCCCGGCGCCGAGGCGCCGTCGGCCGTTGATCTGGCCCGCCGCCGAGCCGCCGCAGGGCGGTCTTCGCACTGGCCCCCGTTGCACCCGCCGGCTTCAGCCGGTCCGGCCCGCCGGGGGAACGGGCCTTCCAGCCCTGGGGCCGCGGTGTCATGGCCTGGGACGGAGGGGTCAGGACCCGGGGGGCGAACCGGCCAGGTAACGCAGGGCCACGTAGGCCAGGTGGGCGCCGGTGAAGGCGCTGAGGATGAGGAGCAGCTGGGTCGCCGCCACGCCGAAGGACCGCCCCAGGATTCCCGACTCCAAGTTTTGCAGCGCCGTCAGCGTGCCGCCCAAGGCGGCGAATGTGCCCCACAGCTTGAGGCGGCTGGCCAGGTCGGGCAGTGAGCCCACGGGCAGGCTGCTGGGCGCGTCCAGCGGGACCTGGACGAACAGCAGCCGCGCCAGCCCCCCTGCCAGGGACCCGCCGACTACGATCCCCGCGGCGATGCAGGCAACGTAGATCAGATGTCCGAGGGACAGGCGCGTCACGGTGGGATCCCTCCACCCCAGCCTATGCCCGGGGGCGCCGGACCAGAAGCTGGGCGTGGCTGCCCCAGCGGGCGCCCCCCTTCCGGCCGGTGACTGCCTAAAGTTTCGGTAGGTGCAGGTGGGGGAAAGGCGAGCCGTTCGGGGATCGGGCGCCGAGCGATTCGGATAGCGGAAGAGGGTCAGGCTTGGAGCTCGGACGCAGTGGACGTTCAGGAGCCGGTGCGCACGGCCGGATCGACGGCCCAACCGGGCAGGTCCTGCGAACCTTCCCACCGAACAAGGGTTTGGGAAGCGCATGGGAGGTGCCGACCTGATGGACAGCCAGCACCACTGCCGCCAGCGGGCAGGGAGGCGCCCATGCTGCGCTGCTGCGGCTAGGGCCGGCGCCTCGGGAGGCGGGCGATGATGGGGCGGACGCCGGCCGCGAGTCGGCACGCCGGTGGTCAGGACGGGCAGGTGGTACGGGTCAGCCGGCAGGCGGCGGCCAACTTCTTGCTGGAACGTCTGGGCTTGCTGGGGGGCGCCACGCCGGCTCCGTTGCCCGCGGTTCGACACCCGTCCGCGGTGCCGCCGGCTCCCGATCCGGCCGGCGGCGGTGGCCCCGCCGGGGGCGGGGCGGAACCCTCGGATGCGGCGCCCGGGATCCGTCGCCGCAAGGCCCGGACCGGGGACGTTCTCGCTGTCCTAACCCGGCTCGGTGCGGTGCAGCTGGATCCGGTCAACGTGGTGGAGCGCAACCACCACCTGGTCTTCTTCAACCGCCTGCCGGGTTACCGCCCGGCCCTGTTCGAGCGACTCTACGAGGAGGGCCAGGTGTTCGAGGCCTGGTGCCACGCCCGCTGCGCCCTGCCCGTGAGCTGGTATCCCGCCTTCCGCCCGGCATTCCGGACAGTGTCCGCCGACCGGCTCGACCCCGCCGTGCGGGAGTGGATGGGACGCATCCTCGAGATGGTGGCTACGGAGGGCGCCGTGTCCCCGCGACGGATCGACTCGGATGAGCGGGTCATCGGCTACTGGGACCGGGACGTGCCGGCCACTCGCGCCGTCAGCCAAGCCCTGCAGCACCTGTGGGAGGAAGGCCGGCTGGTGGTCCGCTCCCGGCGGGGCAACGAGCGCACCTACGATCTCCCCGCGCGGGTCCTGCCGAAGGAGGTGCTGGTCCGGGAACTGGACGCTGGCGAAGCGGCAGAGGAGAGGATCCGGCACTACGCCCAGGCCATGGTCCTGTTCGACCCCGGTGACCCGTATTTCGGCTGGCAGCGTTGGCCCGCCCCTCGCCGGCGGGAGGAGGCGGAGCGGCGGGTGGCCGTCGGGGAGTGGGTTCGCGTGGAGATCGAGGGGGTGAAGCGGCTCTACTACGCGGCGGCAGAGGATCGCGAGCGGCTGATATCGGCCGGCGAGCTACCGGAGTCCCACATAGCCAGGTTCCTCCCGCCCCTGGACAACCTGCTCTGGCGCCGGAGCCGGGTGCGTGACCTGTTCGGCTTCGACTACACCTGGGAGATCTACGTCCCGGCAGCCAAACGGCGCTACGGGCCGTACACCATGCCGGTGTTGTACCGAAACCGCCTGGTGGGACGCATCGACCTGGAGTTCCGGCAGGTCACCCGCACCCTCGTTGTGCATCGTCTCGCCCTCGAGCCGGCGTACGAGCGCTGGAGCCGGTCCATCCAGCGGGCGGTGGCGGCGGAGGTAGAGCGACTGGGACGGTATCTGGGTGCGGCGAACCTCGAGGGGACGGCGCTCGTGGCCAAGCCGTCCTAGGAGCCTATTTCTCGACCCCAGGTATTTCCGCACGGTTGCCCCCACGCAGGGTTAAGTGAAGCCATCGATTGGAATTCTCCGTCGCCCGAGGTGTCCCGATGGCCTACAACGTCCGCCCGGTGAACCGTGACCCACTGTATCTGCTCCCACCGAGCCTTCGCGACTGGTTGCCCAAGGACGGTCTGGCCTGGTTCCTGATCGATGCGGACAGCCGGATCCTCAAGACCCGGCAGGGCTTTGTGCAAGCGTTCAACGCCCAGGCGGTGGTGACCGAAGAACAGCTCATCGTGGCCGCGGCGGTGACGCAAGACGCCAACGACGTGAGCCAACTGCATCCGATGCTCCAGCAGGCGCAAGCCAACCTGCGGGCCGCGGGCGTGGACAAGCCCATCCGGGCCGTCGTGGCCGACGCGGGGTACTGGAGCGAGGCGAACGTGAAGCAGGCGCCGGCGGATGGGCCGGAACTGTTCCTGGCGACGAGCAAGGAGCGGAAGCAGCGCCAAGTCTGGAAGGACGCACCCCCTCCGCGGGGCCGGATCCCCAAGGGGCTGAGCCTGCGGGAGCGGATGGAACGCAAGCTGCGGACCCGGCGAGGGTAGGCCATCTACGCGAAGCGGAGCCAGACCGTGGAGCCGGTGTTCGGGCAGATCAAGGTCGTGCGAGGGGCCGACCGGTTCCTGCGTCGGGGGCTGGCGGTGTGTGACAGCGAGTGGAAGCTGCTTTGCTTGACCCACAACTTGCTGAAGCTCTGGCGGAGGGTGACCAAGGGGTCCGCGTCCTTACCCTTTCGTTGCCCGGCTGCGGTGCCGCGTAGAAGGGCAGCGACCGGGGCCCTCTCACCGACGCGATGCTGACCGCCAACCCATGCGATGTTGCTGTATCGACTCAGTACCTTCCAGCTCGTCCCGATCAAGTCAGTGTCCGTGAAACAGGCTCAACTGTCACCCCTCCCGCTATGTGTGCGTTCTCCGTCTAGTGACCGATACCCCAACCCAAGCGCGGCGCCATGTACCGTATGAAGCCGGCAAGCTGCTCGGACGATAGGTCCAGGGCATCCGCCTCCCCCCGGTACACCTTCAGGACCCGATCCACCACCTGCCTGTGAGGCCCAGGCAGCGTGCCCACCGCCCATTCCCCGGCCTCGGCCTTACCCGTAACGCTGCTATCGACGAAATACCGGAGAATACGGCAGAGGTTGAGTACGACGTAGACGGGATCGCTCGTGACGGATTCCAGTGCGCCGGCCACGTCCGACAGGATGGCATCCCGGTAATCGGCCGGCGGAACGGGTGGAAACACCTTATCGATTGGCTCCCCGTCGAGGACGATCCCCCGTTCCCGGACAATGGTCACATGGGCGGCCAAGTCCGGGTCGACAAGGGGCATAATTGCCCGGGGATCAAGCCCCCTGGCCAAAACGTTGCGCACGCGGTCTCGCCAGTGCTCACTGTAGTGGAATGTGAACGGGGCGGGGTGTCTCCAGGGGTCAAGATCTGCTAGCTGTAGCACATGGACTTCGAAAGGGTACGGGTTTCCTGACCGTTCGAGAAGCCAGGCTGCCAGGGCCCGGCGGAAGCCGGGACCCGGATCCCGCCGGCTCACCGTCAACAAATCCACGTCGCTGCGGCGGGGGTTGAAACCGCCGAGCGCTAGTGAACCGTGTAGGTAGACCCCCACCATATCCGGGCCTAGCAGGCGCCGTACCAAGTCTACAAAGTTCTTCACGGCTTCACGGACGGCGGGCGGGCAGTGCGGCCATCGACCGACAAGACAGAAAGCATCCTTGGTGTGTACGTCTGACTTTATTCCCCGGACATCGGCCTCGTTGCCGCGCACCCGAGGGTTCCTCCTCTCTGTTGACTCGCCTGGACCCCCACCAGCGCCGTCTGCCCCAGGGTTGGCCAGGGCCCAACTCCTTGAGATGGCGTTTCTTCTCGGGGGCACTTCGTCCCCAGTATCCCCGGCCATTTCGGCCACGACAACACCCAGGAGGGCCCGGCAGGGGTCGTCTGGGGATGTCGCACCGGCCGGATTCACCCCGGCAACCCCAGGGCTACAGCCTTGAAGCGTCGTAAACCGGCCCTACCAGATCCTTTGCACAAATAGTCTGCAATAATAGGACAAAAGCGCTAGTATGTGGGAAGGAAACAGTTCAGCATCTCTGCGTCTATTCCCGTGATCTCGTCGTCGCTTGCATAGGCCATCATTCCCCTTGATTATCCGGTACAATATGCATCGTCGCGTCCGGCGGGTTCCGAAGGGGGGCTGATGACATGCTAGGAAGGCAGTAAATCCTACTGCTTGCAGGAGATTCTTGAAGAAGCCGTAAGCTTGACAGCGGTACTTCACGTAGGCGCCAAAGTCTTACGGTAAGGGGGATGCGGAGATGCGGCTACGATGGTTCCAAATAGTGCTCGTCATAGTCCTTATTACCTCATTGACTGCGCCAGCCCTCGCAAACAGTGCGTCATACTCATACACCATGGAACTTCGCTACATCAACGGAAAGAATAACGGTGTAGTAGGGGGTTACTCCACGTGTTAGTCGATATAGATACCTTCGCACTTCCATATATAGTGGTGGCGTGCGTCGTGCTCTTTTATTTGCACAAAAGGGGTGCTCCCCCGGGCCGAACATTTGTTCTTGGAATTATTCTTATATATGCGCTACTGATCATCAACCTAACACTACTTCCGATCCGTATTGACCAAGGCTACAATGAATGGGCTAGAAGCGTCAACTGGAGGCACTTCGTAACAATTTCAATGTCTGGTCTTTCTGCCTATTTGAGCGCCCGTCATGGCATCGGCAACATTCTCATGGGTATTCCGTTCGGAATTTTGTTTCCATTTGCATCAGTCGGTGCAACATCGACAAAGGTCCTTGTTATGTCTTTAACACTGTCCAGTGGTATTGAGATTGCCCAGCTCGCCCTGAACGTATCTGGCTATGCGTTTCCATTCCGAGAGATAGATTCTAGAGACGTTGTGTGTAATGTACTCGGGGCCATGATTGGCTTCGCGGTGTTTTGGATGCTTTCCTGGAGATACCGCGGCGTGGTGCAGGCACCCCCGCATCAAGGTAAGATATGGCGTTACTTCCATCTGGCATTGACAAGACAACGTCCGCCCGGTGAACCGTGACCCACTGTATCTGCTCCCACCGAGCCTTCGCGACTGGCTGCCCGAGGACGGTCTGGCCTGGTTCCTGATCGATGCGGTGGAGTCAATGGACCTGCGGCCTTTTGCGAGTGGTACCGCGCCCACGGTTGGGATGGAGAGAGCGACGCCCCTTCCATCATGGTGACGCTCCTGGGTACGCCGACTGCGTCGGCGAACGGTGGAGCCGGCGGTTCGAGCGGTTGTGCCGCGAGGGCGTGGCCTTCCGGGTGATCACTGGCAGCCAGAAGCCGGATCCCGTGACCATTGCCCGCTTCCGCCGGCGCCACGAGCGGGAACTGGCCGCGCTGTTCACCCAGGGGCTGCGGCTGTGCGGCGGGGCGGGCCCCGGGACGGTGAGTGTGATGGCGCTGGACGGGATGAAAGTCAAGGCCCACGCCCCGCTGGCGGCCAACCGAACCACGATGCGATTCGCCAGGAAGACCGACCAATTCCATGACATCCGCCTCCCGCCGGAAGGGTGACGGCACGGCTACGCCGGATCCTGTATGACTGTAGTCATCCTTGCATAGAGGTTGCGATAGGGATGCACTATTCCGCATGAGAGTCGTCAAATCGGAATCGATCGCACCAGATTGACATGAAGGGGGGAAGGCGGCGGACAATGAGGGCGCGAGGTGAGGGGCTCATGGCGATTCTCCGCGTTGGCGGCCGTGGGCAGGTCACCCTGCCGGTGGGGATCCGGGAAGCGCTTGGCATTGCCGAAGGGCGAAAGATGGTCTGCTACGTGAACGAGGACGGCGACATCGTCCTGCACCCGCTTCCAGCACCCCGGTCCGTCGAGGAGGTGGCGGGGGCGCTGGAAGGGAAGGGGGGCCGGCCCCTGGATGACGCCCTTGAGCGGGCGGCCGGCGAATACGCCGACGCCTGGCGCGAGAGCCAGCCCAAGCCGCAAGCGGCCACCGTATGGCGGGACGCGGCGCCGGCAGGGGGTGTCTCGTGACGGAGCGGTGGCTGCTCGATACGAACCTCATCATTTACCTGCTTGCGCCCGATCAGGCGCCGAGCGACGCGGTGCGGGATCGGGTGCGGGGTCTTTTTGAGCGGGTGGCCCGGGGTGAGGTGGCCCTGGTCGTGACGCCCGTCGTGGTGTTTGAGACCTTGCTCGTGCTGTCCGGCTTCGACCTGCATCCCCGTGAAGCAGCCGGCCTTGTCGAGCGGGTGCTCGCCTTGCCCGGGGTGGAGTGTGAGGACGAGGAGCACGTCCTGTATGCCCTGAGCCGGTAGTCGAGGAAGCTCGACTTCGTGGACGGCTATCTTGCCTCGCGGTCCCAGGCCGAGCCATGCCGGGTCGTCTCCAACGACCGGGACCTCAAGCGCCTGGCGGCGCGGCTGGCGGAATGGTGAGGCGAAAGGGGAGATGCTGTGGTTGCCGATTGCCGAGCTCCTTCGAATCGGAGGGTGGACGAGGCGTAATGGGGTGAAGAGGGCCATTCAGGCGCTGAGGCCTTGCTGATGTCGTGTCCCAGGCCGGGTCAGCATCAAACCTCCCGTCACGACGAGGGCGGTGCAGATCCCGTGGTCGGTCGTCTCTGCAATCGCTGGTAGAAATCCTCTGGCAAATGGCGATGACCGAATCCGAGAATTTCGGTAAGGCACCGTGACAACGATACACGACCCGAAGGTCGGCCCGAGTGCGTTGTGCCGGCCGACTCTGGAAGGCATGCCGGCGCCAGCCGTGTAAGCGTCCTCGAAGGTTTATCCCCCGCTGATGCAGATGGACCATCTTGAGCTGGTGAAAAATGGCCGCCAACGCCCGCGCATGGTCTTCGGGGTCCGGATACGCCTTCTCAAGATCCCGAAGATCGTTCCACACGTCCGCCTCGTTCAGGAGCAAAAAGTCATACTGCGCAAGCTGTTCCACAAAGTGGAGGCTGTTGAGGCGGTGATGCGTGTGGGTCCCTGCGGTTACTCCTCCCCCCGCAGGCGGGCACGGAGGCGTTCCGCAACGATCGGTGCCGGCCGGCGTTCGCGGTGGAGGCGGTCGCTCCAGAGCCGTTCAATCTCCAGTTCCTCAAGTCGCTCTTCAATCTCCTCGACGTACGCCTCAAGCTGCCGCAGCGCCTCCCAGGCCTGCGGACTCAGGAGAACACCCACCACCTCCTGGCGGTGGGCAACCCGCAACTTGCCCCGCTCAGCCAGCTTCTTCATCCAGGCGGCCGACCGGAGTTCAGAGAACGTCACCTGCTCATCCAGCTCGAAGCCGCTCCGGATTTCCTCCCGGAGCATCTCAAGCGGCATCTCGGGTCCACCTCCCATGCCTCTGCGTCACCCCCAACGAGGTGGAGTCAGTTGCACGGGCCCGGACCATTACCGTGCTCCAGCGCCGGTCCCGCGTGGCAGGCGCCAGCTCCCGATCGGCCAGGTGGGCCGGCCACCGTCGGGCCCCGTCCCGGTCGAACCGGGCCAGGTCCGCGTCGGTCAAGGCCTCGGGGTCCTTACGGAGCCGGCCCCCGAGCCAGCGGCAGAAGTCGGCCAGGTCCCGGCGGGCTCCTCAAGGCTCGAAGTCCGCAGGCCCCGTTCCACCCGCTTCGTTTCGAGGTACTGCTCGGCTCGTTCGGGCAGTGGCGTCACAGGACCAGCGCCTCCTTCCAGCCATCGCAGCGACCGCTCAACCCTTTGCGCCCGGCCTGGCGGCCCTGCCGGCCAGGGCCCGTGCCATCGCCGCCCGGGCCGACCGCATGTTCACCCGTGTCCCCTCGCTGGACCCATTATCGCATCGGAGCCGGCGTGCCGACCATGGAGGCTGTCGCCCTTTCCCGCAGATTAAATTCGGATGAACATGCATAGACTCCGAACACAAAGGGGATTGTTTGAGTTTATCCTGCGGAGGTGGTAGCATGGGGACGCGAGGTGATCGTGCCGTGGCCATCGTGAAGATTCTGCAGAGGGGGCAGATGACGCTGCCCAAGGCCATTCGTGAGCGCGTGGGGCTGGAGGAAGGGGACGACGTGCTCGTGTACGTCAACGGCCAGGGGGAGATCGTGCTCTACCCGCTGCCGCGGCCGCGGAGCCTCAAGGAGCTCGGCCGCGTGCTCAAGATCGACCGGCCCGTCAGCCCAGCGGAGGCGCGGCAGGCCATTCGCGAGCACCGGGCCCGCCGGTGGACCGAAAAGGACGGCCTGGAAGAGGCGGGGACGCAGGGCCTGGCGCAGGCGGCTGCAGGCGGGGAACCGGCCGCGGAGCGGGTGGAATAGCTCGTGAGCACCTGGTTGCTCGACGCCAACGTCGTCGTGTATTGCCTGGCCCGGGAGCATATCCTGGCGAACCCGCAAGCCGCGCACCTGCACGAGCGGCTTGAGGCCCTCGACCGGGCCCTGGAGCGGGTCATTGCCGCCGGGCACCGGCTGCGGATCACGCCGGTCGTCGTGGCTGAGACGCTCTATGTCCTCGAAGGCGCGTACGGCTACAGCCCTGCCGAGGCGGTCGCAGCGCTCCTTCAGTTTGTCCGGGCCCCGGAGGTGGACGTGGAAGACGAAGAGGCCGTCCTGGCCGGACTCCGCCACCATGCGGCAGGCCAGCTCGATTTCGTGGACGGCTACCTGGCGGCCCGGACGACCGACGAGGACGTTTCCCTGCTCACCAACGATCGCGCCATCGCGAGGTTCACGGACGCCCGCGTGGTGCAGTGGTAGGCCCCGTCCCGAGGCGAGCCTGATGGCCGGGAATCGCAGCAAAGAAGGTGGGCTTGGGCATGGCCACGGGGCGGGTGATCGGCCCGGCGGACACAACACAGTACACTGCACGACGGTGGGGACCGGGACTTTACAGTCGGTGTTTTTGGGAAGGGTTGTTGGATCATATGGGAAACGAGTAGCAGTTGAACCACGTCATCGGCCCTAACCACCCATCGAACCCGAAGGAGTGGGCGTCTGGCGTACCCTCTTCGGTATACCGGTGGGCGTGGCTGAGTATGAGCTGCCAGACGTAGAGTTCAACCTGAACACTTCCCGCCTAGGTATCGTGTGGGGTTCGTTCCTGTTGCTACAAGCTTTCCTTGCGCGCCAGTTGGTCGTGGCATGGAAACGAGCCCACTCAACGTAGACAGGATCAGTCTGCTTCCTCCAGTTCCCTCCAATTCGACGCCAAGCGCACGATCAAGGCAACGCGCCGGACTGGTCTGGTGATTGCGGGTCGGTCAATGGGTCCGCCCTCCATGCCGAAGGGCGCGCCCAGCGTGGAGGACAGGTCCGGCAAGAGCAGAAGACGGGAGACCCCGGCTGGTTCGTCCGGCAGGCAGCAGGCTGCGGGGTGCTACAATGGCAGTAGATCCGCCAATGGCAGTCGATCCGCCGGCAGCCAGGAGGGGTTCCGTTGACGCCCAGCCAGCGCTTTCTCGCCGCCTGCCGCCGCCAGCCCGTCGATCGCACGCCCGTCTGGTTCATGCGCCAGGCGGGCCGGATCTTCCCGGAGTTCCGGGCGCTCCGGCGGCAGTACGGCTTCGTCGAGCTGATGCAGCACCCGGACCTCTGCGCCGAGATCACCGTGATGCCCGTCGAGCGGCTGGGGGTCGACGCGGCCATCCTCTTCGCCGACATCATGACGCCGCTTCAGCCCCTGGGCGTCGACTACCGCATCGAGCCCGGGGTGGGGCCCGTGGTGGGCCAGCCCCTGGCGGCGGCCGCCGACCTGGAGCGGCTGCGCCGGTTCGACCCGCGGGAGGAACTGGCCCCGGTGCTGGAGACGGTGCGGCTGGTCCGGCGGGCCCTGGGCGACCGGGTCCCCCTGATCGGGTTCGCCGGCGCGCCCTTCACCCTGGCCTGTTACCTGATCGAGGGCCGGCCGTCCCGGGAATTCCACCGGGCCCGGGCGCTGATGTACGGCGATCCCGCCTTCTGGCACGGGCTGATGGAGCGGCTGGCGGAGACGGTCCTCGACTACTTGCGCGCCCAGGTGGAGGCGGGGGTCCAGGCGGTGCAGCTCTTCGACTCCTGGGTGGGCGGGCTGGGGCCGGCGGCCTACCGCCGGTTCGTCCTGCCCTACTCGCGCCGGGTGCTGGAGGGGCTGGCCGGCCTGGGCGTGCCGCGGATCCACTTCGGCACGGGGACCGCGGCCCTGCTGCCCCTGATGGCGGAGGCCGGTGCGGAAGTGGTGGGGGTCGACTGGCGGGTCGACCTGGACCGGGCCTGGGAGGCCATCGGCCCGGAGAAGGCGATCCAGGGCAACCTGGATCCCGCCGTGCTGCTCGCCCCCTTCGAGCAGGTGGAAGAACAGGCCCGCGAGGTGCTGCGCCGGGCGGCGGGCCGGCCGGGGCACATCTTCAACCTGGGCCACGGCGTGCTGCCGGAGACGCCCGTCGACCACCTGCGGCGGCTGGTGGAGCTGGTCCACCGGGTGACGGAGCGGCCGGCGGAGCCGGAGCCGGAACCGGTGGCGGGGGCGTAAGCCTGCCGGGGTGGCGGTTGCGCCGGCGGGCACCGCCAGGCCGCCTGCGGGCCGGTGAGATCTGAAAACTTCGGCGTGCGGGACGCGGGACGAACGGGCACAGCCCGCCCGCCCGGCCGGCCGGCTGGCCGCCGGAGCGGGTGCCCACGACCATGAGGGGAAAGGGAGGGATCCCCGTGAGCATGGAGATGCTCGACATGTTCTTCGCGCCCATGCGGGAGGAACTGGTCCGCCTGGGCTTCACCGAGCTGCGGACGCCGGAGGAGGTCGACGCGGCCATGGCCGAGGCTGGGGAGGACGAGACGACCCTGGTCGTCGTCAACTCCATGTGCGGCTGCGCCGGCGGCATCGCCCGGCCGGCGGTGGCCATGGCCCTGGAGCACGAGCGGCGGCCCCAGCGGTGGCTGACGGTCTTCGCCAGTCAGGATCGCGAGGCGACCGCCCGCATGCGGGAGTACTTCACCGGCCAGCCGCCGTCGTCGCCGTCCATCGCCCTGCTCAAGGGCCGGCAGCTGGTCTACATGATGCACCGCAGCGACATCGAGACCAAGACGGCGGAAGAGGTGGCGGCCGAGCTCAAGGCGGCCTTCGACCGCTTCTGCGCCTGAGCGCCGGAGGCGGCAGGGCCGGGAGCCGGACCGGGGACGGACCCGCCGGCCGCCGCGGCGGGCGGGTGATGGGGGTGGCGGCCACGGCGAGGGCGAGGAGGCGATGGCGATGAAGCGCGGCACGGTGCGGTGGAAGGGCGGTAGCCGGTACGTGGGCGCCAACGACCTGGGGCTGGAGGTGCCCTTCCAGGGGGCGCCCCGGGAAGGGGAGCGCCGGGAGGCGCCGTCGCCCAAGGACCTGGTGCTCCTGGGCCTCGGCGGCTGCACGGCCATCGACGTGGTGGAGATCTTGAACAAGATGCGCCAGCCCCTGGGGGCCTTGACCATCGACCTGGAGGCCGACGAGCCGGAGGAGCACCCCAAGGTCTTCACCCGGGTGCGGCTGGTCTACCGGCTGGAAGGCCATGGCCTCGACCCCGAGCGGGCCGTACGGGCGGTCACCTTGAGCCAGCAGAAGTACTGCGGGGTCAGCGCCATGATCGGCAAGACGGCCGCCATCCACTACGCCGTCGAGGTGAACGGCGAGCGGGTCTACGAGGGCACGGCGGGCGTCGCCCCGGCGACCACCGGCTGAGCCCAGGGGCGGGGTGCGATCACCCTGGCCGGCGGCGGGGCCGGCTCGGGGCGCGGCCGGTTCGGCGGTGCAGGGGAGGCAGCGGGCGCTGGGGGATCCCCATGGGCGGGGTTGCGGCGTGCCGGTGTCGCCGGGCAGGGCGTCCCGGCCGGCGAGGCCCGGGGCCTGGGCCCGGGGCCCTGGGCTCAGAATGCGGGGCCCAGGGCCCTGGCGCTCTGGGCCTCCGGTTCAGTCCGTGGCCGGGTGCTGGACCTGGGTCATGGCGCCCCGGCGGCTGCGCACGGCCGCCTGGATCAGCAGCCCCAGGCAGACGGCGGCGACCACGCCGTAGCCGAGGAGCCGGGCCAGGCCGGTGATGCCGGCGGCGCCGAACAGGGTGCGCAGGTTGACCAGCAGCACGGCGGTCCCCACCATCACCCCCAGGACCTGGGCCGGCAGCTTCCGTGCCATCCAGGCCGCCAGGGGTGCGGCCACCGCCCCGCCGGCCACCAGGGCGGCCACCTGCAGCCACGCCACCCCCTGCCACCCCAGGGTCAGGGCGAAGCCCAGGGTGGCCGATACCGCCACGGCGAACTCGGCGATGGACACCGAACCCACCACCTGGTGGGGGGGCAGGGTTCCCCGCACCATCAGGGCCGGGGTGGCGATGGGGCCCCAGCCGCCCCCGCCGGTGGCGTCCAGCAGCCCGGCGATGAACCCCAGGGGCATCACGTAGCGCAGGCGCAGGCGGGGCGGCCGCTGGCTCCGGGGCATGGCGGCCAGGGTGAACCGCACCAGGATGTACACGCCCAGGATCAGGAGGAACCCGGCCACCACGGGCCGCACCCGCTCCGCCGGCAGCGAGGCCAGCAGCACGGCCCCGAGGAAGGCCCCGACGGCGCCGGGCAGCACCAGACCCCGGACCGTCGGCCGGTGCCAGTTGCCCATGCGCCAGTGGGACAGGCCCGACACGGCGGTGGTGATCGTCTCCGCCAGGTGCACCGAGGCGGAGGCGGCCGCGGGAGCCAGGCCGTAGAGCAGCAGCAGGGACGACGACGTCACACCGTAGGCCATGCCCAGGGCCCCGTCCACCAGCTGGGCCACCAGGCCGACCAGGGCGAAGACCAGCAAGCGGTGCAAAGGGTGTCACCTCCCGAGGCGACGGGCTTCGGGCGGGATGGCGTCCGTCCGCCGCCCGTTGCCCGCGGGCGCCCGTCCCGCTTTGGCCGGGCGGGAAGAACCGGCGGGCCGGGCGCGTGTCACGGACCACCCTATGGACCGCCCGGGTGGGCGGTGCGTGTCCGTGGCGCCCAACGCGGTCCCGGCGCCCCTTCGGGGCCGGAGGGAGGTGCCCCGCCGAGCAGGCGGCGACGTCCTGCGGGGCCGGAAGCCGGGCGCCAGGCCGCACGATTGACGAGTATTCTAATTGACTTTATAGGATACGGGCAATCCCCGCCGACCAGGAGCCGCTCTGCCCTGTGGCGAAGGGGGACAGGGACCGGCGGGAAACAAAACCGAACGTGGGCCGTGCGCGAGAACGTGGAAACAGGGAGCGGCCAACGGCAAACCGGAGGGGTGGCGATGCAACCCTTCGTCCACCTGCACGTCCACAGCGAATACAGCTTGCTGGACGGCGCCGCCCGCGTGGGCGAGCTGGCCGCGCGGGCGGCGGAACTGGGCATGCCCGCCCTGGCCCTGACGGACCACGGCGTCATGTACGGGGCCATCGACTTCTACAAGGCGTGCAAGAAGCACGGGATCAAGCCGATCATCGGCTGCGAGCTGTACCTGGCCCGGCGGACCCGTCACGACCGGGAGCCCAAACTGGACGACCAGCCCTATCACCTGCTGGCCCTGGCCCAGAACGAGACGGGCTACCGCAACCTGATCCGGATCGTCTCCCGGGCCTACGCCGAGGGCTTCTACTACAAGCCCCGGGCCGACCGGGAGCTCCTGGCGGAGTACAGCGAGGGCCTGATCGTCACCTCCGGCTGCATCGGCAGCGAGATCCCGCGGCTCCTGCTGGAGGGCCGGGAGGAGGAGGCCCTGCAGGCCGTCCGCTGGTACCTGGAGGTCTTCGGCGACCGGTTCTACTTCGAAATCCAGGACCACGGCATTCCGGAGGAGCGCCGCGCCTACAACCGCATCCTGGAGCTGGCCAAGCGGTTCGACGTGCCCGTGGTGGCCACCAACGACGTCCACTACCTGCACCGGGACGACGCCGCCGCCCATGAGGTGCTGCTCTGCATCCAGACCGGCAAGACCCTGGACGATCCCGGCCGGATGCGGTTCGACGGCCCGGAGTTCTACCTCAAGACGCCGGAGGAGATGGCGGCCCTCTTCCGGGACGTGCCCGAGGCCCTGGCCAACACGGTGCGGCTGGCCGAGCGCTGCCAGCTGGAGTTCGAGTTCGGCCGGTTCCTCCTGCCCCACTACGAGGTGCCGGAGGGGCACGACGCCGCCTCCTACCTGCGCTACCTGTGCGAGACCAAGCTGCCCGAGCGCTACCCCAATGCCGGCAGCGAGGTGCGGGACCGGCTGAACCACGAGCTCGAGGTCATCACCCGGATGGGCTATCCGGCCTACTTCCTGATCGTGTGGGATTTCGTCGACTACGCCCGGCGCAACGGCATCGCCGTCGGCCCGGGCCGCGGCTCGGCGGCCGGCAGCCTGGTGGCCTACGTGCTGGGCATCACCGACATCGACCCGCTGCGCTACAACCTGCTCTTCGAGCGGTTCCTCAACCCCGAGCGGGTCACCATGCCCGACATCGACATCGACTTCGACGACCACCGGCGGGACGAGGTCATCGAGTACGTGGTGCGCAAGTACGGCCGCGACCGGGTGGCCCAGATCATCACCTTCGGCCGCATGCTGGCCCGGGCGGTGATCCGCGACGTGGGGCGGGTGATGGGCCTGCCCTACGGCGAGGTCGACAAGATCGCCAAGATGGTGCCGGCCCAGCTGGGCATCACCCTGGATCAGGCCCTGGAATCCAGCCCCGAGCTCAAGCAGGCCTACGACCAGCAGCCCGTGGTGCGGCAGCTGGTAGACATGGCCCGCAAGCTGGAGGGCATGCCGCGCCACGCCTCGGTCCACGCCGCCGGTGTGGTGATCGGCCGTGACCCGTTGATGGAGCACGTGCCCCTGCAGCGGATGCAGGACGGTTCCACCGTCACCCAGTTCCCCATGACGACCCTGGAGGAGCTGGGGCTCTTGAAGATGGACTTCCTGGGCCTGCGCACCCTGCACGTGATCCAGGAGACGGAGGCCATCATCCACGCCACGGGGGCGCGGGATGTGCTGGCCGGGACCGGTGACGGGGACGCCTCCCCCCGGGCCGGCGAACCTCGCTTCCGCGTCCGCGACATCCCGCTGGACGATCCGGCCACCTTCGAGGCGATGAGCCGGGGCGACACCGCCGCCATGTTCCAGGTGGAGTCGTCGGGCTTCACCCAGATGCTGCGCGCCCTGCGGCCGTCCAGCATCGAGGACCTGATCGCCGCCGTCGCCCTGTTCCGGCCCGGCCCCCTGGGCTCCGGCATGGTGGACGACTTCATCAAGCGCAAGCACGGCCAGGTGCCGGTGGAATACCCCCACCCGTGGCTGGAGCCGATCCTCAAGGAGACCTACGGCACCATCGTCTACCAGGAGCAGGTCATGCAGATCGCCAGCGTGATGGCCGGCTTCACGCTGGGCGAGGCCGACCTCTTGCGCCGGGCCATGGGCAAGAAGAAGCCCGAAGAGATGCAGAAGCAGCGGGAGAAGTTCCTGGCCGGGGCCGCGGCCAAGGGCATCGACCGCCAGCTGGCCGAGCACATCTTCGACCTGATGGAGTACTTCGCCGGGTACGGGTTCAACAAGAGCCACTCGGCCGCCTACGGCTACCTGGCCTACGTGACGGCTTACCTCAAGACCCATTACCCGGCGCCCTACATGGCCGCCACCTTGAGCAGCGTGATGAGCAACTCCGACCGGGTGGCCGAATACATCGCCGAGTGCCGGCGCCTCGGGATCCCGGTGCTGCCGCCCGACGTCAACCAGAGCCAGGCCCGTTTCACCGTGGTGCCCGACCCCGCGGCGCCGGGCGGCCAGGCCATCCGCTTCGGCCTGGCGGCGGTGAAGAACGTGGGTTACGGCGCCATCGAGTCCATCGTGGCGGCCCGGGAGGAGGGGGGACCCTTCCGCTCCCTGGACGACTTCTGCCGGCGGGTCGACCTGCGCCAGGTCAACCGGCGGGCCCTGGAGAGCCTGATCAAGGCCGGGGCCTTCGACAGCCTGGGCCAGCCCCGGGCCCGGCTGGTGGCGGGCCTGGAAGAGGTGATGAACCGGGCCCAGCGCTGGCAGAAGGAGCGGGAGACGGGCCAGGTGTCCCTGCTCGACCTCTCGGCGGCGCTGGCCGGGGCTGCCGGCGGGAACGGAACCGGCGGGGGCCGGAGCGGGGCGGGGCGCGGCCGGGGCCGGCGACCGGCGGTGGAACCGGCCGGGGCGGCGGCTGCGGCAGGCGCCCGGCTACCGGCCGCCGAGGGGGCCGAGGGAGGGCCCGCCGGGGGTGGGCCGGGCGCCGAGGCCGGCCTGCTCTGGGCGGGCGAGCTGGAGACGACGGAACTGCCGCCGGTGGAAGAGTGGCCGCCCAACCGTAAGCTGGCCATGGAGAAGGAGGTCCTCGGCCTCTACCTCTCGGGGCACCCCCTGGCCCACTACCAGCGGGAGCTGGCCCGGCGGGTGACGGCCACGACCCGCCAGCTGGCGGAGAAGGAGGACGGCGCCCGCGTCCAGGTGGGCGGCCTGGTCCAGGGGGTCCGCCGCATCACCACCCGGGGCGGCGAGCTGATGGCCTTCGTCCAGCTGGAGGACCTGCAGGGAACCGTGGAGGTGGTGGTCTTCCCCCGGACCTACGCCGAGGCGGCGGAGGCCCTGCAGGAGGACGCGGTGATCGTCGTGCGGGGCCGGGTCGACCGGCGGGAGGAAGAAGACCCGCCCAAGGTGGTGGCGGAGGAGATCTGGCCGCTGGTCACCGGCAAGCGGCTGGTGGTCGCCCTGCCGGCCGGCGGCCCGGACGCCGTGGAGGGCGTGCTGGCCCGGGTGCGGGGTGCCTGCCAGCGCCATCCGGGGACGTCACCGGTGGTGCTGGTCTTCCCCGGCCGCGGCCATGCCCTGCAGGTCGACGCCCAGTACTGGGTGACGCCGCGGGCGGAGCTCTTGCAGGAGCTGGCCCGGGTGGTGGGCGACGACGGCTTCTTCCTGGACGACCACTGAGTACCCCCGAGAACCCCTGAGAACCCCTGAACCTCGTGGCGGCCTGGGCCGGGGGCCCGGGCGATCCGGGGTGGGAAGCTCCGGGCGACCTGGGCTGGGGGGCCCCGGGGCGACCTGGGGCGGGGCCCCAAGCGATCCGGGGCGGAAGGATCCGAGCGGCCTGGCGCGGGCGGTCTGGGGCGAGAGGCTGCGGGCGACGCGGGGTGGGGGCTCCGGGCGACCTGGGGCAGCGGCGCACGATCCGGCCCGCAGCCATGCGCGGAAGGACGGTGTGGAAGAACCAGCGGAAGGCTGGCGCGGCAGAACCACAGGATGCGAACCGGCGGCCGGTGACCGCCCCGTCTCCCGCGGGGCGGCCCGGCCGGGCGGCGGGAGAGGAGGGAACGGGTTGGCGGAGCGAGCGGCGAAGGTG
>NZ_BAAIES010000010.1:0-83645 GCF_054654595.1 Thermaerobacter litoralis | reverse complement strand
CCGGAGTACGACCTGCTGATCCGGGGCGGGCTGGTGGTCGACGGCAGCGGCCGGCCCGCCTTCCGGGCCGACGTGGCCGTCCGGGGCGATCGGATCGCGGCCGTGGGCCACCTGGAGGGCGCCCGGGCCAGGCGGGTCGTGGACGCCACGGGCCGGGTCGTGGCACCCGGCTTCATCAACGCCCACTCCCACACCTACGAGTACGTGGCCACGGTGCCGGGGGGCGACGCCGACCTGCTGCAGGGCATGACCACGGTGATCGGCGGGGTCGACGGCCGCTCGCCCATGCCCCTGGGGCCCTTCCTCCAGCGGTTGGAGCGCCAGGGCGCCGGGACCAACCATGCCCTGTTCGCCGGCCACGGCAGCCTCAGGGCGGCGGTGATGGGCACGGCCCAGCGGGCGCCGTCGCCGGCGGAGCTCCGGGCCATGGCCCGGCTGCTGGAACGGGCGATGGAGGACGGCGCCCTGGGGCTGTCCACGGGGCTCGAGTACGTGCCGGGCCGGTACGCCCGGACGGAGGAGATTGTCGCCCTGGCCCGGGTGATCGCTCCCTACGGGGGCATCTACTCGACCCACATGCGCAGCGAGGGCGACGCCATCGTCCAGGCGCTGGAGGAGGCCCTGACGGTGGGGCGGGAGGCCGGCGTGGCCGTCGACGTCTCCCACTTCAAGGTGGTCTATCACCGCAACTGGCCGGTGCAGCCCCGGCTCATCGCCATGATCCAGGAAGCGCGGGCAGCGGGGATGGAGGTGGTGGCCGACGTCTACCCGTACCGCTCGCCGGACTACGCCAGCGCCGTCCCCTTGGCCCGGGCGTGGGACCGCTACCCGGCCGGCGACCTGGTGATCCGGCACAGCCGGGTGGACGGTGCGGAGGGGAAGACCCTGGCGGAGCTGGCTCGGGCCCAGGGCATCGCGCCGGCCGAGGCGGCCCGGCGGCTGCTGCGGCGGGACCCGGGGACGCTGGCCACCGCGCTGGTGGTCGGCGAGGACAACCTGCGCCAGCTGTTGCGGCAACCCTTCACCATCATCTCCAGCGACGGCGGCGCCCGCTCACCCGCCGCCGCCCGGCGCGACCCCCGCCTGCACCCCCGCGTCTACGGCGCCTATCCCCGGGTCCTGGCCCGGTACGTGCGGGAGACGGGCGTGCTGACCCTGGAGGAGGCGATCCACAAGATGACGGGCCAGCCGGCCGCCTTCTTCGGCCTGCGGGATCGCGGCCTGGTCCGGGTGGGGATGTACGCCGACCTGGTGGTGTTCGACCCGGCGACCGTCACCGACCGGGCCACCTGGCAGCAGCCCGCCGTCCCGCCCACCGGCATCGACCTGGTGGTGGTCAACGGGCAGGTGGCGGTGGAAGGAGGCCGGCGCGTGCCCGGTGTCCTGGCAGGGCGGGTCCTGCGGGGCGGGCGGGACGCCCTGGCGGGCCGGCGACCCTGAGGGGGTCGCGGCGCGCCCCGCGGTCAGCCCTGCCCCGCGGGCGGCACGCCCGTGCCCGTCTCCTCCCGGAGCCAGCGCAGGTAGTCGGGGTTGCCGTCCCGGACCTCCAGCACCAGGATGGCCGGTACGGTGTAGCTGTGCCACCGGCGCACCGCGGCGATCAACTCGGGCACCCGGGCGCGCCGGGTCTTCAGGATGACCACGGCCTCGTGGTCCTCGACCAGCTCGCCCTGCCACCAGTAAAACGAGTCGATGTGGGGATAGACGTTGGCGCAGGCGGCCAGCCGCTCTTCTACCGCCCGGCGGCCGATGCGGCGGGCCTCGCCGGCGTTGGCGGCGGTCACGTACACCAGGACGGCGTCATCCCCTCCGGGCGGGTCGCCGCCGGGGGACGGGGCCGTCGGGGACGGGCGGGTCGCCGCCGCGGGCTCGCGGGGTGCTGGGGGTTCGTCCGGGACCCCCGCCCGGCCCGCCCGCGGCGCCGGTTCGTCCGGACTGGGCGTCATGCCATACCCTCCCTTCGCGCCGGGGTCAGCCGGCGGCCTCAGGGGGTGGGAAGGCTGCGACGGCGGCGCCGGCGCCCTTCATCCTGGCGCTGGGGCAGGCCGATGGCGAAGTCCTGCTTGTAGATGTCCAGCACCAGGGAGGTCTGGGTGTTGGTGATGCCCTCGATCTTGGACAGCTCCTCCAGCAGGAAGGACGCCATCTCCCGGTTGTCCGAGAAGAAGGCGTAGACGATGATGTCGTAGATCCCCGTGGTCATGGCCACGTAGTGGACCCGGGGCAGGCGGGTGAGCTGTTCCACGATGTCGCGGATCCGGCTCTGGTCCACGTTGAGGCCGATGATGGCCGGGGCGTTGAACCCCACCTCAAAGGGATCGGTCACGGCCGCGATCTTGATGATGCCTTCTTCCAGAAGGCGGTAGAACTTGCGGCGGATCGTCCCCTCAGTGACCCCGATCTGCTCGGCCATGTCCACGAAGGACATGCGCCCGTCCTTTTGCAGGAGCTTGACGATCTCCCGCTCCGTCTTGTCCAGCACCACCATGGTCTAGCGCCTCCGTCGACCCGCGCCCCCTGGGCCGGGGCCGGGGCGGCGAGGGGCCCGCCGCCCCGGCGGCCGGCCTCAACGGAACACGGCTGCCAGGGATTCCTCCAGCACGTCGCAGGCCTCGTCGATCTGCTCGGGGGTGATCACCAGGGGGGCCAGCACCCGGATCACGTTGCCGTAGAGCCCGGCCCGCGCCGTGATCACACCCCGCTTCAGGGCTTCGGCGATGATCCGGCCGACTGCCTCGGTGGCCGGCTCCTTGGTGGTCCGGTCGGTCACCAGCTCCATGGCGACCATGGCGCCCAGGCCCCGGACCTCCCCGATGGCGTCGAACCGGCTCTGCATCGCCTCGAACCGCTGGCGGAACCGGCGGCCGACCTCCTCCGCCCGGGCCAGCAGGTTCTGCTGTTCGAACACGTCCAGCACCGCCAGGGCCGCCGCGCAGGCGACAGGGTTGCCCACGTAGGTACCGCCGATGGCCGTGTCGCGGGCGGCATCCATGATCTCGGCCCGCCCGACCACCCCGGACAGCACCATGCCGCCGGCGATGGACTTGGCCACCGTCATCAGGTCCGGCTCGATGCCGAAGTGCTCGGTGGCAAACATCCGCGCCGTCCGGCCAAACCCCGTCTGGACCTCGTCACAGATCAGGACAATCCCGTGCCGGGTGCACAGCTCGCGCAGCTTCTGCAGGAAGTTGGCCGGCGGCACCACGAAGCCGCCCTCGCCCTGCACCGGTTCGACGACGATGGCGGCCACGTCCTCCGGCGCCACCGTGACCTGCAGGAGCCGCTCCAGCTGCTGGTAGGCCCAGAGGCCCACCTCCTCCGGCGACATGCCGGCGGGACCGCGGTACGGATAGGGATAGGGTGCCCGGTAGACCTCAGGGACGAAGGGGCCCAGGCCGGCCTTGTAGGGCTTGACCTTGTGGGTCAGGGTCAGGGCCATCCAGGTCCGGCCGTGGAAGGCACCCTCGAAGGCGATCACCGCCCGCCGGCCGGTGTAGTGCTTCGCGATCTTGATGGCGTTCTCGACGGCTTCGGCGCCGGAATTGAAGAAGGCCGCCTTGACGGGGCCGCGAATGGGCACCAGCCCGGCCAGCCGCTGGGCCAGGCGCACGTAGGGCTCGTAGGGGACGACGGTGAAGTCGGTATGGGTGTAGCGCTGGGCCTGGCGGCAGATGGCCTCCACCACCGCGGGCTGGGAGTATCCCACGTTCATCACGCCGAAGCCGCCCGCCAGGTCGATGTAGGTGTTGCCGTCCACGTCGGTGATCAGGGCGCCCTCCGCCCGCTCGATGAACACCGGCGCCAGCACCGACTTGGCGTTGGCGACGTACTGTTGCTTGAGTGCCAGCAGCTCTTGCGAGCGCGGTCCCGGAATCTCCGTCCGGCGCACGATGGACCCTGCCACCCCGATCCCTCCTTGGACCTGGACCGCCCGGGTCGCTGCCCACCGCGCGGCCCCTGGGCGACCCTTCCTGCCGGCTCGTGCATGAAGAAAGCGCCACCGCCGCGATGGCGCAAGTAAACCTTTATAGTATTCATGCCTCTCCCGCAAGTCCCTGCCAACGGCTCCCCCGTTCGCCCGCAAGTCCCTGCTCACAGCGGGCTGTCGCCGGGGGCGCGTCCCCCTCCCGTGCGGCAGCCGTCGGCTGCGGCGGCGTTCCGGCCGCGACCGAGGCCGGCGCCGGGCGAGGACGGGCGTGGCGGGATGGGGTGGGAGGCGAACCGAAGCTAGCCCCCGGCCGCCACAGCCTCCCGGCCGCGGCGCCATCCCCTTTCCAGCCGCCCGGCGGTGGCCTGCTTCCCCCATGGCGCTCCGGTGTTACGTTGTTCCCCAAAGAAGGGATTTAGCCCCATAGCGTGGTAGCTGCTTCCGTAAACCGGTTCCTTCGCCGCTCCGCACTGCGTCCCGAGGAGGTTGACCCGTGCGCCCGGTCGATGCTCCCCATCCCCGTCGCCCGCCGGCGCATCCCTTCGGCGAGTTCCCGCCGCCGGGCACCGACGACTTCGGCTCAGCGCCCACCCGTTTTCAACCCCCGGCACCGGCGTCCCCTGCTGGAGGTCCTCCCGTCGTTCACCTTGCCGGCCGCCCGCCCGTTCCGGGCCCCATCCCCCGCCCCGGCCCTGCCGTCACCGCTTCCGACTGGCGCTGGGCCCTGCAGCACGCCCAGGTCCGGCGCTGGCGGCCGGGCCAGGTGCTGCATCCGGGGCCGGGTCGCCCGGCGGGCATTCACTGGCTGGGCCACGGGACCGTGCGCCTGGCCACCGCCGACGCCGCCGGCGAACTCCGCCTGTTGGCCCTGGTCACCGGCCCTGGCCTGGTGGGCGACCCAGGCCCCCTGTTCGGCCGGGAGCCGGTCCCCCTGGTCGGTACCTGCCTGACCCCTTGCCAGACGGCCTTCTGGCCGTATCCGGTCTTCGCCCAGCTCCTGGAGCAGCGCCCCGGCCTGGCGGTCCTGCTCGCCCACCAAGGAATGGACCTGTTCCACCAGGCGGCGTGGCGGGTGGCCGGGCTGCTGTGGCCCTGTTCCCGCCTGCGGATCCTGCACGTCCTGGTCACCCTGGCCCGCGCCTTCCCCTTACCCGGCACCGGGGGGAGCCGCCTCCCGGCCTCGCTGACCCAGCAGGCCATCGGGCTAGCCGCCAACGCCAGCCGCGTCAGCGTCAACCGGGTGCTGGCCGACCTGCGGCGCCGGGGCCTGGTGGGGCGGGCGCGGCCGCTTTACATTCGCGACACCGGCCGCTTGGAGGCCTTGTTGCAGGAAGAGATCCTGGCGGCGGGGGAGCCGGCGGCCCCTCGGACTGGCGAGGGCAGGAACTCCCCTGCGCCGTGGGATCCGGGGAAGGGGGCTTGAAGGTTGCGGCTTACGGCCGGCGCGGGGCCGTGATCCCGCCCCAGGAAGCCGGCACGGCGGGCCTCGGCCCGCCGTGCCGGCCGGTTCCTCACCGGGGCTGGTGCAGGGTCTGGGTTGGGGGCTGCGTTGCCGGGGACCGCCAGAGGCCGGTCACCGGAGGGGGCGCCGCGGTGGCCCGGCTGCCGGAGGCGGGTTCGGAAACCCCTGCCTTCGCGGCCGCAGGGCCGGCCTCCGCCGCCGTTTTCCGCTCCGCCCCGTTTGCCGTTCCCCGCTCCTCCCCGTTCTTTCCGTATAAGTTCAGCGGATCAGGACGCGGTCCCGCCGCCGGCCCCGGCCGGTGCCGGCCCGCTGGCCGCGGCACGCCGCGGGAGACGGGAGCCACCCGGGGACTCCGCCGGTGCGGCGCCGCCGGCTGTCGCCGGGGCAGCGGCCAGCGGGCGGGTTGTTCCGCAGCCATCAGCGCCAGGTCGCGAAGGATGTCGGTCAGGTGGACGGGTGAAACGGGAGCCTGGGCCTCCGCCAGCTGGCGGAAGCGCCTTCGCGCCGATTGCTCGTCATCCTGCCCGGGCAGGCGCTGGACGGCGAAGTCTTCCCCAGCCAGCCGTCCGTCCTCCCAGGTCTCCACACGGCTTTTGATGTAATAGAACGCGGTTCCGTGGGGCGTTCGCTCCCGGCAGAGGATGTACCAATACCGGCGCTCCACGCTGCCGGCGGCGAGCCGGCGGCTGGCTCGGGCCAGCTCCACGTAGGCCGGCACCTTGCCCCAGGCGGCTCGTGGGTGGTCGTCCATCGCCAAGGTTCTCCCCCCGCGTTACGTTCCGGACAGCGCCCGGAACGGCATGGACAGGCCTTTTGGGAAGAAAGGCCTCCTTGGGAACGCCGCTTTGCCAACGCGCCGGGGTCGTCGCGGCCGGCGCGGTCCCGGATGCACCGGTGCGGATCCTGGGAGACCCATTATAAGGTGGGTTATGGCATTGCAGGTGTATCAGAGGCAACAGATCCTTGGGTTTCCGTAGCCGCGGGTGCCTCAAATCGCCGCCGCATAGCCATGGTGGCTATGCCGGGCCGGCGGCCCCTTGGTTCGGCTATGCTGGTGGTGAAGCACGACACGTGGTGAAGGCGCGGCGCCGGCCCGGAAGGCCGCAGCCGGCGGGGCGGGCCCGGCCGCCCGGCTGGACCCGGTCGTTCCGGGGCCCGGCGCCCCCGGACCATCCCGGGCGGCTCCGGGGCCTTCCCGGTCCGGCCACGGCGCCCGTGCGACTCCGATGAAGGATGAGGCCGATGCCCCAGGCGCCCCGTTCCCCATCCGATCCAACCCACCGGCCGGCGGCCGATGACCTGCTGGCTGCCGTCGACGAGGCCATGCTGGTCCGGCTGGTCCCCGAGCCCGTGCGGATCCGTGCCCTGGACCTCTTCCTCCTGGGCCGGGTGGAACACCGGCTGGTCTCCGGTCCCCGCCTGCTGGCCGAGGTCCGCGGCACCCGCGGCATCTACCGCACCGTCGTCCACGTCTTGCGCGGGCCGGACGGGCCCGACGCCGCCGGCCAGTGCGAGTGCCCGCGGCGGGCCGCGGGAGGCCTTTGCAAGCACGCCGTCGCCCTGCTCTACGCCTGGATCCACGAGCCGGGAACCTTCGCCTCCGTGGACCAGCGCCTGCAGCACCTGGAGGGGCGGCCGCGGGGCGAGCTGCTCGAGGTGATCCGCCGGTTTGTCGAGGAAGAACCAGCCCTGCTGGAGGAACTGGACGCGACGCTCCCTCCTCCGGCCGCGAATCAGGACGAGGGCGGTGCCGGGACGGACCTGGCCGTCCCGGCCGCCCCGGAGGGGACCGGGGCCCGTCCGGGCTCCCCGGCCCCTGTAGCCGGCCCCCGGCGCGTGGATCTCGGTGCCTGGCTGCTCCAGCTGGAGCGCCGGGGGGATCCCGAGGCGGACACCCTGTACCAATGGGCCGATGCCCTTCAGGACCTGGCCGTCGCCGCCCGGCCGCCGGAATCCGCCTGGTCCGGCCGGCAGGCCTCCCCGGCTGCGGTGGAACCGGCCCTCGCGGGCAGCACGCCCCGGGGGGACGGCGCGGCACCCGCTCCCGCCCCACGAGGGACGCCGGAAGCGGCTGCGGAGCCCCTGGCCGGCCCCGGTGACGCTGCCGGGACCTCGCCAGCCGGGGGTGGTGAGGGCGCCGGGGGCGCCCCCGACCTCACCGCTGGGTTGCGGGAGCCGGCGTTGCACCAGGCCTTGCTCCTGGCGGTGACCGGCCTGCTCTGGCGGCAGGCCGGACTGGTTCTGGCCGCCCGGGTCCGGGACGAAGGGGCCGCGGCCCGGCTACTCCTCCGGCGCTGGGAAGGGGCCGCCCGGCTCTTGACCCGGCTGGCCACCCTCCCCCTGGCGCCGGGATCGTGGGGGAGCCGGGGGCCGGCCCTCCGGGCGCGGTGCCTGGCGGCCATCCCGGCGACGGCCGAGCTTCTAGGGCCCCAGGCCCTGCTGGCGGCCAGCCGGTTCTTCCTGGAGACCGGGCGGTACGGCACGGCCCTGCGGCTCGCCCGGCGTGCCCTGGACCGGGCCGCCGAGCCCGGCCAGGTGGTCGCCGCCCGGGACACCCTGGCCGCCGTCTGGCTGGCCCGCGGCTGCCCCGAGCGGGCCGTTCCCTACCTGGCGGCCAACTTCGCCGCCAACCCGGGCAGTGACCGGCTGGAGGCGCTGGAAGAGGCCGCTCGAGCGGCCGGCCAGTGGGAGGCCGTGGCGCCGGCGGTGGAGCGCCATCTGGAAGAACGCGGCGATCCCGCCGCCCTGGTGGGCTTTTTGCTGCGGAAGGGGGACTGGGATCGGCTGGCGGCGGTGGTGGAGCGGCCCCAGGTCCGGGCGGCCCTGCCGGTCCGGCTGCTGGTGGCGGCCGCCGACGCCCTGCGTCGCCCGGCGCCCCGGATCGCCGCCGCGCTGTACCGAGAGGCCATGGCCCGCCCCGACGCCGGCAACCCCCGGGATCTGCGAGCCCGCTGGGAGGCCCTGCAACACCGCCTGGCCCGCGAAGGCGGGATGGGCCGCCCGGAACCGCCGCCGCCCGGCCCCTGACGGGACGGCCCCCGGCCCCAACGGCACCCCGTGGCCCCCGCCGGTGCCGCGTCCAAGCAAGGCCCCATGAAGGAAAGGCGCCCCGGCCCGCAGGCCGGGGCGCCCCCGCCCCGTTCCTCCCTCAGGTATCCTCAGGTACTCCTCATGGGGTCAGGTGGTCTTCATGGGGTCAGGCGGCGAACCCGGTCGCCACCAGCCCCGGTGCCGCAGCCAGGCCCGCGGCCACCGCCGCCCCGGCCAGGATCAGGGCCGTCAACACCAGAAGGCCCATGAAGGCCAGGACGGGGACGAACAGGACCAGCAGCGCGTCCCCACGGCTGAGCGCCTTGGTGGCCCGCAGGGCGCGGTAGGTGAGGACGAGGGACCAGATCCCCATGGCCATGGCGCCCAGGTCGCGCAAAGCCCCCCCGGACGGGCCCAACCGTGTTGCCAGGGCCTCCAGCGGGATGCCGATCAGATTGGGAGGCAAGGAGGCCAGCGCCATGGCCGCCAGCAGGTGGGCGCCGCTCCCCTGGCCGCCCACCAGATCGGCCACCAGGTGGAGGAACCCGGTCCCCACGAACATCATCACGACCCCGAAGAGACCGATCACCGCCCCCAGCGCCAGGGCCATGGCGGGGTTCTCGGCCACCTCCGGGGGAAGCATGGGCTCCTCCCCGGGCACCACGGGGACCGCCAGCTCGCGGACCAGGGCCGTCCCCTGCACCAGGCCGCTGACCGCCGTGATCACGATGGCCAGGGTGAGCAGCATGCCCAGCGGCGGCCGGTCCAGGCTCGCCAGGCGGCCGAAGGTGGCCCGGGGCGCGACGATCGCCCCGAAGACCCAGTCGACCAGCCCCGGCCGATCGCCATCCTGGGGCGGCAGCGCGGCCGGCCGGGGCTGTCCCCCGGGACGCCCCTCCGCAGGCACCTCTGCGCCGGACCGGGGCTCCGGTGCCCCCCCATCCCCCCGGCCGGCCGCGAGGGGCCGGCCGTCCCCTCCCCCTTGCGGGCCCGGGGCCTCCGCCGCAACCGGGCGGGAGGCCTCCCCAGGGGCCGGTTCGTCCGCCGCCGGCTCGCCATCCGGCGGCCGATCCGCCGCCGAACCCGCTGGCCGGACCGCCTCCGGTTCCGGCGACCGGCCGCCCTCCGCCTCCGGCGTCTCCCTCCGCTCTTCCTCCACGCCTCCCGTCCCTCCCCGCGGCCACCGGCGTGGCGCCTCGCTGCCGGGGCCCTCGGCCCGGCCGCCGGCCCCGGCATCCCGACCTGCGCGCGGCCCTAGCGGGGGACCGCCCGGTACAGTTCCCACCGCACCAGCTCCGGGACCAGACCCGTCCCCTGAGCCAGGCCCACCCGGCCGCTGGCGCCGAACCAGCGCAAGAAGTCCAGCAGCGGGCTGGAGGGGCCGTACTCGATGAGCTCGTAATTCTCCAGGCCCGCCAGCTCCGCGGCCAGATCCGCCGCGTCCTCAAAGGTTCCCAGGGCGTCCACCAGCCCCGCTTCCTTGGCCTGGCGGCCGGTGAACACGCGGCCGTCGGCCAGCTCCAGGACCTGCTCGCGGCTCATGCCCCGCCCCTTGGCCACCACGTCGATGAACTGCTGGTAGATGTCGTTGACCAGGCCCTGGAGCAGGCGCCGCTCCTCGTCGGTCGGCGGGCGGGTGGCCGAGCCGATGTCTTTGAAGGGGCCGCTCTTGATGGTCTCCACGTCGATGCCCAGCTTCTCGTAGAGGTCCTCGTAGTGGGTGACCTCCATGATCACCCCGATGCTCCCCGTTAAGGAGGCCGGGTTGGCGACGATGCGGTCGGCCATGGCGGCGATCCAGTAACCCCCCGAGGCCCCCAGGTCGGCGATGGACACCACCACCGGCTTGCCCGCATCCCGCAGGCGCTGGACGGCGTCGCCGATCTCCTGGGCCGCCGCGGCGCTGCCGCCTGGCGTGTTCATCCGGATGACCACGGCCGCCACCGCCGGGTCCTCCCGGGCCTGTTGCAGCTGGGCGACGATGTCGTCGGCGCCCGCCACGGCGCCCAGCCATCCCTGGCTGCTGGGGCCGGCCGCGATGGGCCCGTCGATGGTGACCACGGCGATCTGCCCGCCGCTTCCCGGCCCGATCCCGCCCCCGGCGGCCGGCCAGAAGAGGGCGACCACCGAGCCCACCACCAGCAGGCCGAGGAGGGCCACCACCACCCACTGCAACCGCTGTCCCGTCCACGGAAGCCGCTGGTTCGTCACGATCCGCCGCTCCTTGCCGGGTAACGTGCCGTCGCCGCCCTGCGGGGGTGGAGCCCCCACGGGCGCCCCGTGGCCCCGCTGCACCCCTTGCCGGCCGGCCGGTCCGCCTGGCACCGCCCCACCGGGCGCCGGCCCATCACGTGCTCAGCCCGGCCCCCACCGGCCGCAAGCCGGCCCGTTCCGCGGCGGCGCGGACGAACCCGGCGAACAGCGGGTGGGGCCGGGTGGGGCGGGACTTGAGCTCCGGGTGGTACTGGGTCCCCACGAACCACGGATGCCCCGGCAATTCGATGACCTCCACCAGGTCTCCTTCGGGCCAGATGCCGGTGGTGCGCAGGCCGGCCGCGTTCAGGCGCTCCCGGTAGCGGTTGTTGACCTCATAGCGGTGGCGGTGCCGCTCGTAGATCAGCTCCTGGCGGCCGTAGGCCTCCCAGGCCAGGGAGCCCGGCTCCAACCGGCACGGATACCGGCCCAGGCGCATGGTGCCGCCCAGGTTGGTCACCTGCTTCTGCTCCTCCATCAGGTCGATGACCGGATGGGGCGTGTCCGGCTGGAACTCGGTGCTGTGGGCGCCCTCCAGCCCCAGCACGTGCCGGGCGAACTCGATCACCGCACACTGCAGGCCCAGGCAAATGCCGAAGAAGGGCACGCCGTGCTCCCGGGCGTAGTGGACGGCGGCGATCTTCCCCTCCACGCCGCGGTAGCCGAAGCCGCCGGGCACCAGGATGCCGTGCATGTCCTTCAGCAGGCGCTCGGCCCCCTGTTCCTCCACGGCCTCGCTGTGGATCCAGTGGATGTCGACCCCCAGGCGGTGGGCGATGCCGCCGTGGCCCAGGGCTTCGGCGACGCTGATGTAGGCGTCGGTCAGGTCGACGTACTTGCCCACCACGGCGATGCGGACCTGCCCCTGGGGGTGCTTGATGTGCTCCACCATCTCCCGCCATGCCGACAGGTCCGGCTCCCGCGCAGGCAGGCCCAGGCGGCGGGTGACGATCTCCCCGAGCCCCTCTTCCTCCAGGCGCAGGGGCACCTCGTAGATGGTGTCCACATCGGGGTTGCTGACCACCGCCGACGGTTCCACGTCGCAGAAGAGGGCGATCTTCTCCCGCACGTCCCGGGGCAGCGGCCGCTCGCAGCGGCAGACGATGGCGTCGGGCTGGATGCCGATGCTGCGCAGTTCCTTGACGCTGTGCTGGGTGGGCTTGGTCTTGAGTTCCCCGGCGGCGCCGATGTAGGGCACCAGGGTCACGTGGATGTACATGACCTCGTCGCGGCCGATATCCCGCCGCAGCTGGCGGATCGCCTCCAGGTAGGGCAGGCCCTCGATGTCGCCCACGGTGCCGCCGATCTCCACGATCACCACGTCGGCGCCGCTGGTCTCCGCCACCGAGAGGATCCGGCCCTTGATCTCGTTGGTGATGTGGGGGATCACCTGGACGGTGCCGCCCAGGAAGTCGCCGCGCCGCTCCTTCTCGATCACCGCCTGGTAGACCTGGCCGGTGGTGACGGTGTGGGCGCGGGAGACGTTCTCGTCGATGAAGCGCTCGTAATGCCCCAGGTCCAGGTCGGTCTCGGCGCCGTCCTCGGTGACGAAGACCTCGCCGTGCTGCAGCGGGCTCATGGTGCCCGCGTCCACGTTGATGTACGGGTCGATCTTCTGGATGGCCACCCGCAGGCCGCGGGCCTTGAGCAGGCGACCCAAGGAGGCGGCGGTGATGCCCTTGCCCAGGGCCGAGACCACGCCGCCGGTGACGAAGATGAACTTGGCCATCGATCCCCCTCCGGATTGGTCGCCGTCCGCCCGGGCGGGCGGATCCGGCATCGGACCGCCGCTAAGGGGCGGCCCGGGCTGGGTCCCGCCGGCGCTCACATCCGCTCGGGCGCCGTCACCCCCAGCAGCCCCAGGGTCCGGGCCAGCACCCGGCGGGTCGCATCCACCAGGGCCAGCCGGGCGCGGGTCACCGGCTCCTCCTCGCCCAGCACGCGGCAACGGGTGTAGAACTGGTGGAACAGGGTGGCCACGTCCTTGAGGTAGTAGGTCAACCGGTGAGGCTCCCGGGCCGCCGCCGCGGCCGCCACCTCACCGGGCAGGTCCAGAAGCCGCCGCGCCAGATCCCGCTCGGCCGGGTCTCCCAGGGGACCGAGGTCGACCCCCGGCTCCGGCCGCAGGCCCGCCTCCGCCTCCGCCTGGCGCAGGATCCCGCAGGCCCGGGCATGGGCGTACTGGACGTAGTAGACCGGGTTCTCGTTGGACCGCAGGTTGGCCAGGTCCAGATCGAAGTCCAGATGGGTGTCGGGCGAGCGCATCAGGAAGAAGTAGCGGGCCGCATCCACGTCCACCTCGTCCAGGAACTCCGCCATGGTGACCAGCTCGCCGCGGCGCTTGGACATCCGCACCGCCTGGCCGCCCCGCACCAGGTGGACCATCTGGGTCAGCAGGACCTCGAACCAGCCGTCGGGCAGGCCCAGGGCCCGCAGGGCGGCCTGCATGGGCACCACGTGGCCGTGGTGGTCCTGCCCCCAGATGTCGATGGCCCGTTCGAAGCCCCGCTCCCACTTGGTCAGGTGATAGGCGATGTCCACCAGGGTGTAGGTGTACTCGCCATCCCGCCGCACCAGCACCCGGTCCTTGTCGTCCCCCACGGCGGAGGAACGCAGCCAGACGGCCCCGTCCTGCTCGTACACCATGCCCCGCTGCCGCAGCCGCTCTAGCACCCGCTCGGGATACCCCTCGGCCCGCACCCGGCTCTCGGGGTACCACTGGTCGAACTCCACCCCGAACCGGGCCAGCTGGGTGCGCATCTGGGCCACCAGGGCCTCCACGGCGAAGCGGGCCATCCGCTCCCAGCGCTCGGCCTCGGGCCGGTCCAGCAGGCCGGGCCCTTCCGTCGCCAGCAGATCCCGGGCGATGTCGATCAGGTACTCGCCCGGGTAGCCGCCCTCGGGGATCTCGGCCTCCTGGCCCAGTTCCTGGCGCATCCGGGCTTCCACCGACTGGGCCAGCTTGCGGATCTGGTTGCCCGCGTCGTTGAGGTAGAACTCCTTCTCCACGCGGTAGCCTGCCGCCTCCAGGACCCGGGCCAGGGCGTCGCCCAGGGCGGCCGCCCGGGCGTTGACCACCCCCAGCGGTCCCGTGGGGTTGGCGCTGACGAACTCCACCTGGACCCGCCGGCCTTCCCCGGCGCCGGTGGAGCCGAAGGCGTCGCCCGCCTCCAGGATGGCGCGCACGCCCTCCTTCCACCAGGCATCGGCCAGGTGAAAGTTGAGGAAGCCCGGGCCCGCCACCTCGACCCGGCGCAACCAGGCGCCGCCCGGCAGGTGGCGCTCCAGCGCCGCCGCCACCTCCCGGGGCGCCCGCCGGGCCCGCCCCGCCAGCACCAGGGCCGCATTGCTGGCGAAGTCGCCGTGGGCTGGATCGCGGGGCACCTCCACCTGCACCCCGCGCCACGCCTCGGCCCCGGGCGCCACCTCGGCGGGCAGGTCCCCCGCCGCCACCGCCGCTGCGGCGGCGGCCTCCAGGGCCTCCCGCACCCGTTGCCGGGCCGACGCGACGGGATCCACCGCCATCACCGCGCCACCTCCCCCGTGAAGGCCAGCAGGATTTCCCGGGCAATCTTGGCCGCCACGATCTCCGTCCGCCCGCTGGGGTCCAGGGGCGGCGCCGTCTCCACCACGTCGGCCCCCACCACCCGGGCACCGGCCTGGGCCAGCCGGTAGAGGGCCTGCTGGAGGGTGGCGAAGTCGGGCCCGCCCGGCTCGGGGGTCCCGGTCCCCGGCGCCACCGCCGGGTCCAGCACATCGATGTCCACCGTCAGATAGAGGGGCACGCCCCTGAGCGGCCCCGCCAGCGCCCGGGCCAGCGCCTCGGCGCCCTCCTCCAGGTCCCGGAAGAACCGGCCCTCCCGGCGCGCCAGCTCGAACTCCTCCCGCAAGCCCGACCGGGGCCCCAGCTGCCACAGCCGCCCGGCGCCCAGCAGGTCCAGCACCCGGCGCATCACCGTGGCGTGGGAGTAGGGCTCGTCCAGGTACCGGTCGCGCAGGTCCGTGTGGGCGTCCAGCTGGACGACCACCAGATCGGGGTAGCGATCCAGGGCGGCGTTGACCGCCGCCAGGGTGACCAGATGCTCCCCTCCCAGGAGCAGGACCTGCTTGCCGTCGGCATAGGGCCGGCGCAAAGCGGCCTCGATGCGGGCCAGGCTCTGGCCCAGATTGCCCAGGGGCAGGGCCACGTCGCCGGCGTCGTGCAGGGCCAGTTCCTCCAGATCGCGGTCCAGATCGGGGCTGTAGGTTTCCAGGGCGTAGGAGGCTTCACGGATCCGGGCGGGCCCCCAGCGGGTCCCCGCCCGGTAGCTGACGGTCAGTTCCAGGGGTGCGCCGGCCAGCACCCATTGGGCCTCTTCGTAGCCGGCTTCCGCCGCCATGAAGCGTCCCGGCCGTTCCCACAGGCCGGGCGTCCAGGATTCAGCCATCGCCGTCCTTCAGGACCCCTTCCCGTCGACGGCCGCGGGCCCGGCGGGCGCCCCCGCCGGCGCCGGTTCGACCAGCTCGGCCACGAAGGGCGGCAGGGCAAAGGCGGCGCGGTGCACCTCCGGGTTGTAGTACCGGGTCGCCAGGGCCGCCTCCTCCCAGGCCCCCTCCCGCGGCCGGCGCGGATCGGTGCCCCGCGTGCCCACGCTGTAGGTCCAGAACCCGCCGGGATAGGTGGGCACCACGCCCCAGTACAGCCCGGCCACCGGGAACACCTGGCGCAAGGAGGCCTGGACCCGCCGGATCAGCTCGCGGTTGAAGAAAGGCGACTCCGACTGCTGGACGAAGATCCCGCCGGGCCGCAAGGCGCGGAAGACCGCCCGGTGGAAGTCTGACCCGAACAAGGCCACCGCCGGGCCCACCGGATCCGTCGAGTCGACGATGATGACGTCGTAGGCGTCGGGGTGCTCCTCCACGTGGCGGATACCGTCGGTGAAGAAGACCCGGGCCCGGGGATCGTCGAAGTTGTTCAGCGCGGGCAGGTGGCGGCGGGAGACCTCCACCACCCGCTGGTCGATCTCCGCCATGTGGGCCTCTTCCACCGTGGGATGCCGCAGGACCTCCCGGAGGACCCCGCCGTCGCCGCCGCCGATCACCAGGACCCGCCGCGGGTGGGGGTGGGCGAAGAGGGGCACGTGGGCCATCATCTCGTGGTAGGCGAACTCGTCCCGTTCGCTGGTCTGGATCACGTCGTCCAGCACCAGCATGCGGCCGAACTGCACGGTATCGAGGACCATGATCTCCTGGTACGGGCTGCGCTCCTGGTGGAGCACCTGGCGCACCCGCACGGAGATCCGGAGATCGGCGGTCTGATCTTCCGTGAACCAGACTTGCACACCGGCCACCCCACTCTACCGAAGGCTCCCCCGGCCCGGCGGCCGGGCAGGCGCCCCCGGCCTAGTACCAGAGGACCGCCGCGGCCACCACCGCACCGGGCCGGTCGCCCACCACCAGCTCGGCACCGGCCACCCGCACGTCCCGCAAGGCCATGCCCCGGCGCCGGAAGGCCTCCTCGACCATGGCGCGCACCGCCCGCTCGGCTTCCTCCCTGGTACAATGCCCCGAAAACTCCATGATGGTGCCGTAGTCGCGATCGGAAAACCCCACCGCCACCGCTGCGGCGATGCGGTCGCCCTTCACGTCGCTGGCGATGGTGCCGTAGGCCGTGGGCGTGAGGGAGCCCGGCGGGATGTCCAGCGTCTCCACCAGCTCGCACTCGGGCGGCAGGATGCTGGACACCTTGATCAGGTTGAGGTTGCCGATGCCGGCGGCCAGGAGGGCATTGTCGAAGGCTGTCAGCTTGTGGTCGCCCTCGCCGCTGCCCGCCACCACGGTGACCTTCTTGGGTGTGGGAAGCAACCCCTTCGCCTCCTTGCCCGGGCGGAACGTTCCGGCGCGGCGCGGGTCGGGGGCCGCACGGCCGCGAAAACGAGGCCGCCGGCCGCCGCCGGCCGGCATGCCCCCGCGAGGCCGGACCCCGGCAGGCCCGGGCCACCGCCCCTGCGCGTCGCCGGCCGTTCCCCGGCCGGGCCGTCCTGAAAGCCATGGTGTAATGTATCGAAACCCTCCTGCCCATGCAAGGACGAGTTGGGCGGCCATACTACGGGCGGGAGGGTTGCCCATGGCGTCCGGGGACGGCGGCCGGAACAACGGGAGGAACCGGCACGGCGGGCCGGGCCACGGCGGGCCCGAAACACCGGTGGAATGGCGCCCCCGCCGGCGCGGCAGGTCCCGGCCGTCCGCGGAGGCGCGGGGCGGCGGCAACCGGCCCGGCGGGATGGGCGGAGCGGGCGGGGCCGGCGGCGGTCCGGGCCGCCGGCGCCCCTCCTGGGCCCGGCGGGTGGCCCGCTGGGCCGGCGCGGCCGTGGTCCTCCTGGCCCTGGCGGGGGCCGGGATCGTGGCCTACGCCGCCGTCACCCCCCTGCCCAAGCCCCAGGTCCCCCAGGCCACGGTGATCTACGACGTCCAGGGGCGGGTCGTCGCCAGCCTCTACCGGCAGAACCGCCAGCTGGCCCGGCCCGACGAGATCCCGCGCAGCCTGCGGCAGGCGGTGGTGGCCGCCGAGGACGCCCGCTTCTACCGGCACCACGGCTTCGATCCCGTCTCCATCGGCCGGGCGGCCCTGCGCAACCTGGAGGCCGGCCGCATCGTGGAGGGGGGTTCGTCCATCACCCAGCAGCTGGCCCGCACCCTCTACGACCTGTCCCTGGAGCGCACCTTCGGCCGCAAGTTCCGGGAGGCCCTGCTGGCCGTCAAGCTGGAGACCCACTACACGAAGGATCAAATCCTGACGATGTACCTCAACCAGGTCTACTTCGGCCGGGGCGCCTACGGGGCAAAGGTGGCGGCCCGGGAGTACTTCGGCAAGCCCCTGGATCAGCTGACCCTGGCTGAATCGGCGACCCTGGCGGCCTTCATCCGCGGCCCCGAGATCTACTGGCGCGACCCCGAGCGCGCCAAGGGCCGCCGGGACTGGGTCCTCTCGCGGATGGCCGAGCTGGGCATGATCAGCCCCGCCGAGGCCAAACGGGCCCAGGCGGAGCCGCTGCGCCTGCGCCCGCCCGACGAGCCCGACACCCGCGCCCCCTACTTCGTCGACTTCGTGCGGGACCGCCTGGCCGACCAGGTCCCCGAGCTGGCCGATCAGCTTTACACCGGAGGCTTTCGCATCTACACCACCCTGGACCTGGACATGCAGCAGGCGGCGGAGGCGGCGGTGGCGCGCCTGGACGAGCTGGTAGCCCCCCTGGGCGAGCACGACGGCGTCGCCCAGCCCCAGGTGGCCCTGGTGGCCCTGGACCCGGCCACCGGCGGCATCCGGGCCATGGTCGGCGGCCGCGACTTCAAGACGACGCCCCTCAACCGCGCCGTCAAGGCCCGCCGCCAGCCGGGTTCGGCCTTCAAGCCCTTCCTCTACACGGCGGTGCTGGCGACCGGCGAGCCCATCACCAGCCCCGTGGCCTGCCGGGTGCGGGAGTACCCGGGGGGTGAGGGCGGCGAGCCCTACGTGCCGTCGGACTATGGCGACGAGCGGTATCACAACGCCTTCCTGGACATCCGCCGGGCCGTGGCCATCTCCGACAACGTGGTGGCCGTTGAGTGGATGAACCGGATCAAGCCCAGCCGGGTGGCGGCGCTGGCCCGGCGCATGGGCATCACCTCTCCCCTTGACACCCGGCACCTGGGCCTCGCCCTGGGGGAGTCGGGGGTGACGCCGCTGGAGATGGCGGTGGGATACGCCACCCTGGCCAATCTGGGGGAGCGGGTCGAGCCCTTCGCCATCCTGCGGGTGGAGGACCGGGACGGCACCGTGTTGTTCCGCCAGGAACCCCGCCGGGAGCGGGTCCTCGCCCCCGAGGTGGCCTGGCTGATGACCGACGTGCTCAAGAGCGTGTTCGACCCGGCCTATAGCGGGACGGGCCGCGCCCTGGGCATCGGGCGGCCGGCGGCCGGCAAGACGGGGACCACCGACGAATCCCGGGACGTCTGGTTCGTGGGCTACACGCCCGACCTGGTGGCGGCGGTGTGGGTGGGCGCCGACGACTATCAGCCGGTGCGGTTGCCCGGCGGGGCCGGCGCCACGGGGAGCAGCACCTCCGGCCGGATCTGGCAGAGCTTCATGCGGGCCGCCCTGGAGGGCCGACCCGCCCGCGACTGGCCCCGGCCCCAGGGCGTGGTCCGGGCCAGCGCCTGCACCTTGACCGGCCCCCTGGACGAGCCCCGGTTCCAGTGGCGGGAGGAGTGGTTCCTGGCCGGCCACGTCCCCTCCCCCAACTGCCTGGCCCTGCTCCAGGATCCCCACGTGCGGGAGGACCTGGCCGCCGCCGGCAAGGTGCCGGAGGGGCTGCTGCCCATCCCCTTGCCCTCCTTGCCGCGGCTGCCCGGCCTGCCGGGGTTGAACCCGCCCGGTGCCCCGCCCCGGGACGGCGGCCCCCAGGGCGGCGAGGCCCGGCCGCCCGAGAGGGCCCCGGAGCAGCCCCCGCAGCGCCCGCCCGAGCCCCAGGAGGAACCCGGCCCGCCGGGCCCGCCGGGCGCGCCGGGCGCCCCCGGCGCCGGACCGGCGCCCCCACCTCCGGAAGGCCGGCCGGGGGAGGTGACGGTCCCGCCGCCAGGCCGGGGACCGGACCGGGAACCGGTGCCCGAGGCCACCGACCCCGGCGGCACCGGGCCCCCATCGCCGGACCCGGGCGCCGGGGCCTCATGGCCGGGCCAGGACGCCGACGACGCCGGAGCCCTGCCGTCAAGCCCGGAGGCCCGGGGCGCCGGCGGCACCGGAGCCCCGCCGCCGGGCCCGGGCAACGGGGGCGCGGGAGACACCGGCCCCCCGGGGCCGCGCCAGGGCGCCGGCCCCGGGGGTGTCGCCGGCGGGATCCCGGGTCCGGCGATTCCCGTTCCCGGCGGCGCCGGGAACCCCTGAGGGCCGGGAACCCTGGGGGCCCGGAACGCCGGCTGGGCTGCCTGCCGGAACGCTTACCGCAACGCCTAACGCCTAATCGGCTAATAGTGATAGGGCTCGCCGCGCAGGATGCGGAAGGCGCGGTAGAGCTGTTCCAGCAGGATCACCGGGACCATCTGATGGGGAAAGGTCAGGTGGGACAGGGACCACCGCTCCCGGGCCCGCTCCAGCACCGGCGCCGCCAGGCCCAGGGGCCCGCCGATGAGAAAGGCCAGGCGGCTGTCCCCGGCCACCAGGCGCTGGTTCAACCACTCGGCCACCTCTTCGCTGGTGAGGGAGCGGCCGCGCCGGTCCAGGGCGACGGCATAGGCGCCCGGGTCCAGGGCTTCCAGCAGCCGCCGGCCCTCGCTCTCCAGGACCCGGTTGATCTCCCGCTGGGAGCGCCGGGCAGGGATCGGCTCCCCCGGCACCCGCCGCTGGCTGACCCGGGCGTAGCGGCTCAGCCGGCGCGCATACTCCTCGGCGGCCCGGCGCAGGGCGGGCTGGTCCATCTCGCCGACGGCCAGCAATTCGATGTGCACGGGCATGGGCGGGACCCCCGGCCCCATGATACCCCCAGGCGGGGGCGTGGGCGCAAAGGCGTCACCGCCGGAGTTCGGCCAGCGTCACCGTCACCCGGCGGACGCCGCCGGGACCGGCCACCTCCAGGCCGACCGCCTGGCCGGCCGCCTTGCCGTCGATGATCCGCAGCAGGTCGACGGTATCCTGAACCGGCTCCCCGTCGCAGGCCAGGACCACCTGGCCGCGCTGGAGGCCTGCGCGGGCGGCCGGGGAGCCGGGTTCCACCCGCCAGATCACCGCCCCGCGCCCGTGGGCCAGAGCGGTGGCGAACTCCAGGGCCCAGGCCGGATCGTCCCGCGCCAGCCCGTGGACCTGGATCACGTCGACCACCTCCACGCCCAGGGAAGGCCGCCGGACGTGGCCGTAGCGGATCAGGTCGGCGGCGATGCGCCGCACCTCGTTGGCGGGGATGGCGAAGCCCAACCCTTCGAAGTGCTCCTGGGGACCGCCGCCGGCGATCTTGACGGTGTTGATCCCCAGAACCCGGCCCCGGGCGTCCACCAGGGCGCCCCCGCTGTTGCCCGGATTGATGGCCGCGTCGGTCTGGATCAGGCGGAAGATCCGCTCGCCCACCACCGGCGCGCCGGCGGCCGGCGGCGGGATGGGCTGGAAGAGCTCCTCCCGGACGCCGCTGACGATCCCCAGGCTGACGGACCGGTAGAGCCCGGCCGGGCTGCCGATGGCGGCCACCCACTGGCCGACCCGGACCCGGTCGGAGTCGGCGAAGACGGCGGGCTTCAGGGGGCCGGACACCTTGGGGTCGACCCACAGCACGGCCAGATCGGAATAGGGGTAGTCTTCGGCGACGAGCCGCGCCGGCACCCGCCGGCCGGAGGGCAAGAGCACCTCGATGCGCTGGGGATGGACGTCCCGGATCCGGCCGCCCCCCCGCCCCGCCGGCGTCCCGCCGCCTTCGGCCGGCGCGGTGTCCCCCGCGCCGGGCGGGTCGGGAAGGCCGGTCGCGGCCTTTTCGCCGTCTTCCCCGGGGGCCGGGGCCGGCATGGAGACCACGTGGTGGTTGGTGACGATGAACCCCCGGGCGTCGAAGACGACGCCGGACCCGGTGGCCCGGGCGACGACGACGGGGGCGCCGGTGGCGGGATGGGGGCGCAGGTAGGTGCTGATGACGCCGACCACCGACGGGCCGGCGATGCGGTGGATCGCCTCGGCGGGCGAGGATGGGGCCGGACCGGTGGAACCGGTCCACCCCAGGGCGCCGGGCTTGGCCAGCCCTGCCACGCCCACGCCCACCAGGCCGCCCACCAGTCCGGCCAGCAGGGCCAGGCCCCAACCACCGGCCAGCCGGCGGGCGGCGCGGCGGGCCGCTTCCCGGAACCCGTTCACGGGCCTGCCTCCTCGCTCAGCCGGTCCCCGGTGCCCCCGGCAAGAGGCGCGCCGGTTCCACCCCGTAGACCTGGCGCACCGCGGCGGCGAAGGGCCGGCCCGCCGCCAGCTCCTGGGCCAGGCGGACCAGATGGCCGGGCTCCCCCTGGGCGGCCAGCCGGTCGTAGAGGCAGAGGGCGGCCCCGTAGGCCTCGTCGGTGGGCAGGGACGCGAAGGCGCCGTTGAGATCGTCCCAGGCCACCGGCGGGCAGCTCTCCGCCCACCCGAAGGTGAAGCCCGTAATCTCCCGGTCCACCGCCTGGGCCAGGCCTTCGGTGAACCAGGCGGGGTAGTTGCCCAGCGCCGACCGGTCCAGCAGCCAGTGGGCCAGCTCGTGGGGCACGGGTCCCAGGCGCATAAAGGTCTCCCGCCGGCCCGCCCAGGTCAGGGGGTCCGCCACGTGGATCACGCCCGCGGCGTAAAAGCCCAGGGGCGGGTCCTGCGGGTCCCATCCGAAACTACGCGCCAGGTCTTCGGGGGATGCGTGCACCACGAACACCGCCGGCTGGGCCGGCAGGGGCAGGCCCGTCACCTGCGCCACCCGGGGCAGCGACTCCAGCGCGTAGTCCCTCACCCAGCGGGCGCCCTCCTCGTGCCCGTCGGGGTAGACCACCTGGACCGGCCCGGCGTCCAGGCGCTCCCAGCCGGGCCGCGGCAGCTGGACGACCGCCCGCGACGCGGCAACCCGCGCCACCCAGACGGCCTGGCCGAGCCGGACGTCGGGGGACGCCCCGCCGGGAGCCACGCCGAGACCGGCAGCCAAGAGGGCCACGGCGACGACCAGGGCGACCGCCCGCCACCGCCGGTTCCGCGGCGCGCGCGGTGGGGCCGGCGGGGCCACGGGCGCCTCCGGCTGGGCCGCGGCCGCGGGCACCTCCGGCGGGGTCGCCGGGGTCACCCCGGGCTCCGGCTCCACTGGATGGGAAATGGGCAGGTGAACGTTACCCATGGTGGCGCCTCCTCCGGTTCCTCCCGCCTTTCTTTGTACAGCGGGCAGTAAGAAGGCGCCACGTAAGAACTGGGAGGCGGTACGTTCGCCCTTCGCGCGCCCTTTGCGACCTGCAGCTGAGGCGAAACGGGCTCCCTGGCTGCAGCAACGGGCCCCTTGGCTGCCCGGTTCAGGGGCACGGGCGGGCCGTCGCGCGATCCGGACGAACCGGCCGGGCCCCGAGCGCGCAGCGGGAGGGACCGGGAACCGATCCCTCCCGCTGAGCCAGGTTCTTCCGCCAGTCACTCCCGTTCGTCTTCAGGGCAGGTATGGCCAGGGGGATACGGCGCAGCTGGGGCTGGGGCAGCGCCGCACCTCGAAGTGCAGGTGGGAGCCCGTGCTGTGGCCGGTGCTGCCCACGTACCCGATGACCTCGCCCTGGGCGACCCCTTCGCCCACGCGGACGGCGATGCGGCTCATGTGGGCGTAGTAGGTGTAGAGCCCGCCGCTGTGCCGAATCTGCACCGCGTAGCCGTAGCCGCCGGCCCAACCGGCGCTGACCACCGTGCCCCCGTCGGCCGCCCGCACCGCCTGGCCCGTCACGCCGTCGATGTCGATACCGGTGTGCATGGAGCCCCAGCGCGGGCCGTAGTTCGAGGTGATGCGGCCGCGCAGGGGCCAGATGAACCGGCCCGTGCTCACCCCGGCGACGGGCTTGGTGCCGATGACCACGATGCGGTCGACGGGCTCGCGGGTGACCTCTTCCTTGACCTTCTCCCGCTCCACGATCCGGCCGTCCTGGCGCTTGATGGCGTAGGTGATCACCTTCTCGCCGTACTCGCCCTCCTGCTTGACCCGCTGCTTGCCTGCCTCCAGGTCGTCGTCGTACTCGCGGCGGGTCGCGTAGGGGACGCGTTCGGTGACCACCAGGACCTCCTCGGATTCGAAGCTGATCCACTGCTCGGGCACGTTGAGGCGCAGCTCATCCCCCGGCCGCAGCCGCTCGGGATCGACGCCCGGGTTGGCCGCCAGCAGCTCGTCGACGGTGAGGCCGTTGGCCGAGGCGATGGTCCACGGCGACTCGCCTTCCTTGACCACGTGGACCTTCTCCTCTTCTTTGCCGGCGGCCAGCATGGCCAGGACCTGCACCGCGTCCTGGACCTGGTCGACGGGGACGTTGTCCCGCTGGCGGAACTCCACCTTCTGGCGGATGGTCACCCGGCGCACGTCCACCTTGCCGTTGCGCGCGCTGGCCTCGATCTCCCGCACGTAACGGGCCTTGAGCTGGTCGATGACGGACTCGGCCGCCTCGCGGCTGGGCAGCGCCGCCACTTCCTGACCGTCGACCACCAGCACGGTCGCCCGCGTCAGGAAGTCACCCGCTGCCTGGAGCCGCTCGGCCAGCGCCTGTTGCGAGAGGGTCGGGTACCGGTCGTGGGTGACGATCTGCTCGACCGAGGGCGGGGTGGCGAGATGCACCGGGAACCCGTAGTGCCGGCTGGCGGCACGCTCGGCCTGGACCACGGCGTCACCGACCGTCTGCTGGCCGGCCACGTAGCCCAGGGTCTCGCCCCCGAGTTCCACCCGGTAGTAGGTCGACTGGGACTGGACGTAGACGGTGGTGCCGAACAGGTAGACCACGATGGCGGCGGGCACGAGGGCCACCCACCAGCGCCGGCCTCCCGGCGGCGCATGGGAGCCAAAGAACGACAAGATTCGCTTGGCCACGGACCGATGCTCCCTCCCCGGAGGATACGGAACCCATACAGGGGATTCGCACCGCCGTGGCGATTTCCTTCCGGTGCGCCGATTTTTTCGCGATTGCGGGCAACTCGCCGTCCACAATGGGACAAGGTGTAAATTTCCGGACGAACCCGGCCGAACCGCGCCGGGGCTTGTCCCCTCCGGCCGGCGCGCCGGCCCGACCCGCCGGCGGCCGGCCCTTCGCCCGGGGGGCTGGGCACCGCCGGAGCGGCCGCGCTCCGGCCCGTTCCTCCCGGGTCTCCGTCCCCAGCGCCGCGTCCCTCCGCGGGTGCGGCGCGGGATGGATGGGCCCGGGGGCTCAGGAGGCCACCGGCGGTGGCGGCGCCCGGATGGGCTCGGGGCCGGCCGCCGGGTGATCCCTCACCGGCCGCCGCCGGCGTCCCAACCCGCCAGCCAGGCCGCATACGCGATGGGCGCGCGGTGGATGCGGGCCAGGGCCTCCCGGTCGTGGGCGAAGATGCCCAGGTCCGGCCCGCCGTTGCACTCCAGGAACCAGACCCGCCCGTCCCGGTCGACCGCCAGGTCCAGGCCCAAGTCGGCCATGTGGTCGAAGCCACGGTCGATGACCGCTGCCACGGCCAGCGCCGCCGCTTCCAGCTCCGCCGCCAGGGCCCGGCCGCGGGCCGGGCCGAAGACCGTCTCCAGGGCGATCGCAGGGTCCATGGGGGTGGCCCCGTGGCGGATATGGGTCACGAAGGCTCCCGGTGGGGCCACGCGCGCCACGGCGGCCGTGCAGCGCCATCGCCCGCCGGCGGTCCGCTGGACCATGATGCGGAAGTCGAAGGGGCGGTCGTCCCACCGGGCCAGGGCCAGGCCTTGCTGCACCAGAAAGGGGCTCCCCGGAGCCAGCCGGTGCAAGAGGTCGAGAAGGGCGCCGTAGCCCTCGACCAGCACGGTCCGCTGGCCCGCGACCCCGGCGGGTCCCCCGGCACTGGCCGGCGGCGGGGAGGGATCCTCCGCGGGACGCGAGGCCTGCCCGGGTGCCGTCGACGGTGCGGGCCTGGGACCATGGCCGGGGACGGCGCGCCGGGGACCGCCGCGGGGGACGGCCCGGGCCGCTCCCCCACCGGCTGTCGCGGCCATCGGCGGTTCGGCGAGGCGGTACGTCACCCGCCAGGGCGGCCCCGGGGACACCGGTTCGCCCCCCTCGGGCGGTTCCGTTGGACCGGTGCCCGCACTGCCCGGCCCCGCCGTTGCCGTCGCTGCCGCGCCCCCGCCGCCCGCCGGTTCCACCCGCACCACGCCCCGCCCCAGATCCCGCATGAAGGGCTTGATGTAGACGGCACCGTAGCGGCCGAGAAGTTCCTGCAGCGCCTCCGGCGCCAGGCGGCGGGTCTCGGGCAGGAGCGGTGCCGTGCGCGGGTCCGACGCCAGCAGCTGGTGGATCCGCCACTTGCTCAGCCACACGTTGGAGTTGAAGACGTAACGGCGACCCCAGCGGGCCTCCCACTCCCGCTGGTGGGCGACGGTGATGGAGAACCGCTTGTAGACGACTTCCGGTGCCGGAAACAGCCCTTCGACCCACCGGCCGCCGACCCAGGCCGTGCCCGGCCACAGGGGGCGCTCCCAGTCCACGGCGCGGGGGGTAAAGCAGACGACCAGCCCGTCGTCCAGGCCCACCGCATGCCCCTGGTTGAGCTCGAGGATTGCGGCGGCAGGCCGCTCGCCGCCCGGCACGTAAAGGCCGACGATCGGCCCGAGGCACGCCGTCCCCGCCGCCAACCGCACCTGGAAGAACCGGCCCGCAGGCAGCCCCAGCGCCCTGGCGCCGGGCCCGTCCACCACCGCCCGCCACGGCCGTCCGGGCGGCGGGTCGCCGGGGGTGGGCCGGTGGAGCCAGACCTCCCCCTCCCACGACGCGCGCCGACCGGCCACCACCCGCGCCACGGGCAAGGGGCGCCAGGACCCGCCAGCGTGGGGGCGGGGACCGAGCCAGAGCCGGGCCGGGCCGGGCCCGTCACCCGCGGCCGCTCGCCCCTCCCCGGGGTCCGGCGCGGGACCGGCGGCAAGGCCCGGCGCTGCCGCGCCATGGGTGGCGGCTCCTGCCCCTTCCCCGCTGCCCGCCGGCCTCGGGGACCGGGCCCGGCCGGTCCGGGGGGCCGCCCCGCCGGCGGGGAGGCTGGCGTTGCCCGCCCTTCCGCCCGGCGGCGGCAGGGGCTGGGCGGCCTGCCCGTGCCCCGCACGGGCTGGCACCGGCGTGGGGATGGGCCCCCCGTTGCGGTCCGCCTCCCGCGCCCTCACCGCCGCTGCCCCTCCACCGTGAGGATCCGGTTCCCCTCGCCCACGGTCACGATGCGCGGGCGGTGCCGAGCGGCGGCTTCCTCCGGCACCAGCCCGTAGGTCAGCAGGATCACCCGGTCACCCGGCATGATGTGGCGCGCCGCGGCCCCGTTGGCAACCACCTCGCCGCTACCGCGGCGCCCTTCGATCAGGTACGTCGTCAGGCGCGCCCCGTTATGCAGGTTGAGGACGTCCACCGCCTCACCGGGCAGCATCCCCGCCGCCTCCAGCAGGTCCGGGTCGACGGTCAGGCTCCCCACGTAGTCCAGCCGGGCACCGGTCACCGTGGCGCCGTGGATCTTCGCCAGCAAGAAGCGTCGCCACATGCTCTCACCCCGCCTGGGGCCCGCCGGTGGCCTTTCGCGGCGCGGGCCGCGGGCGGATGCCCCGTCCTGTGGACGCCGGGCCCGTCGCGCCGCGCTCCGGCCCGGCCCTGCCCCATGGCTATGTCCGTCCGGAACTGGACGCAACAGGCACCGGGGTGAGCAATCGCCCAATTTGGACGGTTGACGAGAAGTCACCTGCCGGCTGAAGTCCCCCGCGCCTGGGACGCCACGGGTGCGCGGAAGGACTTTCGGGGCTATCGGGAACCGGGGCGCCGAGGCCGGGGCCGGGCGCTGGGAGGCAAGGCCGGTCCCAGGGGAACGGGGAGGTGGAACCAGAAGAACCAAATGGACAAGAGAACCTCTAATGAAGCGGAGTCTAATGAAGCGGAGAATCAACGAAGGGGCGCCCCCTTCACCAGGGGGCGCCCCACCACGGAGCTGGTGGCCGGACTCGAACCGGCGACCTGCGCATTACGAGTGCGCTGCTCTGCCTGCTGAGCTACACCAGCGTGCCGATGAGCCACAACCCATTCTAGGGCCGGCCCGCGGGGTCGTCAAGCTCGAAGGAGCCGGCGCCGAGGGCATCGTCGGGCTCCGCACCGGGCCCCTCTGAACTGCTGGCCGCCCGTCCCGCCTCCGGCCGCGACCCGCGCCGGCCGCCCACCGCCAGTCCCCCCGCCGGCCACCATCCGGACCCGCCCCCCGCTGGGGCCAGCGCCACCCGGCGCGCCCGCCAGTAACGCCAGCGCAACCAGAGGAACCCGCCCAGGTCGCCGGCCACCCGGCCGGCCACGTACAGCCCGCCCGCCACCCACAGGGCGTACTGCATGAGGGAGTAGGGGTATCCCCACAGGGGGACCCGCAGGCTGCGCCACGACACCCAGCCGGCGGCGACCGGCAGGAGCAACAGGGCCGGCAGGGCCGCCCAGGCCCAGCCGTCGCCGCGCCGTCCGACCCGCCACAGGGCCGCCCGCAGGCCCGCGAAGACCAGCCAGGTCACCACCAGCAGCCAGAAGACGTCCCGCCGGTCCGTCACCAGCCGGCCCCACATGCCCGCGGTGGCCGTGGCCGCCACATGGACCACGTCGGGCGGCGCGGTCCACTTGCCATAGGCATAGCGCCCCTGCGCGGCCGCTTCCCCCGCACCGGTGGAACCAGCCACGGCGGCGGCGAAACCCGGGGGCAGCGAGACGTGGACCTCCACGGGCCCAAAGGCGGGCCAGGCCGACGGGTGAACGGGGATCACCATCTGGTAGGCGGGCGACAGGTACCGCTGGTCGTCCCAGCCCAGGCCGATGCGCGGGAACCGCAGCAGCAGCTGGTGGACCTGGCCCGGGCGCATGGTGACGTCGGTCCCCAAGGCCTGGGCCGTGCCCAAGCGGGCCGCCTCCCGCACCGGATAGAACCGGCCCGTGAGGGGATCGAGCCAGAGGGTCTGGGCCAGGGTCTCCGCGCCCGGCGCCTGGGCCGCACCGAGTCCACCGGCGGCCCCGGCCCCTCGGGCGGCGTCCGCCACCGGCTCGCCACCCAGCGGGCCGCCGCCGGCGGCCGGTTCGTCCGACCCCGCCTCCCCTGGCGCTGCCGGGCTGGCTGGGGCGCCCGTTCCTTCCCCTGTCCCCGGCAGGCCGGGCAGGGCCGCGCTGCCCCCTGCGGCTGGCGTTGGTTCGGGACCCGGGTAGACCGTTGGATACAGGTCCACCGGGCGGCCGTCCCACTGGACGACGGTCTCCGCCGGCGCGAGGAAGCGCAGGGCGACCCGCTGGGGCTCGCGGGCGGAGCCGTCCAGGCGCAGGCTATAACGCGCCTCCAGGGCGGCGGTGACCCGGACCGGCAGGAGGGAGAGCTGGGCCTCTTCCGCCCGCACGTCGACCACCAGAACCAGGCGGGTCACCTCGACGGCGGGCGCGTCCTCTCCGGGGGCGGGCACCAGGCCGCCGGCGGCAATGCCGGCTACCACGTCGGGCGGCTTCGGCCCGGTTCCGGCCGCGCCCACGGGCACGGGGTCGAGCCAGGCAGCCGCCAGCAGGACGCCCACGGTGGTCCCCAGGACGGCGAGCACCGCCACCGCCAGGGCGACGGCGCGCCGGGCCGCGGCCGCCACGCCACCCCGATAGGCGGTCGCGCAGCGCGTGCGGACGCGCCGGCCCCCGCCGGGGACCGGCCCATTGCCCGGGAAATGCCCCGGTCGCCGAACGCCCGCGCCCATGGTCACCACCGCCGTTTCCCCTGCTGGCCGCCGGGCCCGCTCGTCAAGCCGCACCCAGGCTGGCCCATGCAGCCGCCAAGCCCACCAATGGCCTTCGGCGGGATGCCGTTCCGTTCCTGCCCGTCCACAGCGCCCGGGAGCAGGATTCGGGCCGATGGGGCCAAAGGGTGAAAAACGACGAAGCCCGGCTGCGGCCGGGCTTCGTCAGCGCGACGCGATTGTCCGCGCAACGCGATTGTTTAAAACCTTTGCCGTTTTGCCGCCCGCCCGTGCCCTTTGGCGGCGGACGGCCGGCGCGCGGCGGAGGCGACGGGGATCGAACCCGCGATCTCCGGCGTGACAGGCCGGTGTGTTAACCACTACACCACGCCTCCGCGCCCTCGGCGACCACCGGTGGAACGGCCCGGCGCCGCCGGACGCGATGGTCATTCTAGCACCGGTCGCGCCGGGGTGTCAACGCCCCCGCGGTTCGAGCCCGGGCGTGGGCCGCCGGTCAGCGGGGCCGCGGGACGAAGACGTCGGCCAGGCCCAGGGTCTGGGCCCGCTCGCGGCCGATGGACACCAGCGCCACCGGCACGCCGACCAGCTCGCTGATGCGCTCCAGGTAACGCCGGGCCGCCGCCGGCACGTCCTCCCAGCGGGTCAGGCCCGACAGGCCCTCCGGCCAGCCCGGCAGCTCTTCATAGATGGGCCGGCAGCGGGCCAGCCGCCCGGCGCCCGCCGGCAGGTCTTCGATCCGCTGGCCGTCCAGCTCGTAGGCCACGCAGATCTTCACCCGGTCGAGCCCGCCCAGGGTATCCAGGCGGGTGATGGCCAGGCCCGTCAGGCCCGAGACCCGCGCGGCGTAGCGCAGGACGACGGCGTCCAGCCATCCGCACCGGCGCGGCCGCCCCGTGGTGGTGCCGTACTCGTGGCCCCGCTCGCGGATCCAATCGCCGGTCTCGTCCAGGAGCTCCGTCGGGAAGGGCCCGTCGCCCACCCGGGACGTGTAGGCCTTGGCCACGCCGATCACCTGGTCGATGCGGGTGGGCCCGATCCCGGCACCGATGCAGGCCCCCGCCGCGGTGGGGTAGGAGGAGGTCACATACGGATAGGTGCCGTGGTCCAGATCCAGCATCGTGCCCTGGGCGCCCTCGAACAGCACCCGCTGCCCGGCGTCCACGGCGTCGTTGATCAGTCGCCAGGTGTCGGTGACGAAGGGCCGCAGCCGTTCGGCATAACCCAGGTACTCCTCCAGCACCTGGTCGTAGTCGTAGCCCTCGACCCCATAGACCCGTTCCAGCAGGCGGTTGACCTGGTCCAGGTTGCGGCGCAGCAGGCGCCGGAACTGGGCCTCGTCCAGCAAGTCCTCCACCCGGATCCCGGTGCGCGCCGCCTTGTCCCGGTAGGCGGGACCGATGCCCTGGCGGGTGGTGCCGATCCGGTCCTCCCCGCGGCCCGCCTCCTCCAGCTCATCCAGCCGCTTGTGGTACGGCATGATGACGTGGGCGGCGCTGCTGACCGCGATGGCGTCCACCGCGTGGCCGCGTTCTTCCAGATACTCGATCTCGCGCAAGAACACGGCCGGGTCCAGGACGACCCCGTTGCCGATCACACAGCGCTTGCCGTGCAGGATCCCCGAGGGAATGAGGTGGAGCCGGTATTCGGTGTCCCCGACCACCACGGTGTGGCCGGCGTTGGCCCCTCCCTGGTAGCGCACCACCATGTCGGCCTGTTCGGCCAGGTAGTCCGTGATCTTGCCCTTGCCCTCGTCGCCCCACTGGGCGCCGACGATGACCACCGTCGCCATGGGCCGTCTCCTTTCTGGGCCGGGCGCCGGCACCTACCCCGCCGCGTAACGGGTCTCCAGGTTGCCGAAGCGGCCGAACTCCTTCAGGAAGTATAGCTTGACCGAGCCCGTCGGGCCGTTCCGCTGCTTGGCCACGATGATCTCCACCACGTTCTCCGCCGCGTCCTCCGGGTTGTGGTAGATGAAGAGGACCACGTCGGCATCCTGCTCGATGGCGCCCGACTCGCGCAGGTCGGACAGCTGGGGGCGCCGGTCCTGGCGCTGTTCGACGGCCCGGCTGAGCTGGGACAGGGCCAGGACGGGCACCTTGAGCTCCCGGGCCAGGGCCTTCAAGGACCGGGAGATCTCCGAGATCTCCTGCTGGCGGCTCTCCGAGCGCCCGCGGGTGTGCATCAGCTGCAAGTAGTCGAGAACCAGGAGGCCGATGTCGTGTTCCGCCTTCATGCGCCGCGCCCGGGCGCGCACCTCCATGATGGACAGGTTGGGCGTGTCGTCGATGAACACGGGCAGCTCGCTGAGGCGGCCGATGGCATCCGTAAGCCGCGGCCAGTCGTCCTCGGCCAGCATGCCGGTGCGCAGGCGCTGCTGGTTGAGGCGCGCCTCGGCGGCCAGCAACCGCATGGCCAGCTGGTCCCGCGACATCTCCAGGCTGAAGATGCCCACCGGATAGCCGTGGGCGGCGGCGTGGGCCACCATGTTGAGGGCCAGGGTCGTCTTGCCCTGGGACGGCCGGGCCGCCAGGATGATCAGCTCCGACGGGTGCAGGCCAGCCAGCATGCTGTCCAGGTCGCGGAAGCCCGTGGGCACGCCGATGGTCTCGCCCTGGTGCAGGTAGAGCCGCTCGATGTGCTCGAAGGTGTCGACCAGCACGTCGCGGATCGCCGCGTAGCCCTGCCGGCGCCGGTCCTGGGCGATGGCGAAGATGGCCTGCTCCGCCGCATCCAGCTGTTCCTCCGCCGGGTCCTGGGCCTCGTAGGCGCGCCGGGCGATGTCGGTGGCCGCGGCCACCAGGCGCCGCAGGAGCGCCTTTTCCTCCACGATGCGGGCGTAGTGCTCGGCGTTGGCTGCCGTCGGCACGGCGTTGGCCAGGGCGGTCAGGTAGGTGAGCCCCCCCACCCGCTCCAGCCAACCCCGCTGGCGCAGGGCCTCGCTCAAGGTGATGGTGTCGACCGCCTCGCCCCGCTCGAAGAGCTCGGCCGCCACCTCGAAGATCCGCTGGTGCGCCTCCCGATAGAAGTGGCCCGGTTCCAGGATCTCCAGGACCCGAGCCAGCGCCTCACGGTCGATCAGGATGGCGCCCAGCACCGACTGCTCCGCCTCGACGTTTTGCGGCGGGACCCGGTCCGGGGGTGGCAGGGTGCTCACGGCCTCATGCCTCCGGGCGCACCACCACGGTGACGCGGCAGGTCACCTCGGGGTGGAGGCGCAACTGGACGGGGTACGACCCCAGCTGGCGCAGCGGTTCGGGCAATTCGACCCGCTTGCGGTCGACCTGGACGCCGAAGGCCCGCTGGAGGGCCTCGACGATGTCCTGGCTGGTGACCGACCCGAAGAGCCGGCCCCCCTCGCCGGCCCGCGCCCGCACCTCCACCGTCCGGCCCTCCAGGCGCGCGGCGATGGAGCGGGCCTGGTTCAACTCCTGCTGGGCGCGCCGCTGGCGGGCGGCCTCCTGTTGCTGGATCTGGTTCAGGACCTCCCGGGTCGCCTCCCGGGCCAGGCCCTTCGGCAGGAGGAAGTTGCGGGCGTAGCCGTCGGCCACGTCCTTGATGTCGCCCTTGCGGCCGAGCCCCTTGACGTCCTGCAGCAAGACCACCTTCATGCTGTCGCCCCCCTGCCATGGATGCCGTTCTCCGGCCGCCGGCCGGGACAGACGAACCGGTTCCTCCGGCGGCGCCCGCCTTTTGCCTTTTATGGAGCCGGGGCCGATCGCCCCCGGCGGTCCAGGTGCTGGCGGATGGCCGTCAGGTCGCCGAAGCGGTCCTCGAGATAATGGCCGCCCATCGCTTCCGCCGCCAGCCGCCGGATGACCTCGGCGTCCAGCTGCTCGAGGGAGATGCCCCAGCGGCGCGCCAGCGCGTAGACGGTGATCTGAAGGGCCGCCAGGGTCTCCAGCAACCGGCCCGGGTCCCGGGTGACGCCGGCGCGCAGGACCGCCCCGGCGGCACTCACCAGCTCCGCCTTGAGCCAGTCCAGGACCTGTAGGCTTTCGGTGATGTCGAGCCCCGGTGCCGGTTCGTCCACGACGGGCGCTCCTTCCTGGGCCCCTGTACGGCGCCCCCTGGTCGGCCTTCAATGCTTCGGCGGCGCGCCGCCCGTTCCCTTTGCCGCCCCGCAGCGGCGGGATCGGGGACAGCGACAGGCAAGGCCCGCCAGGGGCGGGCCTCGTCCGGTCTCGGGTTCGGGACGTCCACGCGCGGGCTTGAGACGTCCACGCTTGTTCGCGGGTTACTCGATGGTGAAGGGCAGCAGGGCCATGATGCGCGCCCGCTTGATCGCCCGGGTCAACTGGCGCTGGTGCCCCGCGCAGTTGCCGGTGATGCGGCGCGGCAGGATCTTGCCCCGCTCCGTCAGGAACTTGCGCAGGCGGGCGCTGTCCTTGTAGTCCACCACCGCGATGCGGTTGACGCAGAACTCGCAGACCTTGCGCCGCTTGCGCCGGTCACGGCGCCCCATGGGGTCTCCAACCTCCTTGCATGATCAGAACGGGATGTCGTCGTCGGGCAGTCCGGTGACGTCGCCGAAGTCGGCCAGGTCATCGCTGGCCGCCGGGCCGCCCGCCGCCGGGCCACCCGTGCCCCCGGGCGCCCGGTCCAGGAAGCGGACGTCGTCGGCCACCACTTCGGCGGCCCGCCGGCGCTGGCCGTCCTGGGTCTCGTAGCTGCGCACCTGCAGCCGCCCCCGCACGGCCACCAGCCGGCCCTTGCTCAGGTGATTGGCGCAGGTCTCGGCCAGCTTGCGCCAGACGACGATGTCGATGAAGTCCGTCTCGCGCTCGCCCTGCTGGTTGGTAAAGGGCCGGTCTACCGCCACGGTGAAGCGGCCCACCGCCACCCCGCTGGGCGTGTAGCGCAGCTCGGGGTCGCGCACCAGGCGGCCGATCAAGACCACCACATTCAACACGGGAGGTCCCTCCTCGCCCCGGTCCCGCTCCGGCCCCTCCGGAACGGCGCCGGGGTCTGGGCTCAACGGACGCCGGTCGACGCCCCTTGGGCACGCGCTGGCGGCGAACCCCCGACGTGTCAGGCCACCTTCTCGCGCAGCACGATGATGTGGCGGATGATGTCGTCGGTGATGCGGATCACCCGCTCCAGCTCGTGGGTCACCCCGGCCGGCGCCTGGAACTGGACGACGGTGTAGTGGCCCTCGCGGTAGCCGGCGATCTCGTAAGCCAGCCGGCGCCGGCCCCAGACGTCGACGTTCTCGACGTTGCCGCCACCGTCGGTGATGATCTTCTGCAGGCGGTCGAGGAGCGCCTTCTCCCCCTCCTCGTCCAGGTCGGGGCGGGTGATGTACATGAGCTCGTAGGCGCGCACGGCGGCACCTCCTTCCCTCGGGCGATGGCCCCCGCGCGGCGGCCGGGCGGCCCCGGCGGGAGCAGGAAGGCGTTTTCACGGAGCCTTGCGGGATACGGCCCGGGCTCCGGCCGGTTCGTCCACCGGCCGCAAGGCCGGTGCGTCCGCCGGCCCGCACCCGTGGCCGAACCTTGAGCGGCTCCGGGGCCCCGCTGAGGTGGCCGGGGCCAGGACCGCAGAACCCGGCACCAGGTGCCGGGCCACACGCCCACTCTAACCCCGGCGGCACGGCGTGTCAACGCCATGCGCCGGGCGGCGGCCCGAAGGGAGCCAGGCCTGACCTCCGGTCTCAGGGGGACGAACCGGCCCCTTGGGCCGGGCCGCCCTCCTGGAGCGGCCCCTCCTGGGGCGGCCGGTTCGGCCCGCCCAGGACCTGGCGGACCGCCCGCTCGAACTTGCGGCGGGGCATCATGACCAGGTGGCCGCAGCCCAGGCAGCGGATGCGGAAGTCCATCCCCACCCGCAGCACCTCCCACCGGTCGGAGCCGCAGGGATGGGTCTTGCGCATCCGGACGATGTCACCCAGGTAGAACTTCAGCGGTCCCGCCACGATGGGTTCCCCCCGTCAGGCCCCCCGGGACGCCGTCAAGGCGGGCCACAGGGCATCCCAGGCCCCCGTGAGCCAGGCAGCCAGCCGCGACTGGTCCAGGGCCTGCCACCAGCGCGGGTCGACCACCCCCGGCGCCAAGGCCGCCAGGTGGTGGGCCAGGACGAGCAAGCCGGCGGCCAGAAGCGCCCCTTCCAGCCCGCCTGCCACGAACCCCAGCAGGCGGTCCCCGGCGCCCCAGCCCCGGGCGTGGAGCAGCGCCGCCCCTCGCCGGGCCAGCAGCGAGAGGAGGAAGCCGGCGGCCAGGGGCAAGCCGTAGAGGGTCAAGTCGGCGACGACCCCCGAGGCCACCACCGTCGCCAGGAGGCTGCCCACGGTGGCATCGGGGCCCGCCGCCCGGGCCGCCTCGCGCAAGGCGGCCCACCACTCGTCCCGGACGCCGGCCGGCAGCGGCATGGCGTTCAGCACGTCCAGGAGGCGCAGCAGGTCGGCCGGCTGGACCGGAGCCCGGGCCACCTCCGGGGGGAGCCAGGCCGTGACCAGCGGTGCGATCAGGGCGGCCAGCCGCGCCAGCCAGCCGCTGCGGGCGGCCCAGGCCTGAATGTCGGCGGCCCGGGTCGCTACCAGCCAGGCCGTGGCCGCGAAGGTGGCCAGGCCGGCCACCGCCACCAGCCCGCCCCGGCGAGAGCCCTGCCAGGCCGCTGCCAGGAGCAGGACGGCCAGGCCGGCATCCAGCGCCCACGCCCCCGGCGGCGGCATGGCCCCCGACGCGGCCCCTCCGGTCATCCTGCTCCCCGCCTCCCATGACCGTTGCCCGTCTCCCGCGCCGTCCCCGCCGGACCGCACGCTTGCGGGTCGCGGGCGCCTGCCGGGGCCCGCAGGCCCGTGCCGGCGCCGGGCGGCCGCAAGTCGTGGCGTGGGGAACGGCTGCGCGGAACGGTGCGGGACCGGGTGCCCACGGGCCTAGGCGCCCAGATAGGCCGCCTGGACCCGGGGATCGTCGATCAGGCGAGCGGCGGGCCCCTCCAGCACCAGCCGCCCGCTCTCCAGCACGTAGGCCCGGTGGGCGATCTGCAGCGCCTGGTGGGCATTCTGCTCCACCAGGAGGATGGTGACCCCGTCCCGCCGGTTGATCTCTTTAATCGTAGCGAAGATCTCCCGGACCAACAAAGGGGCCAGGCCCAGGGACGGTTCGTCCAGGAGAAGCAGGCGCGGGCGGGTCATCAAGGCCCGGCCGATGGCCAGCATCTGCTGCTCGCCGCCGGACAGGGTGCCGGCCAGCTGGTGCTGGCGCTCCTCCAGGCGGGGGAACTTGGCGAAGACCTCCCGCATCCGGGCCTCCACGTCCGCCGGGTCCCGGACGGTGTAGGCGCCCAGCTCCAGGTTCTCCCGCACGGTGAGGGGCGCGAAGACCCGGCGGCCCTCGGGCACGTGGACCAGACCCGCCGCCACAATGCGGTGGGCCGGCCACTGGTTGATGACCTGCCCGTCGTAGACGATCCGGCCCGAGCGGGGCCGGATCAGCCCGCTGATGGTGCGCAGGGTCGTCGTCTTCCCCGCGCCGTTGGCCCCCAGCAGGGCGACGATCTCCCCCTCGCCCACCTGGAGGGAGAGGTCCTGCACGGCCTTGATGGCTCCGTACGCGACGTTCAGTCCCTCGATGGTCAGCAGCATCAGCCCGCCTCCTCCCCCAGGTATGCGGCGATGACCGCCGGATTCCGGCGGATCTCGTCGGGGGTGCCCGCGGCGATGGTGCGGCCGTAGTCCAGGACCACGACCCGCTCGCAGACGCTCATCACCACGTCCATGTGGTGTTCGATCAGCAGGGTCGTCAGCCCGAAGCGCCGGTGGACCTCTTCGATCAGGTCCCGCAGCTCCCGGGACTCGCTGGGGTTCATCCCCGCGGCCGGTTCGTCCAGCAGGAGGATGCGGGGACCGGTGGCCAGGGCCCGGGCGATCTCCAGCCGGCGCTGCTCGCCGTAGGGCAGGTTGCGGGCCAGCTCCTCGGCCCGGTGGCTGAGGCGCAGGGTCTCCAGCAGCTCCAGGGCCCGGCGGGTGACCGCCTGTTCCTCCGCGTGGAAGCCCCGGGTGCGCAGGATGGCCGGGAGCACACCCGTCCGGGTCCGGGCGTGGAAGGCCGTCCGCACGTTGTCCAGCACCGTCATGTTGCCGAACAGGCGGATGTTCTGGAAGGTGCGGGCCACGCCCAGCTGGGTGATGCGATGGGGCCGCAACCCCGTGATGGGCCGGTGGAACAACCGGATCTCGCCGCTGGTGGGCCGGTAGATGCCGGTGATCAGGTTGAACACGGTGGTCTTCCCGGCGCCGTTGGGGCCGATCAGCCCGACCAGCTCGCCCTGGCGCAGGGTCAGGTTGAAGTCCGAGAGGGCCACCAGCCCGCCGAAGCGGATGGTCACCTCCCGGCATTCCAGGACGACGGGCAGGGCCTCGGCCTCCAGCGGGCCGGAGCCGGCGGCCAGCCGGGAGCCGGTGGGAGCGGGTTCTCGCTGCAGGTCCATCACGCCGCACCCCCCTTGGCCACGCCCGGTCGCCGGCCGCCGCCGGTGAGCAGCCGCCCGGCCCGGGCCAGTTGCGCCCAGGTGAGCTCGACGCCGCCCAGCAGTCCCCGGGGCCGGAGTAGCATGACCAGGATCAGCAACAGGGAGAAGAGCACCATGCGCACCGCCGGCGGGTTGATGGACGCCGGCAGGTGGAGGGCCTGCATCCAGTTGGGCAAAGCGTCGTTGGTATAGGTGAAGAAGATGGCCGCCGCCACGGCCCCGGTGGTGCTGCCCATGCCGCCGATCACCACGATGACCAGAATGAAGACCGAGTTCATGAAGCCCGCCACGGCGGGGTTGAGATACAGGTACTGGTGGGCATAGAGCCCCCCCGCGACCCCGGCCAGCATGGCGCTCAGGGTGAAGGACAGGACCTTGTACCGGGTGGCGGGGATGCCCATGGCCTCGGCGGCCACCTCGTCCTCTCGGATGGCGATGCAGGCCCGGCCGTGGGTGGAGTGGACGAAGTGCCAGACCACCTTGATGGCCAGGACGGCCGCCACGTAGGTCCAGGCAAAGGTGGTGTGGCGGGGGATGCCGATCAGGCCCTGGGCGCCGCCGATGTCGATGACCCGGCTCCCCACGGGGACCTCGTCGATCAGCGACAGGAACACGCTGATGATCTCGCCGAAGCCCAGGGTGGCGATGGCCAGGTAGTCGCCCCGCAGCCGCAGGCTGGGCACGCCGACCAGCAGGCCGGCCACGCCGGCGGCCGCGGCCCCGGCCAGCAGGGCCAGGGCGAAGGGCACCTCGAAGAACTTGGTGAGGATGGCCGCCGCATAACCGCCCACGGCCATGAAACCGGCATGACCGATGGACAGCTGGCCCGTGTAACCCAGGATCAGGTTGAGGCTGACCGCCAGGATCACGTAGATGCCCGCCTGGGTCAGCACCACCTGCAGGTAGCGGTTCCCACCCATCCAGGCCACCAACAACTCGTAGATGCCGACGATGACCGCCAGCTGGAGCAGCCAGCGGCCCAGGACCACCGGCCACGGCGTGGCCCGCAAGGGTCCGGCTGTCGTTGCCGGTGCCAGCTCGCTCACCGCACGACCTCCTTCAGCGCTAGACCTTGTCGTAGACCCGCTCGCCCAAGAGGCCGGTGGGCTTGAACAACAGGACGATGATCAGGATCAGGAAGGCCACGGCGCCCGTCAGCTCGGACCGGACCGACGCGACGCCCACCTCGGCCATGCCCATCAAGAGCCCGCCCACCATGGCGCCGGGGATGTTGCCGATGCCGCCGAGCACCGCGGCGACGAAGGCCTTGAGGCCGGGGATGATGCCCATGAAGGGATCGATGCGCGCGTAGGTGACGCCGACCAGCACCCCGGCCGCTGCCGCCAGGGCCGAGCCCAGCATGAACACGGCCGCGATGACCCGGTTGACGTCGATCCCCATGAGCCGGGCCGCATCCAGGTCGAAGGCCACCGCCCGCATCGCCTTGCCCACCCGGGTTCGCATCACCAGGTACTGCAAGCCGGCCATCATCACCAGGGCGATGAGGAAGGCGACCCCGAAGCGGATGTTGATGACGATCCCGGCCAGGTCCAGCTGGCGCAGGGGGATCAAACCGGGAAAGGGCCGCGGGTTCGGGCCCGCAATGATCTGCATCAGGTTCTCCAGCAAGAGGGACACGCCGATGGCCGTGGTCAGCGCCGCCAGCCGGGGCTGGTTGCGCAGCGGACGGTAGGCCGTCCGCTCGATCAGGGCCCCCAGCAGGGCACAGCCGGCCATGGCCGCCACCATGCCGACGCCGAAGAGCAACAGGGCCTGGCCCGGCGTGATCTGACCCGCCGCGGCGGCTGCCGTCACCCCGAAGGCGACGTAGGCGCCGACCATGTACACATCCCCGTGGGCAAAGTTGATCATCTTGACCACGCCGTAGACCATGGTGTAGCCCACGGCGATCAGGGCGTAGATGGCGCCCAGCTGGAGCCCGTTGATCAGCTGCTGGACGCCGTACACGGCCACATACCCCGCCGTCAACAGCGCCAGCAGCGCCACCACGCCCCAGGGACGCCCTGCCCGCCCGCCGTGTTGAGCTGGTTGCGATGTCGTCTGCACCCTCGCCGACCCTCCCGACCGCCGGGAAGGTGGGCGCCGCCCGGTCCCGGGCGGCGCCGCCCCTCGCGGTCATCCTTTCTGCCGGCCCGCCGCGACGCGTTGGAGGCAGAGTCCTGGGCGCTCCGGCCCCGCGCCGCACCGGCCGGCGTCCCGCCCCAGGGTCACTGGGGCGAGACGGTGGTCACGTACTTGTGCCCGTTGGCGGTGGTCTGAAGGACCACGGCGTCCTTGATCGGGTTGTGGTTCTCGTCGAAGGAGATGGTCCCCGTCACACCCTTGAAGCCCTGGGTCTTCTCCAGCGCATCCCGGATCTGCTGCGGATCGGTGGGATCGCCGCCACTGTCGATCACCCGCTGGATCGCGTCCAGAAGCAGGTTCGCCGCGTCATAGCCCAGGGCCGCCAGGGCGCTGGGGTCCTCGCCGTACTCCTGGCGGAAGGCCTCGACGAAGGCCTTGGACTCGGGGTTCTCCTGCTCGATGGAGTAGTGGTTGGAGAAGTAGCCGTTCAGGATGGCCTCGCCGCCCAGCTCGTAGAGCTTGCTGTCGTCCCACCCGTCGGCCCCGAGCAGCGTGGCCTTGACGCCGACCTCCCGGGCTTGCTGGGCGATGACGCCCACCGGGTCGTAGTAGTCGGGGAGGAACAGGACGTCCGGGTTGGCCTGGGCGATGCTGGTCAACTGGGCGCGGAAGTCCTGGTCACCCGTGCGGTAGGAGTCGACCTTGACCACCTGGCCGCCCAGCTCCTGGAAGGCCGCCTCGAAGGACTTGTACAGGCCTTCGCTGTAGGGGTTCGCCATGTCGTAGAGGATGGCCGCCGTCTGGGCGTTGAGCTCCTCCCGGGCGAACTTGGCCATCACCTGGCCCTGGAACGAGTCGTAGAAGCAGGCCCGGAAGATCCACTTCTTGCCCGGCGTCAGCGAGTCAGCGGTGGAGGTGGGCGAGATCATCACGACGCCCTGCTGCTCCAGCACCTCGGACACCGGGATCGAAATGCGGGAGGACACCGAACCGATGACGGCGACCACCTGGTCCTCGGTGACCAGCTTCTGGACCCGCGCCACCGCCTCCGTCTCGGTGTTCTTGTCGTCCTCCACCACCGCGTTGATGGTGTAGTTCCCCACCTTGTTGCCCTTCTGCTTGAAGGCCAGCAGGGCGCCGTTGCGGGTCTGCTCGCCAAACTGGCTGATCTGCCCGGTCAGCGGCATCAAGAGACCGATGTTGATCGTGCCGCCGCCGGCGCTGCCGCCGCCACCGCCCTGCCCGCCGGAGCTGGGAGCGCCGCCGCCCCCTCCGCAGGCCGCCAGAAGGAGCGAGGCCGCGACCAGGCCGGCCAGGGCTGCCCGCCGCGGCCACCGCGAAGACCGTGCACCCACCCAACAATCCCCCCTGCAATCAGGTTTAAGCCCGTTGATTCAACGAAAAGGGGACAACTCCTTCCGGGACGGCGGGAATTTCGCAGGAAGATCCCGGTCTGTGACTGGTTTTCACCCATTTGCCGGGAATGGCGGGCGGTGCGGCGGGACCTCCCGGAGGCGGTGGCGACCGCCCGGGCCGGCCTGAATACCTTTTTCCGCCGCGGCCATATACTTCAGCGGTGTCCTCCGGCGAGGGAGCCACCCCCGCCTGCCCGCGGGACCGGCCAACCGGCCTGGCCTCCGCCGTCGCGGGCGGGGTCGCGGGGTCGGGCACAGCGGCCCGCCCGGCCCGCCCGGACCCACGGCCGTGGGTCGGGGGTTCGGCCATCGCAGGGCACCGGTCGTGGCGGGAGGGAGCCGGCGTGGCGCGACGGGAAGTCCCACAGGCCCAGGAGGGTCCGGCCCTGCCCCCGTTCCGGGCCGAGTTGCGGGTCCGGGCCGAGGACCCGCAGGGATGGCAATTGCTGGGCGAGACGCTGGCCACCTGGCTGCGGCAACGGGCCAGCCGCCGCCTGGCGGTGGTCTGCATCGGCACCGACCGGTCGACGGGGGACGCCTTGGGCCCCCTCGTCGGCACCTTGCTGGCGCGCAGCGGCGAGCTTCCGGCCGGCACGGTGACCCTGATGGGGACCCTGGAGGAACCGGTCCACGCGGGCAACCTGGACCAGGCCATCGCCCGCCTGGCGACCCTCGAGCCGGGCACCACCGTGCTGGCCGTGGACGCCTGCCTCGGGCGCAGCGAGAACGTGGGCAGCATCAGCGCGGGCCGCGGCGCCCTGCAGCCGGGGGCGGGCGTCAACAAGTCCCTTCCGGCCGTCGGTCATCTCTTCGTCACGGGGACGGTCAACGTCGGCGGGTTCATGGAGTACTTCGTCCTGCAGAACACCCGGCTGGGGCTCGTCCTGCGCATGGCGGAGGCCATCGCCGCCGGGATCGCCCTGGCCACCCGCCTGCACTTCGGGATCCGGGATCTGGGCCCGGGGGCCGCTGGCGCCCGGCCCTGGGCCGTGGGCGGCAGCCACGGGGAGCCGCCGGGCTCGCCGGTCGGGCCGGGGTTGGAGGTCGGCGACTCCCCGGGGTCCGGCAGGGGCGCCGGTGGGGAGGAGGAGCCCGGTTCCGGGTGGCCTGGCCGGGCGGCCCAGGGTGCCGGGACCGGCCCGGGCCGCAGGGGGTCGGCAGCGTATGCCCTTCCAGCTGACGCCAGCCGGCCTGTGGCGGCCTCCACCCCGGGGGCACCCGGCCGTTCCGGTGCTGCCGCGGCACCCGCAAGGGCCACGCCCCTCACCTTGCGCCTGGTCGCCGCCTCCCGCCGGTGGGAAACCGGGCAGGGCGGCTTCAACCGGGCCGAGGAGCCGGCGGCGGAGGACCTGGCCCCCGGCTCCGCCCACCTCCCTGAGCCTGCCCCCGGGTCGGGGGCCATGGGCTCGGAGGCGATGGGGTGACGGCACCGCCCCCTTGTCCGGCTCCGGTGCATCCGCCGCACTGGCCGGACGGAGGGCGGGCCCGCTCCCGACCCGGGTCCCACGGGGTGGAGGCCCGTCCCGGCCCTCGCACGGTCTCACCGGACGGGTCCGATCCGCGCGGTGTCGCTTCCGTGCCGCGGGTGCGTCCCGGTGCCCGGTTCGGGCCGGGTCTTCAGCCCCGGGGCGCTGGGGATTCGGCCGGGACGTCCGCGGGCGGAGCCCCGCTGGCCGGTTCGTCCGGCGGGGGCACCGGCGCCGCCGCCACCTGGCGCGCCGGGGCCGGTGGAACCAGCACCGTCATCCCGCCCGGGTAGTTGCGATAACGCACCGGGAGGTGCCCGGCCGGCTCGCCGTCGGCATGGACCGCCACCGGTTCCCGGCTGCGGATCTCGACCGTCGCGCCCCGCAGGCACGTGACCAGCCGGTGGTGGACGTGGGTGCCGCGGAAGACCTTGGGGAAGACCAGCAGCGTCTCCAGCTTGCCCAGATCCCCGATCAGCAGGATGTCGAAGTGGGCGTCGTCGGGCGTGGCCCCCGGCAGGATGTGCATGCCCCCGCCGTAGTAGGGGGAGTTGCCGACCACCGTCATCAATGCGACGTGGCGGTGGACCCGCCCGTCGACGTGGATTTCCATGGGGACGTTCCGGTAGCTCCGCAACGTGCGCAGCATGGAGAGGACGTAGGGGATGGCCCCCCGGCCAGGCCCCCCTTCCTCATAGACCCGGCGGGCCACCTCCGCGTCGAAGCCGGCCCCGCTGACGTTGACGAAGAAGCGGCCGCCGTCCGCCGTCTCGAGGTGGCCCAGGTCCAGGCGCCGCACCTGGCCCCGGGTGACCAGGTCGGCCACGGCCTCCGGTGTCGCCGCCACCTGGAGGCCGCGGGCCAGGTCGTTTCCCGTGCCCAGGGGCACGACGGCCAGGGCCGGCCCCCCGGGACCCAGGCCGTTGACCGCTTCGTGGACGGTCCCGTCGCCGCCGGTCACCAGCAGCAGGTCGACCCGGCGGTCCCGGGCCCGCCGCGCCATCTCGCGGGCGTCGCCCGGCGCCGTCGTATACCAGACCTCCAGGTTCACCCCACGCCGCCGCAGGACGGCCTCGAAGGCCGGCCATGTCCGGCCGGCCCGCCCGCGCCCGGCCACGGGGTTCACGATGGCCACGATCCCTGCCAAGCCCATCGACTCCTCTCGTGGGCCTCCGGTCACCCGGCCTGCCGCCACGGCGGTGCCGGCCCGGGAGCCCGGGCCAACGTCATGGCCGAACCGGCCGCCGGATTCCATTCAAGCCCCAGATCCCGCCCCTTCCCCGCAACCATGGTCCCCAGCGCCATAGTCCTTCGGACGCCGGTGGCCACTTCTGGAACGGTCCGTTCCGGAAGGGTGCCGCTGGAAGGACGCCGCCTTCGGATGGGGCGGTCGCCGTCCCGCGGGCGGGGCGGTCGCCCGGGCGGGCGCCCGCCGGTTGGGCCCGGATCGGGGGCTGGGTCAACCCTGAGGGGCGGCACCGCCGCCCCGCCCCTCCCCGGCGCTGGTTACCGTCCCGTCCGCGGTGCCGGCCGGCCGGCGGGTGTGCCCACGGCCGGTGCCGCCGGCTCTCCCGTCAGGGCACGGCGAATGGCCTCCCGCTCCTCCTCGCTGAGGAGGTAGGGTGAGCTGCCTCCCACGATGGGCTTGGCGTAGGTCCGGGATTCCTCCCGGCCCGCCAGGGTGGTCACCACGGCGCCGTTGCCCTCCGCGTCCAGCAGGGCCAGCGCGAAGCTTTGCTCCCCGCCGGTGTTGGGGAAGGCGTTGAACCGGACCACGGCCACATGGCGGACGCATCGGGCCAGTTCCTCCGCCATCGCTGCGACCCGCCGTCCGGTGTCGTCCTGGGCGACCTCCAGCCGGTGCAGCCGCGCCAGGACGTCGCCCAGGGCCGGTTCGTCCGGTTGGCGGGTGGCCGCCACGCCGTTGCGTCCCGGCGCCCGGAGCCAGCGCTCCAGGGCCTTGAGGCGCCGGTGGGCCGCCGCAGCCCGCCAAATGGCCCAGAGGGCGACCACCAGGGACGCCCCGGCCACCAGGCCGGGGCGCGCCGCCAGCGTCGTCAAGGCCTGCTGCAGGGCCGCCCAGTAGGATTGCCATGGTATGGTCCGCAGGATGTCCCCCATTGCCGTCTCCCCGCCATTCCTGCCTGGAAGTCCCGCCCGCTCCTGAGGGATGCGCCCTTCAGAAGGAGGCGGCGGCCGGCGATTCCAGCCGCGCCAGGATGCGCTCCAGGTCGTCCCAGCTGTAGTACTCGATGACGATCTGCCCCCGCGGCCCGCGGCCCCGTAGAGCCACCCGGGTATTCAGGGCCCGCTGCAGGCGGTCGATCAGGTCCTGGACGTCCGGTTCCGGTGGAGGCGGAGGGGCCGGGCGGCTCCGGCGCCGGCGCCCGCCGGCATCCGCCGTCACCAGCTGCTCCAGTTGCCGGACGGTCAACCCTTTGGAGAGGACCAGGGCGGCCAGCCGCCGCATCTCGGCCGGCGAGGCCACGCCCAGCAGCACCTTGGCATGGCCCGTACTCAACTTGCCCTCGGCGACCAGGCGGCGCAGGTCGTCGGGCAGGCTCAGGAGCCGCATCAGGTTGGCGATGTGGGAGCGGCTCTTGCCGACCCGCTGGCTGACCTGCTCCTGGGTCAGCCCCAGCTCCTCGCAAAGGAGCCGGTAGCCCTGGGCCTCCTCGATGGGGTTGAGATCCTCCCGCTGGAGGTTCTCCACCAGGGCGATCTCCATCATCTCGACGTCGGAGAATTCCCGGACGACGGCCGGCACGGTCTCCAGCCCCGCCGCCTGGGCGGCGCGCCAGCGGCGCTCCCCGGCCACCAGCCGGTAACCGTCGCCCTCCGGACGAACCAGCAAGGGCTGGACGATCCCGTGCTGGCGGATGGACTCCACCAGCTCGGCCAACGCCTCGGGGTCGAACTGGCGGCGCGGCTGGTAGGGGTTGGGCTGGATCCGGTCCACGGGCACCTGCTCCACCTGCTGCCCGGCGGCTCCGGGATCGGGCCGCACCCCCGGAAGCAGGGCATCCAGACCCTTGACGTCGATGCCTCTAGCCAGCCCGCGCTTGGTCTTCGACATAGTCCACCACTTCCTTGGCCAGCTCCATGTACACCTCGGCCCCCCGGGATCGGGCATCGTACAGGATGACCGGCTGGCCATGGCTGGGGGCCTCGGAGAGGCGCACATTGCGCGGGATGATGGTGCGAAAGACCTTGTCCCGGAAGAACCGCTTGACTTCCTCCACCACCTGGATCGACAGGTTCGTGCGGGCGTCGAACATGGTCAGGACGACCCCGTCCAGAACTAGGCCCGGGTTCAGGTGGGCCTGCACGGCCCGCAGGGTGTTGAGCAGCTGGCTCAACCCCTCCAGGGCGTAGTACTCGCACTGGATCGGAACCAGCAGGCCGTCGGCGGCCGCCATGGCGTTGAGGGTCAGCAGCCCCAGGGACGGCGGGCAGTCGATCAGCACGAAGTCATAGCCGTCCCGTACGCCCTCCAAGGCACGCCGCAGCCGCGTCTCCCGGCCAATCATGCCCACCAGCTCCAGCTCGGCCCCGGCCAGCTCGATGTTGGCGGGGACCAGGGACAGGCCGGCGATGGCGGTGGAACGCACCACCTCGCGCAGGCTGCGCTCGTCGATCAGCACGTCGTAGATGCTGCGACCGACCCGCCCCTTGTCCAACCCAAAGCCGCTGGTGGTGTTGGCCTGGGGATCGATGTCGATGACCAGCACCCGCCGGCCCAGGGCCGCCAGGCATGCCCCCAGATTGACGGTGGTGGTCGTCTTACCGACGCCACCCTTCTGATTGGCGATGGCGATGACCCGTCCCATCGGTGAGCCGCCTCCTCCCGGCCGGGGCGGTGGGCATCGTAATGTTCCACGTGGAACACGACCGGTTCCTGCCCGGGGGCCGGGCGAGAGCCATGGGAATTTGCACTACCCGCCGCCGGCCCGTCCGCCGCTCCGGCCCCCCGGCCCCACCCCGCGGCCCGCCGCCGCCCGGCCCGCCGCTGCCCCCTTGGGGATGCGGATCCGCACCTCGATCCACTGCTCCTGCTCCACTTGTTCCACCTCGGCGGGGAGACCCGCCCGCCGCAGGGTCTCCACACCCGCCCGGACCGTATTGAGCAGGATCCGCACGTCCTTGATCGCCCGCAGGCCCTCCAAGCGGGCCTTGCGCCGCCGGGCCGGAGCATCCGCCGGCTTGCCCCCGGCCAGCGCCTCCTCCACCGCCTCTTCCAGTTGCCGGACGCTCCATTGACCCGCGATCGCCTGCTCCAGCAGCCGCTCCTGCTCCGCCGCCGTTGGCAGCCGCAACAGCGCCCGGGCATGGCGCTCGCTCAACCCCGCCGCCACGATCCGCTGGCGCAGGGCGACGGGCAGGCGCAGGAGCCGCAGCTTGTTGGCAATGGTCGACTGCTGCCGGCCCAGCAAGGCGGCCAGCTGCTCTTGGGTGAGCCCAAACCGCTGCAGCACGTCCTGGTAGGCGGCGGCTTCCTCGAAGAAACCCAGATCCTCCCGTTGCAGGTTCTCGATCAGGGCCAGCACCGCCGCGTCCTGATCCGCCAGAGGGCGGACCACGGCCGGGACCTCGTCGAGCCCGGCCTGCCGCGCCGCGCGCCATCGCCGCTCCCCGGCCACCAGCTCGTATCCCCCGCCGGGCGCCGGCCGCACCAGCAACGGTTGCAGCAGGCCGACCCGCTTGATGGACTCGGCCAGCTCCGCCAGGGAGGCTTCGTCGAACTCCACCCGTGGCTGAAAGGGGTTGGGCCGGATCTCCGCCAGCCGGATGCGGCGGAGCACCCCTCCGCTGCCGTTCCCCGCCTCCTCGCGGCCTTCTCCGCCCCGGCCCTCATCCCTGTTTCCGCCCATCCATGCCAGCCACTGGCCCGCCCGCATCGCCGACCTCCTCCGCCCTCCGAACGCCATGCAACGCGGCCGCTCCTCGCGCCCACCGCCTCGAAGCCCCTCACCCCGCCGTTCCTGCCGCCCCGCGGTCCCGGGCGCGCCCCGGCGGCGGGGACGTATGCTGCACCGGCGTGCGGCCCCCGTCTGGCCGCCCCGGCGCGATGCGCAGCCATGGACGATGAACGGCTCAATGGCGACGCGACATCGCCCGGACCGGCCGCAACCGACAGCACGCCGCCTAGACGCCCAGCGGCCGCCGGGCCGGCAGGCCGGGCCGTCGCGGGTACGCAGGCGGGGTGGGTCCTTCCTTGACGATCTCCACCAGGACCCGGCGTCCCGCCCCGCCGGGGAGATCCAGATCCCGCCGGCCGGCCAGCCGCCCGCCCAGCAGCGGCGCCGCCCGCGCCGCCCCTGCCCATTCCTCCTCCACCCGGGGCCCCTTGTAGGCCCAGAGGCGCCCCCCGACCCGCAACAGCGGCAAACCATACTCCACGAGGACGTTCAGGGGTGCCACCGCCCGGGCCACCACCACGTCCGCCTGCTCGCGCCAGCGCTCGTCCCGGCCGGCCTCTTCCGCCCGCCGCGCCTCCACCGTGACCCGGTGGCCCAGCCCCAGTTCCGCCACCGCCGCCTCCAGAAAGGCGGCCTTCTTCCCTTGGGACTCCAGCAGCAGTCCCCGCCAGCCCGGACCCAGGGCGAGTAGCAGCGGGATCCCCGGGAAGCCCGCCCCGCTGCCGAGGTCGACCAGCAGCCCCGTCGCCGGCCAGGGGCCGCCGGCCGCCAGCAGCACCAGCGAGTCCAGGTAGTGCCGCACCAGCGCCTCTTGGTCGTCGCGGATGGCGGTGAGGTTGAACCGCCCGGCGGCCTCCTGGACCAGCTCCCAATGTTGCCCCAGGCCTGCGACGGCCTCCGCGGACAGCGCGACGCCCCAGGCGGCGGCCTGTTGGGCCAGTTCGTCCTGCCAGCGACGACGATCCATCGGGTTCCCTACCCCACCCCCGCCGGCTTTCCCGGCGGAAAAAACCGCCGGCCGGCCTCACGGCCGGCCGGTCGTCGTGACACCGCCGCCCCGACCCGGCCTTCGCGGTACGATGACGACCCGTCGGTACGGTTCCGTGCCCGTGCTCTCCGTTCGCACCTCAGGATGGTTCTGGAGGGCTAGGTGGATCACCCGCCGCTCGGCGGCCGGCATCGGCTCGAGGGCCACCGGCCGCCGGCTCCGCCGGGCCCGCTCCGCCATCCGCAGCGCCAGTCGCTCCAGGGACTGGCGGCGGCGTTCGCGATAACCCGCCACGTCCAGGATCACCCGGCGCCGCTCGTCGCTGACCCGGGTCGCGGCCACGTTGACCAGGTACTGCAACGCCTCCAGGGCGACTCCGTGCCGGCCGATCAGCGCGCCCAGTTCCGGACCGCCCTCCACCCGGGCCAGGATGTGGTCGGGCTGCTCTTCCACCTGGACCTGGGCGCTGAGACCTGCCGCCCGGGCCAGTTCCTCCAAAAAGGCCGCGGCGAAACGCGCCTTGGTGGGCCGCACCCGCGCCTGGACCACGGCGTCCCGCTGCCCCACCAGCCCCAGGAACCCGCGCGAGGGCTCAGCCACGACCCGCGCCTCCAGCTGATCCCGCGCCACCCCCAGCTGGCGCGCCGCGGCGTCCAGCGCCTCGTCCACCGTCCGCCCCCGGGCTTCGATCCAGGGCCCGGCGCCCGGGGTCTCATGAAACGCCGCGCTCATGCCCCGCCTTCCCCTTTCCCGCCGGTGCCGGTGCCGGCTGCCGGTTCATCAACACCTGCTGGACGATGGAGAACAGGTTGCTGGTCACCCAGTACAGCGCCAGGCCCGCCGGGAAGCTCCAGGCGAAGAAGGTCAACATCGCCGGCATCAGGATCAGCATGGTGCGCTGCTGGGGCTGGGCCGTCGTCATGGAGGTCTTCATTTGAAAGTACGTGGTGACGCCGGCCAGGATCGGCAGGACGAAGAAGGGATCGGGGTGCCGCAAGTCCGGGATCCACAGGAACGACCCGCTGCTGAAGGTCCGCAAGGCGAGGAACAGGGCGTACAGGATCGGGAACTGGATCAGCAGCGGCAGGCACCCGGAGGCGGGATTGACGTTGTTCTCCCGCCACAGCTTCATGATGGCCTCGTTGGCCTTTTGCGGGTTGTTCTTGTACTTCTTCTGGATGCGCTCCACCTCGGGCTGCAGCGCCTGCATGCGCTGCATGGAGCGCATCTGGGAGAAGGTCAGGGGCAAGAGCACCAGCCGCACCAGCACCGTGAACAGGATGATGGAGAGCCCGGCACTCCCGGTGGCCGCCCGGCTCCACTCCAGGCCCCGTTCGATCACGGCGACGAACCATTGCCAAAGCTGACTCAAACCGGGGCGCCTCCTTCTGCCGTCCCTGGGCCGGCCGCGACGGGATCCCCGCAGCCTGGCGCCACGCGGGCCGCGGTCTTCTCACAATCTTTTGCCAATTCGACCACGGGTATCCTGAATCCTTGCCCACCGGCCGCCGCAGGAGCCCCTGCGGCCCTAGTGCCGCCCGACCGACGTCCGGCTGCCCCAGGAGCCCCTGCGGCCCTAGAGCAGCCCGACCGACGCCCGGCCGCGCCAGCAGCCCCCGCGCCCCCGGCGCGGCCCGCCCCACGTCCCGCCGGCCGGCGCCCTCCCGTCCGACGCCCGTCCGACCGGCCACCCGCGCCCGGAGGACCCTTCACGGGACCGGATCGTAGCCCCCGCGGGCCCAGGGATGGCACCGCAGCACCCGCCGCACCGCCAGCCACCCGCCCCGCAGGGCGCCATACCGCAGGACCGCCTCCACGGCATAGGCGGAACACGTGGGCGTGTAGCGGCACGAGGGCGGCTTGAGCGGCGAGATCCACCGCCGGTAGAACCGGAGCACGAGCAGGACGGCCTGGGTCAACACCGCTCCCGCCCCCCTGGTTCCGCGCCGTCGCCCGCTTCCCGCCGGGACGGCGCGTGGGCGCCGCCTCCCCGCCCCCGCACCGGACGATCCGGCGCCAGGACACCGCCAGCCGGCCTTCCCGCGATGACCGGCCGGGCCCCGGGGGATCCGCCCGGGGGCCCGCCCTCCGGGAACGGGCGGGGATCGCCGGCATCGTGAAGGCCCCCTGGCGAAGGGGGCCTCAGGATCCGTGCCTTCCGCAGGACGTCTTCAAGGGCGCGAACCGCCGTCGGGTAATCGATGCCCGCCGACGCCTCCCGGGCGACCACGACGAGCCACCATCCGCCGGCGACCCGCGGCGCCAGGTGGCGGTAGGCCTCGGCCAGGACGCGGCGCACCCGGTTGCGCCGCACCGCCTTGCCGAGGCGGCGCCCCACCGTGATGCCGACCCGGGCCGGTTCCGCATCGGCCTGCCCGCCCGGCCGCCAGGCGAAGAGCACCACCCAACGGTTGGCCCAGGACCGGCCCTCCCGCCGGACCTGCCGGAACGCATCGCCGCGTTGGAGGCGCAACGGCCGTGGCAGGCTCACACCGGCTTCGCCTCACACCGTCAGGCGGTGGCGCCCCTTGCGGCGCCGCCGCGCCAGCACCTTGCGACCGCCCTTGGTCCGCATGCGCACCAGGAAGCCGTGGGTGCGATGGCGCCGTCGCCGGTTGGGCTGAAAGGTGCGCTTCATCCCCATCCACCCCGCTTTCCAAACCCTGCGGGCCCGTGCAAAAACCGCCGGAAACCAGACGACAAGCCCGTTCCGGCGGCCCGAAAAGCATGCCCATTATAGCGACGGGCCGGTCGCAGTGTCAACGCGACCGGGCGTCTCGCGGCGGCCCTTGCTTCCCCGTGGCGTCATTGTAGCGGCACCTGACCGGGCCCTTCCGCCCACGGCCACGGCCCACGGCCACAGGCGCCGCGGCCCGCGCTGCCGCGCCCCGGACCGCCTTCCCCTCGCTCAAGCGTTCCCGATTCTGGGGGCCGCCGGGGCTCTGCTATCATCTTGGCACCGGCCTCCAGCCACGCAGCCGCAGGGGCCGCCCCGGGGGTGGCCCGCCGGCCGGGCGACCTGACATCCTTTCTTATTCACACCCTGTGGATAGGCTGTTGATAGTTCGACAGGGCCCGGCACGGCTCGATCCCCTGCGCCGGCAGGAGTCCGGCGGGGGGAGGAGGAACTAAATCCGTCCCATCCTGGATGCCGCAAGGGGGCCGACAACCTTCGACCTTCCACCACCTACCGGGTGGTGGAAGGGTCTTTTTGCGTTAGGGGCTCTGTGGATAGGTTGTGGACGAACCGTGGACAGGCAGTGGGCATGTCCGCCGGCGGCGGCTGCCGAGGGCCCTCCGGCGGCCCATTCGGGCGGCCCGAGCCCGTCCCGACTTATCCACAATCCGGACCCACGCGTTAGGAGGACCGTGCCGTGGTAAAGGGCGAGCTGGCCGAGGTGTGGGCCGAGGCGCTCCAGCTCATCGAGCGCCAGCTGACCCGGCCGAGCTACGAGGCCTGGTTGCGCAACACGCGACCCGTATCGCTGGACGACGACCGCCTGGTCCTGGCGGTCCCCAACCAGTTTGCCCGGGACTGGGTGCTGGAGCGGTGTTCCACCGCCATCGTCGACTCCTTGCGGCGGGTGGTGGGCCATGACGTCCGCCTGGAGGTCGTGGTGGAACCCCAGCCGGCCGCGGGCGCCGCGCCGGTCGCCGCCACCACCGAGGCGCCCCTGGCTCCGCCCGCGCCGGCCGGCGCCGCGGCCGACGCCGGTTCTTCCTGGCGGACCCTGTCCCAGCCGTTGAATCCGAAGTACACCTTCGAGACCTTCGTCACCGGCTCGGGCAACCGGCTGGCCCACGCCGCGGCCCTGGCCGTGGCCGAGGCGCCGGCCCGGACCTACAACCCCCTTTTCATCTACGGGGGCGTGGGGCTGGGGAAGACCCACCTCATGCAGGCCGTCGCCCACCACGTGCTGCGCAAGCACGGCAGCCGGGTGGCCTACGTCTCCTGCGAGACCTTCACCAACGAGATGATCAACGCCATCCGCGACGGCAAGACCCTGGAGTTCCGCAACCGCTACCGGAACGTGGACGTGCTGCTGGTCGATGACATCCAGTTTCTGGCGGGGAAGGAGAGCACCCAGGAGGAGTTCTTCCACACCTTCAACGCCCTGCACGAGGCGAACCGCCAGATCGTGATCTCCAGCGACCGGCCGCCCAAGGAGATCCCCACCCTGGAGGAGCGGCTGCGCTCCCGCTTCGAGTGGGGGCTGATCTCCGACATCCAGCCCCCCGACTTCGAGACCCGGGTCGCCATCCTGCGCAAGAAGGCGCAACTGGAGAAGCTTCGCGTCCCGGACGACGTCATCGCCTTCATCGCCGAGCGCATCGACACCAACATCCGCGAGCTGGAGGGGGCCCTGATCCGGCTGGTCGCCTTCGCCTCGCTGACGAACCACGAGATCGACCTGGAGCTGGCGACGGAAGTCCTCAAGGACATCCTGCCGCCGCCCCGGGCCAACAAGGTCACCATCGCCCGCATCCAGGAGGTGGTGGCCGAGTACTACGGCGTCAAGGTGCGGGACCTGAAGGCGCGGCGCCGCACCCGGGCCATCGCCTTCCCCCGCCAGGTGGCCATGTACCTCTGCCGCGAGCTGACCGAGGCCTCCCTGCCCCGGATCGGCGAGGAGTTCGGCGGGCGGGACCATACCACCGTGCTCCACGCTTACGAGAAGATCAGCCAGGACTCGCGCAACGATCCCCAGCTGGCGCGCCAGGTCAAGGAGCTGATTGACCTGATCCGCAAGGGCTGAACGCCCCGGCGCGGCGGCCCCCCCAGGGGCGGAGCCGCCGCGCCGGGTGTGCACAAGGCGTGGACAACCGGCCCGGGATCTGGGGATGACCTGGGGAAGGGCGCCGGCAAGCCGGCAGGAGCACCCGCCCGGCAGGGGAATGTGTGGACAGGCGGGGAAGGTTGTCGACAGTTTATCCCCGTCTGCGACACCGTTCGACAACGGGGCGCGCCGGGCTTTTCCACACTGCCCACAGCCCCTACTACGGATACGACGAAGAGAAGACTCCATCCCTGAGGAGGAAGGCCACCTTGCGCCTGACCATCGAACAAAGCGACCTGCACGCCGCCCTGCAAGTGGCCAGCCGGGCCGTGGCGACCCGCTCGACCCTGGCCGCCCTCTCGGGCATCCTGCTGGTGGCCGAACCGGAACAGCTGCGCCTGGTGGCCACCGACCTGGAGATGACCGTCGAGGCCCTGGCGCCTGCCCGCGTCCAGGAGGAGGGCTCGGTCATCCTGCCGGGTCGCCATCTGGCCGAACTGGTCCGCCGGCTGCCCCCGGGCGAGGTGGAACTGGAGGTCGACGCGGGCTTCCGGGCCCGGCTGCTCCAGCACCGTTCCCGCTTCACCCTCCACGGCATGGATCCGGGCGCCTTCCCCGCCGTGCCGCGGGTGAGCGCGGGCAGCACGGTCCTCTTCGACAACGGGCAGCTGCGCAACGTGCTGCGCCGAACCACCTTCGCCGTTTCCGCCGACGACGCCCGGCCGATCCTGACCGGCGTCAGCTTCCGGGTCGAAGGCGACCGGCTGGAGGCCCTGGCCACCGACGGCTTCCGCATCGCCGCCTGCCGCGTCCAGCTGGAGCGCCCGGTGGAGGGCCAGCCCGTGGACGTGGTGATCCCGGGCCGCAGCCTGGCCGAGGTGGCGCGGCTTTTGCCGGACGACGGCATCGGGCGGCTCATCCTGGACGAGACCCAGGCGGGCTTCCAGCTGGGGGAGGTGCGGCTGATCTCGCGCCTGCTGGAGGGGACCTACCCGCGGGTCCTGGACCTGGTTCCGTCCCAGTACCCGACCCGCGTCCAGCTTCCCACCCGCGCCTTCCAGGAGGCGTGCGAGCGGGCGGCCTTGATGTCGGACACGCGCCAGGCGGCCCGCTGGCTCATCCGCCTGTCGGTGGAACCGGGACGCCTGGTGGTGACGGCCAGCGATCCCGAGCTGGGCGAGGCCCGGGAAGAGGTTCCGGCCCAGGTGGAGGGCGAGGGGATGACCATCGGCTTCAACGCCCGTTACCTGGTGGACGGGCTCAAGGCCGTGGAGACCGAGGAGGTCCTGTTCGAGCTGACCGATCCCCTCAAGGCCAGCCGCTTGCGGGGCCTGGGGGCCGACGACTTCTTCTACATCGTGTTGCCGGTCAAGATCTCGTAAGGCCGGTCCGGCCGCCTCGCTTGGGGAAGCCCCGGGCCCTTCGGCGGCGCGGGGCCTGGGCGGTGCGGGGCGCCGGCAAGCCATCGTGCCGGGCGGGGCCGCCGGCGCGGCCCGGGAGGGAAGGTCGTGGTCGTCCACCGGGTGGTGTTGCGACAGTTCCGCAGCTACGAGCAGGCCACCCTGGACCTGGAGCCCGGCCTGGTGCTGCTCACCGGCCCCAACGGCATCGGCAAGACGAACCTGCTGGAGGCGATCCACTTCGCCGCCACCGGCCGGTCGCCGCGCACGGCCCGGGATGCGGACCTGATCCGCCATGGCGCCCCACTGGCCTACGTGAGGGTGGAGTGGAGCGACCCGGTGGCGGGCCGGCGGCAGGTGGAGATGGCCGTTCATCGCCAGCAGGGCAAGGCCCTGCGGCTGGACGGGCGCAAGCGCCACCGGCTGGCCGACCTCCACGGGGCCCTGCCGGTGGTCTACTTCGCGCCCGAGAGCCTGGCCCTGGTCAAGGCCGGACCCGGCACCCGGCGGGCCTTCCTCGACGACCTGCTCCTCCAGGTGGAACCGGGCTACGGGCAGCTGCTGCAGGACTACCAGCGCGCCCTGGTCCAGCGCAACCAGTTGCTGCGGGAGATCCGCGCCGGCCGGGCGTCGCCGGCCCTGCTGGCCATCTGGGACGAGCCCCTGTACCGGCACGGGCAGGAAGTGCGCCAGCGGCGCCGCCGGTTGCTGGACGAACTGGCCCCCCGGGCCGCGGCCGCCGCCCGCCGGGTAGAGGCGGGCGGCGCGCTGGGTCCGGGGGAGCTGCAGCTGGCCTACCGGACCGGCGACCCGCCGCTCGCCGGGGCGCCGGTGGAGGCCGCCTCACCGGCGGACCTGGAAGCCTTCCACCCGGACGAGGTGGCCCGGGGCGTCACCCTCTGGGGTCCCCAGCGGGACGACTTCAGCCTGTGCCTGGATGGCCAGGAGGCCCGGGCCTTCGCCTCCCAGGGGCAGCAGCGGGCCCTGGCCCTGGCCCTGACCCTGGCCGAGGTCGACCTGATCCGGGCCCGGCTGGGACACTGGCCCGTGCTGCTGCTGGACGACGTCCTCTCGGAGCTGGACGCCCGGCGCCGGCGGCACCTGCTCCAGGCCGTGGCCCCGCTGCCTCAGGTGATCCTGACGGCCACCGACGAACCAGAGTGGCCGGAGGGCGTGGCGGCCCGGGTCATCCGGCTGCCCCTGGAGGAGGTCCACCCGTGAGGGGCGAGGACGCAGGACAGGCCGAGGCCTGGCGATCCGGCCCGGCCGGGGACGAACCGGCCCGGCGCCCGCGGGGCGGCCGGGAGGGTGGGGCCCGTGCCGCCGGCTGGGCCTTGGCCCCGGCCGGCTCGGCCGCTGCGCCCCGGACGGGCCCGGCCACCACGACGGCGGCGAGCGGCGCCCGGGACCGGCCAAAACACCGCGACCCGGCCACCGCGAAACCCGGGGCGGGCAAGGCCGCCCAGGCCCTGGGCCCCGTGCTGGAGGTCCTGCTCCAGCGCCTGGGCCTGGCGACCCAGGCCAAGCGTCATGCCGTGCTGCTGCGGTGGCCCCAGGTGGTCGGTCCCGTCATTGCCGCACGGGCCCGCCCGTACCGGCTTTCCGGCGACGTGCTCTGGGTGGCGGTCAGCCATCCCGGCTGGGCCCAGGAACTGGCCTTCCTCAAGGGGAAGATCCTCGCCGATCTCAACGCCGCCACCGGCGCTCCCGTGGTGCGGGACATCCGCTTCACCGCCGGGCCGCGCCGGGGTGGTACCGCGGGGCGGCACCAGGGGAAACCGGCGTTGGGCGGTACCCCCGCGGGGACTCGACCGGCGGGCGGCGGCGCCGTCGGCCTCGAAGGGCCGGCCGCCGGGGCCACGGAGGCGGTGGCGATGCGGGCCGCCCCGCCCGCGCCGGGGGGAACCGGCGCCGGCGCGCCCGTCGCCGCCGGATCCGGGGGCCGAGCGTCCCGGCTTGAGGCCAAGCCTGCCGGCCTCCCGGCGGGATCCGGAGGCGACCCCGACCTGCGGGCGGCCCTGGCCCGGTGGCAGGCCGCCGCCCGGCGGCGCCGGCGGTGGGCCCTGGAGCGGGGCTGGAAGCCCTGCGCCGGGTGCGGAACCCTCTATCCCCCGGTTCCGGCCGAGGACGCCGTATCCGAGCCGTCGGGGCAGGCCGCCGCCGGCCGCCCTGAGCCTGGACCCCGTGGGGCCGGTGCCCCGACCCGGCTGCTCCAGCCGGAGCCGCCGGGGTCCGGTGGCCTTCAACCGCCGGCGGGCCGGCGGGCGGGGCTGGTGGCCGGTTCCTCCGCCTCCGCCGGGCAGGGAGGGCTTTGCCCGGCGTGCCGGGCCGCGGCCGAAGAGCAGCTGCGCCAGCGGGTCCGCAGCCTGCTGGAGCGGGACCCCTGGCTCTCCTGCCTTCAGGTGGCCGCGGCCACGGGCCGCCCGCCGGCGGCGGTCGCCCGCCTGTACCGGGAGGAACGGGCGACGCTGCAGGACCAGTGGCGAGCCCGCCTGCGCTTTTGGGCCGCCCGGTGGCGAAGGGGGGACCCCTTGCCCCCGGAGGCCCGCTCCTTGCTGTTGCGCTATGCCTTGCTGCGGACGGGGCGGGAGCCGGGGGAGCTCGACCCCACCACGGCCCGGGAAGCCGTGGGGAGCCGGCTGCAGCCGCTGTGGGACGCCTGTTTCGGCCCGCCGGGTGCGGTACCTTAAAGTCGGGGGGTCGGCCGTGTTCCTCCACATCGGTTCGGACGTGATCTTGCCGTACCGGGAGATTGTCGCCATCCTGGACGCCGGGCTGTTGCGCCACTCGGCGGCCCTGCGGGACCTGATCGCCCTCCAGCAGCTGGAGAAGCGGGTCACCGACCTGTCGGCCGGGCAACCCCGCTCCATCGTGGTGGCCGATCGGGGCGTGTTCCTCTCGCCCATCTCGGTGCTGACCCTGCGGCGGCGGGGCGCTGCCTTCCTGGAGGAGCCGCCGCCCTCCTGAGGGAGCCCGGCCGGGGGCCAGCGGAAACCGGCGGTTGACCCTGGCAGCCGTTTCCCGGGCGGCCAGGGTGTTCATGGTATAATCAACGCCGTGTCTACCCGCTGGAAGACCCGGCCCGGCGGCCGGCTCCCGGCGCGGCAGGGGCAGCCGGGGTCTTGGGTGGCGGCCGGTCCGCTGGCGGGAGCGCGGGTTCTTCCAATTCCTTCTATCCCCACCGGCGACGAGGAGGCTTGGGCGTGGCGCGCACGGGTTACGACGAGAGCCAGATTCAGGTCCTGGAGGGCCTGGAGGCCGTCCGGCGCCGGCCGGGCATGTACATCGGCTCGACGGGGCCGCGGGGTCTCCACCACCTGATCTGGGAGGTGGTGGACAACGCCGTCGATGAGGCCCTGGCCGGCCGGTGCACGGCCATCACCGTCACGCTCCACGCCGACGGCAGCTGCAGCGTGCGCGACAACGGCGGCGGCATCCCGGTGGGGATCCACCCCAAGGTCGGCAAGCCGACGGTGGAAGTCGTCCTGACCATGCTCCACGCCGGCGGCAAGTTCGACGGCCAGGCCTACAAGGTCTCCGGCGGCCTCCACGGCGTGGGCGTGTCGGTGGTCAACGCCCTGTCCGAGTGGCTGGAGGTGGAGGTCCGCCGGGAGGGCCGGATCCACCGCCAGCGCTACCGCCGCGGCCAGCCCGAGACGGGCCTGGAGGTGGTGGGGACCACCGCCGCCGACGACACGGGCACCTACGTCCGGTTCAAGCCCGATCCCGAGATCTTCGAGGAGACCGAGTTCAAGTACGACGTGGTGGTCGGCCGGTTGCGGGAGATCGCCCTGCTGAATTCCGGCCTGTTCATCGAGCTGCGGGACGAGCGCACCGGCGAGCGGAACCTGTTCCAGTTCATGGGCGGGCTCCGGTCCTTCGTCGCCCTGCTCAACCGGACCAAGGAGCCGCTGCACCCCGAACCCATCAGCTACAAGGCCGAGCGGGACGGCGTCGAGGTGGAGATGGCCCTGCAGTGGACCACCTCCTACGTCGAGACGCTGTATTCCTTCGCCAACACGATCCACACCCACGAGGGCGGCACCCACGAGGCCGGGTTCAAGATGGCCCTGACCCGGGTCGTCAACGACTACGCCCGCAAGGCCAACCTGCTCAAGAACGGCGACGAGAACCTGGCCGGCGACGACATCCGCGAGGGTCTGACGGCGGTGATCAGCGTCAAGCTGCCCGAGCCCCAGTTCGAGGGCCAGACCAAGACCAAGCTGGGTAACTCGGAGGTCCGGGGCGTGGTCGACTCGGTCACCGGCGAGGCCCTGGCCACCTACTTCGAGGAGAACCCCCAGGTGGCGCGGCGCGTCGTCGAGAAGGCCGTCACCGCCATGCGCGCCCGGGAGGCGGCCCGCAAGGCCCGGGAACTGACCCGGCGCAAGTCGGCCCTGGAGGTCACCGCCCTGCCGGGCAAGCTCACCGACTGTACGGTTCGCGATCCGGCGATGGCCGAGCTGTTCATCGTCGAGGGCGACTCGGCCGGCGGGTCGGCCAAGCAGGGCCGGGACCGGCGGTTCCAGGCGGTCCTGCCCCTGCGGGGCAAGATTCTGAACGTGGAGAAGGCGCGGCTGGATAAGATCCTGGCCCACGACGAGATCCGCGCCCTGATCACCGCCATCGGCACCGGCATCGGCGACGAGTTCGACATCCACCGGGCTCGCTACCACAAGATCATCCTGATGACCGATGCCGACGTGGACGGGGCCCACATCCGCACCCTGCTGCTGACCTTCTTCTTCCGGTACATGCGACCGCTGATCGAGGCGGGTTACGTGTACATCGCCCAGCCGCCCCTGTATCTGGTCCGGCAGGGCAAGGAGGAACACTATTTCTACGACGACGAGCAGCTGGAGGCGTTCTTCCGCCAGATCGGCAAGCGGATGCCGGCCCAGCGCTTCAAGGGTCTGGGCGAGATGAACGCCGAACAGCTGTGGGAGACGACGATGAACCCCGAGACCCGGACGCTGCTTCAGGTCACCCTGGAGGACGCCATGGCGGCCGACCAGATCTTCTCCATCCTGATGGGCAGCCGGGTCGAGCCGCGGCGGGAGTTCATCGAGCAGCACGCGCGCAAGGTCCGGTTCCTGGACACCATCGGCTGAACGCCAGCGGCGGACGAACCGGCCCCGCCCCGGGCCACACCCGCGGGCGCCCCCGCCGGGCGAGCCCAGGGGCCGCCGGGGCCGGAGGGCCCGCGCCCGGCACGGAGCACGGAGGACGAGGAGCGACGCGATGGCTGAGTATACCCACGGCAAGATCCTCCCCATCGACATCGAGGAGGAGATGAAGCAGTCCTACATCGATTACGCCATGAGCGTCATCGTGAACCGGGCCTTGCCCGACGTGCGGGACGGGCTCAAGCCGGTTCACCGGCGGATCCTGTACGCCATGCGGGAAGGGGGCAACACCCCCGACAAGCCCTTCAAGAAGTCCGCCCGCACCGTGGGTGACGTGCTGGGCAAGTACCATCCCCACGGCGACGCCGCGGTCTACGACGCCCTGGTGCGCATGGCCCAGGACTTCTCCATGCGCTACCCGCTGATCGAGGGGCACGGCAACTTCGGCTCCATCGACGGCGACCCGCCGGCGGCCATGCGCTACACCGAGGCGCGCCTGAGCCCCCTGGCCATGGAGCTCATGCGCGACCTGGACAAGGACACGGTGGACTTCGTCCCCAACTTCGACGAGACGGAACAGGAGCCGGCGGTCCTGCCGGCCCGCTTCCCCAACCTGCTGGTCAACGGGGCAGCGGGCATCGCCGTGGGCATGGCGACCAACATCCCGCCCCACAACCTGCGGGAGGCCATCGACGGCGTCATCCACCTGATCGACCACCCCGACGCCAGCGACCGTGACCTGATGAAGGTGATCAAGGGCCCGGACTTCCCCACGGGCGGCATCATCGTCGGGCGGGAGGGGATCCGGCAGGCCTACACCACCGGCCGGGGCATCATCACCATCCGGGCCCATGCCCAGATCGAGACGGCGGCCAGCGGCAAGGCGCGCATCGTCATCACCGAGATCCCCTACGAGGTGACCAAGAGCAAGATCATCGAGAAGATCGCCGAGCTGGTCCAGGAGCGGCGGATCGAGGGCATCACCGACCTGCGCGACGAGACGGACCGTTCGGGGCTGCGGGTGGTGGTGGAGCTGGCCCGGGGCGCCAACCCCAACGTGATCCTCAACCAGCTCTACAAGTTCACCCCCATGCAGGTCAGCTACGGCATCATCCTGCTGGCGCTGGTCGACGGCCAGCCGCGGGTCCTCACCCTGAAGCAGCTGCTGCGCCACTACATCGACCACCAGAAGGACGTGATCCTGCGGCGGACGCGGCACGACCTGGAGAAGGCGGAGGCCCGCGCCCACATCCTGGAGGGCCTGCGCATCGCCCTGGACCACATTGACGCCGTCATCACCCTGATCCGCCAGTCCCGCACCGTGGACGAGGCCCGCACCGGGCTGATGCAGAACTTCAACCTGACGGAGAAGCAGGCCCAGGCGATCCTGGACATGCGCCTGCAGCGGCTGACTGGTCTAGAGCGGGAGAAGGTGGAGGAGGAGTACCAGGAGCTGCTCAAGGAGATCGAATACCTGCGGGCGGTCCTGAACTCCGAGAAGATGGTGCTGGACATCATCAAGCAGGAGCTGGGCGAGATCCGCGACCGTTTCGGCGACGACCGGCGGACCAAGATCGTGGCCGGGGCCGCGGAGTTCGAGGTGGAGGACCTGATCGCCGAGGAGGATGTGGTCATCACCCTGACCCACCGGGGCTATATCAAGCGCCTGCCGGTGGACACCTACCGCAGCCAGCGCCGGGGCGGGCGGGGCGTGACGGGCATCCAGACCCGGGAGGAGGACTTCGTCTCCCAGCTGTTCATCGCCACCACCCACGAGAACCTGCTGTTCTTCACCAACCGGGGCAAGGTCTACCACCGCCGGGTCCACGAGGTGCCCGAGGCCAGCCGCACCGCCCGGGGGACGGCCGTGGTCAACCTGATCGAGATCGACCGGGACGAACAGGTCACCGCCGTCATCCCGGTGCGGGACTTCGGCGAGGACCGGGATCTGCTCATGTGCACGCGGCGCGGGGTGGTCAAGCGGACGGCCCTGGCGGAGTTCAGCCACATCCGCCGCGGCGGCCTGATCGCCCTGGCCCTGGATCCCGGCGACGAGCTGGTCGCGGTGGAACTGACCGACGGCCGTGGCGACGTGCTGCTGGTCACCCGCCAGGGCCAGGCCATCCGCTTCCCCGTGGCCGAGGTCCGGACCATGGGCCGCGCAGCCCGCGGCGTCATCGGCATCCGCCTGGACGAGGGCGACGAGGTGGTCGGCATGGAGGTGGCCGATGACGAGGCCCACCTGCTGGTGATCACCGACCGGGGCTTCGGCAAGCGGACGCCGATCCGCGAGTTCCGGGCCCAGGGGCGGGGCGGCAAGGGGATCCGGGCCATCAGCCTGACGGCGCGCAACGGCCAGGTGGCCGGCTTTGAGGTGGTGCGGCCCGGCGAGGAGGTCATGTTGATCTCCCAGGGCGGCATCGTCCTGCGCGTTCCCGTCGACCAGGTCTCCGTCCAGGGGCGGGCGGCCCAAGGGGTCACGGTGATGCGCCTCGAGCCCGGCGACCGGGTGTCGGCGGTGGCGACGGTCGCCCAGAAGGGCGACTGACGGGGCGCGCGGGGCGGGCCGCCACTGCACGCTGGGAAGCGGCCGTGCGCCGCCAGGCCGGGCGGGTCGCCGGCCGGCGGCTGCTACCCGCCCGTCGCGTGGGTGCCGTGGGCCAATCGCCGCCGCCGGTCCGCCGCACCGACCGGGGCCCGATCGGCGGAGGTGGGGGAGAGGCGATGGAGCCGCAGGCAGGGAAGGCAGGCCGGCCGGCCACGCCCGAGCCACCGGCCGGGGCCGCAGGGGCCGCAACCGGTGGGGACGAACCGGCCCGCCGGCCGGACGCGGCGGGCCCGGGGCGGGAAGCCGCCGGCCCGTTGCCGGAGGGCAAGCTGCCGCCCGATTTGCTGGAGCGCCTGGTCCTCCCGCGGACCGGCGTCCAGCGCCGGGAGGTGGTGTTGGCCGCCGCCCCCGGGGAGGATGCCGCCGCCCTGGATCTGGGCGGCGATCTCTGCGTGGCGGCCAGCGACCCCATCACCGGCGCGGGCCACCATGCCGGCTGGCTGGCCGTCCACGTCAACTGCAACGACGTGGCGGCCACGGGGGCCGAACCGGTAGCCGTCCTGCTGACGATCCTGCTGCCGCCCGGCTCGCCGGCGGCGGTCCTGGAGGACCTGATGGCCGGCGCCCACGCCGCCGCCCGGGAGGTCGGCTGCCAGATCGCCGGCGGCCACACCGAGGTGACGCCCGGCCTGGGCCAGCCGCTGGTGGTGGCCACGGCCCTGGGGCGCGCACCGGCGGGGGGCGTGCTGCCCAGCGGCGGCGCCCGGCCGGGCGACCTGCTCCTGCTGACCAAATGGGCCGGGCTGGAAGGGACGGCCATCCTGGCCACCGACTGTCGCCAGGCCCTGCTAGACCGGGGGGTGGCCGCGGCGCTGCTGGACGCGGCGGCGGGCCTGGGCCGCTGGCTGAGCATCGTGCCCGAGGCCCGGGTGGCCGCCCGGCGAGGTGCCCATGCCATGCACGACGTCACCGAAGGCGGCGTCCTGGGGGCCGTCTGGGAGATGATCGCGGCCGCCCGCCGCCTGGGCGGCGAGACGGTCGGCGCCGTGGTCGAGGCCGCCGCCATCCCCGTGCGGGAGGAGACCCGGGCCATCTGCGCCGCGGCAGGCATCGATCCGTTGCAGCTGATCGGCTCGGGGGCCCTCCTGGTGGCCGCCCCGCCCGATACGGCGGCCGGCCTGCGGGCGGCCTGGGAGGAAGCGGGCATCCCGGCGGCGGTCATCGGCCGGGTGACGGCCGACGGCCGGCTGCGGCAGGTCGACCCCGGCGGCCGGGAGGCCGAGCTGCAGCCGCCGGGCACCGATGCCCTGTGGGCGGCGCGGGCGCGCCTGAGCTGAGGCGAGGCGCCGGGCGCGGCGGGGCAGGCCGCTGGGGACCGCGGTCCGGGGCGGGGCGCCGGCGCGGCCGCCGGGCGGGAAACGGACCGGTTGCGGACGCCCATGGGGGAGCGAAGGGGGATCGCTCGTTGCTGGATCTTCGTTTCGTCCGACAACATCCCGAGGTGGTGCGGGAGGCCTTGCGCCGCCGGCGGCTGGACGAGGCCGACCTGGATGCGCTCCTTGAGGCCGACGCCCGCTGGCGGGAGCACCTCCAACGGCTGGAGGAGCTGCGCGCCCGGCGGAACGAGACGTCGGAGACCATCGGCCGCCTGCGCCGGGAAGGCGCCGACGCGTCGGAGCTCATCGCCGCCATGCGCCAGGTCGGTGACACCATTAAGGAGCTGGAGGAGCAGGTGCGCCGGTTGGAACAGGAGATCCAGGACCGGCTGCTGCGCCTGCCCATGATCCCCGACCCGGAGGTGCCCGACGGCGACGACGCCGAGGACAACGTGGAGGTCCGGCGCTGGGGCTCACCGCCGCCATTCGCCTTCGAGCCCAAGGCCCACTGGGATCTGGGGCCGGCCCTGGGCATCCTGGACTTCGAGCGGGCCGCCAAGATCACCGGCGCGCGCTTCACGGTGTTCCGCGACCACGGTGCGCGGCTGGTGCGCGGTCTCATCCAGCTGATGCTGGACCTGCACACCCGGGAGCACGGTTACACCGAGGTGCTGCCGCCCTTCCTGGTCCACCGCCAGAGCATGGTCGGCACCGGCCAGCTGCCCAAGTTCGAAGAGGACGCCTTTCGCGTCGCCGACACCGAGTTCTTCCTGGTGCCGACGGCCGAGGTACCGGTGACCAACCTGTACCGGGACGAGATCCTGGATGGGGCGCAGCTGCCCATCTACCACGTGGCGTACACGCCCTGCTTCCGGGCGGAGGCCGGCTCGGCCGGCCGCGACACCCGCGGGTTGATCCGGCAGCACCAGTTCGACAAGGTGGAGATGGTCAAGTTCGTCCATCCCGACCGTTCGGCGGAGGAGCACGAGAAGCTGGTGGCCGACGCCGAGGCCGTGCTGCAGCGGCTGGGCCTTCCGTACCGGGTCGTCCTGATCTGCACGGGGGACATGGGCTTCGCCCAGGCCAAGCAGTACGACCTGGAGGTCTGGATGCCCAGCTACGGCCGCTACGTGGAGATCTCCTCGTGCAGCAACTACCGGGACTACCAGGCGCGCCGGGCCAACATCCGCTTCCGGCCCGAACCGGGCGCGCGGCCCCAGTTCGTCCACACCCTCAACGGCTCGGGCCTGGCCGTCGGCCGCACCCTGGCCGCCCTGCTGGAGAACTACCAGCAGGAGGACGGCAGCGTCGTCATCCCCGAGGCGCTCCGGCCCTACGTGGGGATCGACGTCCTGCGGCCGTGACGGCCCGTGGTACAATTCATGGTGTCCGGAAGGGTGGCGGAGTGGTTGAACGCGGCGGTCTTGAAAACCGCAGTGGGCCGCGGGCCCACCGTGGGTTCGAATCCCACCCCTTCCGCAGGCGCGCCGTCTTAGCCGACGCGGGTGCCGATCAGGATCAAGGCGACGCCGCCCAGGATGAGGCCCAGCTTCAGCGGCGGCAGGGAGCCGGCGAGCCCGGCCAGGCCGATGGCCGTGGCCAGCATCATGGCCAGCGGGCCCGCGCCGGCCAGGAGCGCGTTGATCTCAAGGGCGCGGTCGACCCGGCCGTAGCGCCAGATCAGGACGGCGGCCAGCACCTCCAGGCTGCCGGAGAGCAGGCGGGTCAGGGCCATGCCCGCCACATAGGGGTTCGGGGGCTCCAAGGTCCTCGCCTCCGTTCCGTGTTCACCCTACGCGGGCGGCCGGGCGGCCATGAGCGCCACGCGGACCGGTCTTTCCAAGCCGCCGGGCGCGCCCGGGACGGCCGCCGGGCACGGGGTCGTGACCGGACGGGCCGCGGGACGGGCCGCGGGCCGTGACCCATCCACGCCTCAAGGACGGGATCCGCCCGGGTCGGGACCGGGCCCCGCGCCCGGGCCGGGCTTCACGCCCCGGCCGGGTCCCGCGCCCGGGCCAGGCCCCGCGCCCCGGCCGGAAGAGCCTGGCTCATCGGGCCCGTCGGGCCGCGGCGCACCCCGGTCGCCGGGGCGAGAACCGCGGGCGGGCTCCAGGGAGGCGGCCCGCGCGGCCCCCGGCCAGCGCTGCTGGCCCGGTCCGGCGGGAAGGGCCGCCGCCGCGGCGGGAGAGGGGCCGTCGGGTTGCACCGCCCGCGCGCCTGTGCTAACATTGGGGCTGTCGCCGGGAAGGGTGCCTGAGAGGTCGAAAGGAGCCGCCTGCTAAGCGGTTGAGGGGCCTTTAAAGCTCCTCCGAGGGTTCGAATCCCTCCCCTTCCGCTGTGCGCCAAAGCAGTCGTGCGCCGTTAGCTCAGTCCGGATAGAGCGGCTGACTACGGATCAGCAGGTCGGGGGTTCAAATCCTCCACGGCGCACCGAAGAAAGCCGCACCACACAAGGCGAAGGGGGGCCATACCCGGTAAGGGTATGGCCCCTATCCTTTTCAAATCGGGCCACGAATCCTGCAACCCGTGGACCACAACCCGTGGACGGCAACCCGAACCGACGGGCGCGCCTCCTCCTCTACCGGACCGCCCTCCCGCGACGCGCCCTCCCACCCACCTGTGGGCACCATGCGGCATGGCACCGTGACATCCCCGTCAACCTAAGCCTGGCGGGCCGAGGAAGCGACGGCGCCGCGCCGGTCGCCGTGACGGTGCAGGCCGGCCGCCGAAGGCGGGGTGCCCCGGCGCCCCGCTTCGAAAGGCCGGGGCTGGTCCGGGGTGTCCGGGGCCCGGTCCTTACGACGGGTGGCGACGGCATCGGGCTTCATCCGGCCCGCGGGGGTGGACCATGCCGCTGTTCTACCGGCCGGGTCCCTGGTACCAGAAGCCGGGGGGCCAGGCCAAGCCGTGGCGACATCTGGAGGGATCCCTGCGCCACCTGGAGACGAGCCTTGACGATTTGCGCTCGACCCTGGACCGGACGCTGCTCCTCGACCGGCGGGGTCTGACGGGCCGCCTGCAGGAGGACGTGGGGCTCTTTCGCCGCGCCCTGGCCCGGGTGGACGACCTGGTGGTGCGCCGGCTCCGGCTGCGCAACGGGACGGGCGTCGCCCTGCTCTTCATCGAGGGATTGGTCGACGCCCGCTCCGTCCAGGAGTACATCCTGGCGCCCCTGCTACGCCTGCGGGACGCCCGGCTGCCCCAGGGCCGGCGGCTGCAGCGGCTGCTGGCCCGCGCGGTCCTCCCGACCACGGGCAACATGCCGACCCGGTCGGTGGACGGGCTCCTCAAGGGGCTGCTCTCGGGCAGCGTGGTGCTTCTGATCGACGGCTGCAGCGAAGCCCTCAACATCGACGTCCGCAAGCTGCCCGAGCGGTCGGTGGAGGAACCGACGGTTGAAGCGGTCATCCGCGGCCCCCGGGATGGCTTCACCGAAGACCTGCGCACCAACGTCAGCCTGGTGCGCCGGCGCCTGGCCGACGTCCGGTTCAAGGTGGAGAACATGCGGGTCGGCCACGTCACCCACACCCAGATCGCCGTCTGCTACCTGCAGGGCATCGTCAACCCCCACCTGGTCACCGAGGTGAAGAGCCGGCTCAATCGGATCGACGCCGACGCCGTGCTGGAGAGCGGTTACATCGAGGAATGGATCGAGGACGCGCCCAACTCCATCTTCCCCCAGGTCCTGCACACCGAACGGCCCGACGTGGTGGCCGGCTCGCTCCTGGAAGGCCGCGTGGCCCTGATCGTCGATGGCACCCCCTTCGCCCTAGTCGTGCCCACCTCCCTGTGGTCACTGATGCAGACGGCGGAGGACTACAACGAGCGCTACATCGTCACCACGGCCCTGCGCTGGCTGCGCTACCTGTTCGCCCTGGTCGCCCTGGTGCTGCCTTCCCTCTACGTCGCCGTGACCACCTACCATCCCGAGATGCTGCCGACGCCGCTGCTAATGACCGTGGCGGCCAGCCGTGAAGGGATCCCCTTCCCCGCCATGGTGGAGGCGCTGCTGGTGGAGGTGATCTTCGAGGCGCTGCGGGAGGCGGGGGTGCGCCTGCCCCGCACCATCGGCCAGGCCGTCAGCATCGTGGGCGCCATCGTCATCGGCGAGGCGGCGGTGATGGCCGGCATCGTGTCGGCCCCCATGGTGATCATCGTGGCCGTCACAGGCATTGCCAACTTCACCATCGCCCGCTTCAACCTGGCCTTTGCCATCCGGCTCTTGCGGTTCCCGCTGATGTTCCTGGCGGGCCTCTTCGGCCTGTACGGCATCATCCTGGGGCTCATGGCCATCGTCATCCACCTGGCGGGGCTGCGCTCCTTCGGCTATCCCTACCTCTCGCCCATGGCGCCCCTCAATGCGCCCGACCTGCGCGACGTGGCGATCCGGGCGCCGCGCTGGGCGCTCCTTCGGCGGCCCACCCACCTGGCGCGGCGCAACTGGCGCCGGGCCTTGCCGGGGCAGCGCCCCAGCGCCCGCCGCTGGCCCGGGCTGGGGGGAGAACCGTGAGCGGGGGACGCGACACCACCGGCCGGCGCCACCGGGTGGGCCGGGCGGGCCAGGTGGCCGCAGCGCTGGTGGTGCTGGCCGCGTTCCTCCTGACCGGGTGCTGGGACCGCATCGAGATCAACGATCGGGCCATCGTGCTGGGCATGGCCATCGACCGGGACGAACGCGGCCAGTTCCTGGTCACCCTGAGCGTGGCCGATCCCGCCCGCTTCCCGCGCCCGGGCCAGCAAGGGGGATCCCAGGTGGGGCAGAAGCCGGTGAACTATGTGCAGGGGCAGGGGCGGACCCTGGCCGACGCCCTCTCGTTGATCCAGGAGGTGGAGCCCCGCCGGTTCTTCTACTCCCACCTCAAATCCGTGCTGATCGGGGAGGAGGCAGCGCGCCGCGGCATCGGGCCACTGCTGGACTTCTTGGCCCGCGATGCCCAGCCCCGCCTGGAGCTGCTGGTGGCCGTCACGCCCGGGAAGGCCGGGCCCGTGCTGATGGCGGCGTCCCCGCCCCTGGAGTCTTTGCCGGCCGACGCGCTGCGGGAGCTGATCCAGCTGCGCCTGGGGGTGGTGGTGCCCCTGCACCGCGTCCTGCGCGCCCTGTACGAGCCCGGGGAGGAGCCCGTCCTGCCCCGGGTCGAGCTGTATCCGGTGGTCAACGACGGCACGCCCGTTCAAGGGTGGCGGATCAACGGTGCCGGGGTCTTCCAGGGCGACCGGCTGGTGGGATGGCTGGACAACGGGCAGGTGCGGGGTCTGATGTGGCTGCGGGGGGAGATCCAGCGGGGGACGCTGACCGTCGACATGCAGGGCGGCGCGGTGAGCCTGCGGCTCTTGCGGGCCGACACCCACCTGCGCCCCCTGGTCGAGGGCGACCGGGTGGTGATGGAGGTGCGGATCCGCACCGAGGACGACCTGGTGGACAATCCCGAGGGCATCGAGGTGACCTCGCCTGCCGCCATCCGCCAGATCGAACGGCTGGCGGCCCAGGAGATCGTGGAACGGGCGGAAGGGGCGCGGCGGGTGGTCCAGCAGCGCCTGCGAGCCGACGTCCTGGGCTTCGGCGCCGTCCTGCGCCGGCAGGCTCCCGCCGCCTGGGCGCAGCTGGGCCCGTCCTGGTCCGAGGTCTTCCCCCGGGTGGAGGTCCGCTACGACGTGGAGGTGTTCGTCCGCCGGCCCGGCCTGACCACGGGGGCGCCCGCCCGTTCGCGCTAGGCGGGGTCGAACCGGCGGAGGGCGGGCGGCGGCCGCCCCGGCGGGGACGAACCCGGCCCGTCGGGGCGCCGCAGCGGGCGGCGCCGGACCCATGGGAGGGACGCCGGTACGATGTGGATCGCCCTTGTGGCCGCCCTGGCCGTGGTGCTCTGGCTGGAGCTGCCGCCGGTATGGCGTCTCGGCTCCCGGCGGTTGGTGGTGGTTTACCTTCTTCTGCTGGCCACGGCGGGCCTCCTGGGCTTTCTGCAGGTGATGGCGCTGCGCACGCCCACGCTCACCGACCTGCTCAACGGGCTGCTGGCGCCGGCCCGCTGGTGGATGACGCCGCCGCGGCCGTAAACGGGGCGTGCCGACGGTCCGCAAGCCCACGCCAGGCCATCGGCCGGGCGACGCCGCGCCGCCGGTCGGACCCCTGCACCGCGCCAGGCGACGCCGCGCCGCCGGTCGGACCCCCGCACCGCCGTCTCGACCGGCATCCAGGGCAACACTAGAAGCATGGTCCCGTTCGAGCCGCGCAGCGAACAAGTCTCACCCTGGCAGCTTTTCGTGCTGCTGTTCTTCACCATCTCGCCGACCACCGTGCTGGCCTTGCCGGCCTTCATCGGCCGCTACGCCGGGCATGACGCCTGGCTGTCCGTCGCTTTGGTGACGGCGGTGGGGGTGCCGGTGGTGCGGCTTCATCTGTCCTTGGCGCGGCGTTTCCCGGGGCAGGGTTGGACGGACATCCACCGCACCGTCCTGGGCCCGTACCTGGGGGGCCTCCTGAACCTGCTGCTGTGGGTCTGGTTGGCCCACACGGCGGGCGTCATCGTCCGCGAGTTTGGCGAGTTCGTGGTGGCCACGGTCCTGCCGTTGACGCCGCTGGTGGTCATCCAGGGCACTGCCCTGATGCTGGCCATGGTCGCCGCCCGCGGGGGCATCGAGGTGCTGGCTCGGACGGCCGAGATGATCTTCCCCGTGGTGGCCGCTTCCTTTGTGCTGATCCTGGTGCTGCTGATCCCCAACATGGACGCGCGCAGCCTGCTGCCGCTGCTGGAGAGCGGCTGGTTCAACCTGGTCCGCGGCGGCATCCCGCCCCTGGCGTGGCTGGGGGAGACGGTGCTGGCCCTGGTCATCCTGCCCTCCCTGGCCCACTGGGATGGCGCCACCCGGGCGGGCCAGGCGGCGGTGCTGGCGGTGGGCGGGCTGCTGACCGGCCTCACCCTGGCCACCATCCTGGTGCTGGGGGACACGGCGGCCCTTTACACCTTCCCCCTGTTCGCCGCCACCCGAACGGTCACCATCGCTGACTTCTTGGAGCGGCTGGAACCGGTGATCACCGCCATCTGGGTTGGCGGCCTGGTGATCAAGATGGGCATCTGGCTCTACGCGGCCACCGTGGTGGGGGCGGGGGCCTTTGGGATCGCCGACTACCGGCCGCTGGTCACGCCCATGGCGGCCCTGATCCTCGCCCTGTCCATCTGGTCCTTCCGGAACAGCAGCGAGATGGCCGACTTCCTCACCCGTGCGTGGCCGTTCTACGCCCTGTTCTTCCAGGTCGTCATCCCCGCGGGCGTCGGCCTGGTGGCCGCCCTCCGCCGGCTCCCGGCGCACGGCGGCGGCTGGCCGCCCGGCGAGCCTTCCGGCGACGGCACCGCGGCGGCCGGGGGCGGGGGTGGAAGCGGCGGCCGTGGGGGGCAAGGCTGAGCCCCAGCGGGCCGGACGCCGCTGCGGACCGGCTGCCAGCGCGGGCCGGATGCCAGTGCGGACCGCATGCCACTGGGGGGTCGGATGCCGGTGCGGACCGGCTGCCAGAGCGGGCGCCATGCCAGTGCGCACCCGATGCTGGTGCGGACCGGAGACCAGCGCGGGCCGGATGCCAAGGATGACCCGATCCCAGGGATGGCCGCTGGAGGGGTTTGGTGCCGAACCAGACTCCCTCGCCCAAGGAAGGGGCCGCGCACCCTGGCCCAAGGGGAGGGGTGGCACCCCTTGGCCAAGAGGGGGGAAGCCGCCTACAGGCCGCCGCGCCGGCGCAGGATCTGCACCAGCGGATAACCCAGGAGGAACACCACCCCCGCCTCACCCAGGGCGATCCACGCCAGCCAGGGCAGGTAGGGCGTGTGGGTCAAATAGGCAAGGTAGCCGCCCACCAGCACCGCGTTGAAGACCACGGGTGCCAGGTATCCGATGGGGTGGAACCGCCAGCGCCGGGTGACCAGCGCAGCCGCCAGCGTCACCAGGGAGCCCCCCACCACGTCCCAGAGGCCGAAGGGACTCTGCAGGTTGGCCAAGGCGACGCCCACGAAGAGCCCCGGAACCGCTTCGGGCCACAGCATGGGCAGCAAGGTCAAGGCCTCGCTGACCCGAAACTGGATCTGGCCGAAGGAGATGGGCTGGAAGAGCAGCGTCAACACCACGTACAGGGCGGCGATCATGCCCGCCCGCAGCCAGCGGCGTAGCTCCACGGCATCCCCATCCTCCCCGCTGGGATTGGCCCGCCCGGCGGCGGCCGACGCGCTTGGTGCCCCGGATCCCCGGGGAAAGCCCGGCCCGTCGCCGTTTCCGGGTGCGCCGGCGGCCCGCGGCCCCACGGCGCCCGTCGCCCCTGGTGGCGCGCGGCTTCACGGTCCCGCATGGCCCCGCCCGTGGCCGGTTCCACGGCCCCGGCCGGCCGTACCGGCGGTCCGTGGTTCCATGGCCCCGCGGCCTGGGTCCATGTTAGAATAACCGCGAGGCGCCGGGCAGCCTGCCCAGCCGCTCGGGCGGCCCACGGGCCTTGATGGTTTGTGCGCTTGTAGCTCAATTCGTGCGCCCGTAGCTCAGGTGGAAGAGCGCTTCCGTCCTAAGGAAGGCGTCGGGGGTTCGAGTCCTCCCGGGCGCACACGGCGATGAGCCGGGGGAGCAGACGGGCGGCGTCCAGCGGGATGCCGCTGCGGCGAAGGTGGGGCCGTGCCGGCGGCAGCCGCGGCCTTGCCAGTCGCCATCCCGCGGGCCGCCGGCGCCGTTGGGCGTCCCGCCTGGCGGGCGCGAAACGGACCGCGGGGCGGAAAGGGCCGCGGGCTTGAAGGACCGCGCGGGAGAAGGAGCCGGGCCGCAAAGGTCCCGGCTCTTTCGTCACCGGGCACGGCGGTCCGGCCGCGCCGTGCAGAGCGATCGGGCCGCGCCGTGGGGTCCGCCCGGGAGCGGTCCGTGGTGCCGATGCGGCCGCCCGCCCCGGTGGGTGACCCGTTCCTCCGGGGCAGGGCGGGCTTGACCGCTGTGCCGCCGCCTTGGCCCGCACGCGACCGGGCCGTTGCCGCGCGGCGGGCCTTCCGGCCTCACGGAACGGGCACCCGCACCGGTCGAAGCCTCGGGGATCGCGCACCGCGGGCCGTCCATCCCGGCCCGGGGGTGGGAGCGTGGAGGGGCGGGTTCTTCCGGACGAACCGGCTCAAGGCGCCGGCTCCGGCGACGGCCTTGCCGTCGGCCGGGCGCCCGTGCCCTCTGGGCTTGTCGCGTCGCCCGGGTCGCCGGGGCCCGCCGGCGACGGGGACGGCGACGACCCGGATATCCGTTTCATGGCCGAAGCGCTGGCCGAGGCCCGGCGCGCCCTGGACGTGGGGGAGGTCCCCGTGGGGGCGGTGGCCGTCCACCAGGGGCAGGTCATCGCCCGCGGCCACAATCTGCGGGAACGCCTGGGCGATCCGACGGCCCACGCCGAGATCCTGGTCCTCCGCCAGGCGGCCGCGCGGCTCGGCGGCTGGCGGCTGGAAGGGGTGACCCTCTACGTCACCCTTGAGCCCTGTCCCATGTGCGCCGGTGCCATCGTCCTGGCGCGCATCCCGCGCCTGGTCTACGGCGCGCCGGACCCCAAGGCCGGCGCCGCCGGCAGCTTGATGAACCTGGTGCAACATGATAGACTGAATCACCGAGTCGAGCTGCGCGCCGGCGTGCTGGCCGAGGCCAGCGCCGCTTTGTTGCGGGGCTTCTTCCGGCAACTCCGCCAGCCGGTGGCGGGTGCGACGGCCCCCGGTGCGGCGGCCCCCGGTTCGCCCGGTGCCGGTTCGTCCGGTGAGGATGGCGGCGGGGGCTGAAACGGGCGGCGGGCGCGCGGGCTCACTCACGCGGGCTCACTCACTCAATGGAAGGGTGCCGGAGTGGTTGAACGGGGCGGTCTCGAAAACCGTTGTGGGCGCAAGCCCACCGTGGGTTCGAATCCCACCCCTTCCGCAGTGACCCGGCCCGCGGGCCGGGCTCCCGCCGGCCTCCGGCAGCCATGACCGCCCGCCCGTCGCGCCGCCGTCGCGGCTGGACCGGTCCACCAGCCTGGCCGGATCACGGCAAGGCCGGGGGCGAGGGCGGTCCCGGGGCGGCGCCGGCGGCTCTGCAACGACAGCTTCATCCTTCAAACCCGAAGACCGTTGACGGCGAGGAAGGGTGGCCGAGCGGTTTAAGGCACACGCCTGGAGAGCGTGTGTGGGCGCAAGCCCACCGTGGGTTCGAATCCCACCCCTTCCGCCCTTTTTGTCTTTACAAAGCGCCCAGTTTTCAGCACCCGGCGGATGCCGGGAGAGCTTTGGCCGTGCTAGACGGGGAGGTAGCGGTGCCCTGTACCCGCAATCCGCTATAGCGGGGTCGAATTCCCGTCCGAGGCCCTCGCGGTCGGGGCCAGCACCGGACACGGGGCGTTGAAGGCCGGGTCCCGCGCAACGCGGACTCGTGAACCCCGCCAGGCCCGGAAGGGAGCAACGGTAAGCGAGCCACCGCGTGTGCCGCGGGGGAGCCGGGCCGGAGCCCACGGTCCGGCCAGCGCCCGGGTGCGGGTGTCGACGACGGGTGCACGGCCATCCTTTGCGGGAGGGGCGACGGCGGAACCGCTACCGCCGTCGCCCCTTCTTCCTTTCCAGGGGGGTTTCGGTTGAGCCAGCCGTACCAGGCCCTCTACCGCAGCTGGCGGCCCCAGCGCTTCGACGCCGTGGTGGGCCAGGAGCACGTGATCCGGACCCTGGGCAACGCCCTGCGCACGGGCCGGGTGGCCCACGCCTACCTCTTCGCGGGCCCGCGCGGCACCGGCAAGACCTCCGTGGCCAAGTTGCTGGCCAAGGCGGTCAATTGCGCGTCGCCCGACGGCATCGAGCCCTGCAACCGCTGCGATTTGTGCCGGGAGATCAACGACGGTTCCACCATGGACGTCCTGGAGATCGACGCCGCATCCAACCGGGGCATCGACGAGATCCGGGAGCTCCGGGAACGGGTGCGCTATGCCCCGGCCCGCGGGCGGTACAAGGTCTACATCATCGACGAGGTCCACATGCTGACCACCGAGGCGTTCAACGCCCTGCTCAAGACCCTGGAGGAACCGCCGGCCCACGCCCTCTTCATCCTGGCCACCACCGAACCCCACCGGCTGCCGGCGACCATCGTCTCCCGATGCCAGCGGTTCGACTTCCACCGGCTCGCCCCGGAGCAGATCGTGCAGCGGCTGGAGGCGGTGTGCACCGCCATGGGGGTCCAGGCGGACCCCGAAGCCCTGCGCCTGCTGGCCCGGCTGGCGGACGGCGGCCTGCGCGATGCCCTGAGCCTGCTGGACCAGTGCCTGGCCATGGCGGGTGAGCGGCTGGACGCCCAGGTGGTGGTCGACCTTCTGGGCCTGGCGCCCGGAGAGGGCATCCTGGCCCTGACCCGGGCCGTGGTCGAAGGCGACGTGGGGGCAGGGCTGCGCGCCGTGGCCGACCTCTCGGCCCAGGGGGTCGACCTGGCCCAAACCTTGCGCGACTGGGTGGCCTGCTGGCGCGACCTTCTGGCCTTGCGCTCCGGTCTCGGTTCCCATCACCTGCTCTACGCCGGCGAGGAACTGGCGGCCCAGTTGCAGCCCCTGGCCCGCGCCCTGGACGAGGCCAGCGCCCTGGCGTGCTTCGACGCCCTGGCCGAAGGGGAGAGCCTGTTGCGCTGGAGCGGCCAGCCGCGCCTGGCCCTGGAAGCGGCCCTGATCCGGGCCGTCGGCGAGCGCCGGATGCGGGCGGGTGGAACGGTCGCGGCGCGTGGGGCCGAGGCGGCGGGCACGGCCGGCGGCCCCGAACCGGCGGCCGCGCCGGCGCCGGCGGCCCCTCCGGGACCGGCGGGCTCCCCAACGGGCCCGGTGGGGAGCGGCCTGGTCGCCCGGCCCGAGGGACGCGGCGGGCGGCAGAGTCCGTCGGCCGCGGTGCCGGGCGGCCAACCGGGATCGGATCCGGCCGCCGGCGTCACGGGCACGCCGGCATCGTCCGACAGCGAGCCGGCTGGGCCTGCCCCCGAGGCCGCCGGTGTGCCCGTTCCCTCCGGGTCCGCCGGTGCGCCCACTCCCGCCGGGGCTGCCGGTGGGCCCACGCCCGCGGGGATCGCCGGCCCGCCCGCCCCTGCCGGCGCCGGGGGACCTGCCCCGGCCGCGGCCCTCGTGCAACAATGGGAGCGGTTCCTGCAGGCGCTGCGCCGGCGGCGGGAGTGGACGGCTCTCCACGCCCTTCTGCGGGCCGCGGGCGCGCCGCGGGCGGTGGGGGACGAGGTGGAGATCCCCTTTGCCCAGCCGGGCATGGCGCGTACCGCGGAGGTGAAGCTGCCCCAGCTGCGGCGGGCCATCGAGGCGTTCCTGGGCTCGCCGGTGCCGGTGCGGATCGCCGTGGATGGCGGCCACGGGGGACCGCCCGCCCCGCCGCCGGGGACCGGTCCGGCCGCGAGCCTTCACGGAGGAGCGCCCGGGGGCGCCCGCGCCCCCGCCACCCCTCCGGCTGCTCCAGCGCGGGGGCCGGCGGCGGAGGTCGCCGGCGAGACCGCCGCGGCAGGGGACGTGGGACTGGCCCCGCGCCCGCTGGAGGCCGATCCGGGGGACGGCGATCCTCCGGCCCCGGGCCGCGGGTCGCTTCTCCCGGAGGCCCGTTCCGGGGAGCCCGGGGGGCCCGGAGGGCCTGGGGGGCCCGGGACGGTAGGCGGCCCGGCGCCGGAAAGACCGCCAGGGCAGGCTCCGGGGCGGGCGGGCGCCGCGGTGGGCGGCCACGGCAGCCCCCCTGCCCGGGCTACAGCGGGCCGGGGGCAGCGGCCGGTTCGTCCCGCGGACGAACCGGCTGCGGGGGACCCGGACGGAGACGCTCCAGCCGGGGACCCGCAGGCGCTGGACCCACCGGGGTCCCCCGGCCCTGACGGTGCCGGGCGGGGCCCCGGCGGCGCGCCGGCCCCCGGCGCGCCCGTCGCCGGCGCCCGTCCGGCGGCCGGGATGGCGGCCGCGCCGGGGGCGGGCCCCACCGTCCCTGGCGGGCCGGCGGTAGGGGAAGGCGGGCCGGATCCCTCGACGCCGGGCGCACCGCCGGATCCCCTGGATCCCGGCGCCGCCGGCGAGGCGCCGCCACCGGGTCTCGACGCGGTGCAGAAGGCGGCCTGGGAGCTCTTCGGCGGGCAATGGATCCCCGTGAAGGAGGAGTGGCAGCGTGAGCTTCGGCCCCATGGGCAAGATGCTGAAACAGCTTGAGAAGATGCAGCAGGAGATGGCCCGCCTGCAGGAGGAACTGGCCCAGCGGGAAGTGGAGGCCACCGCCGGCGGCGGGATGGTCAAGGCGGTGGTCAACGGGCGCCAGGAACTCTTGCGCCTGGAGATCGCCCGGGAGGCCGTCGACCCCGACGACGTGGAGCTGCTCCAGGACATGATCGTGGCGGCGGTCAACGAGGCGAACCGCAAGGCTCAGGACATGGTGCAGGCGGAGATGGCGCGGGTGACCGGCGGGCTCAAGCTGCCCAAGCTGCCGGGCTTCCCCGGGCTGTGAGGAGCCGGGAGCGGCCGTGGAACACGCCCCCGCCTTTGCGCGGCTGATCGCCGAGCTGGAGAAGCTGCCCGGGATCGGGCCGAAGACCGCCCAGCGCCTGGCCTACCACCTCCTCTTCAGGCCGCAGGAGGAGGTGCGCAGCCTGGCGGAGGCGATGGTCCAGGCCCGGGCCAGCGTGCGGTACTGCAGCATCTGCGCCAACCTGACCGATCGGGATCCATGTCCCATCTGCAGGGACCCGGGCCGCGACGGCCGGGTGATCTGCGTGGTCGAACAGCCCCGGGACGTGGTGGCCATGGAGCGGACCCGGGAGTTTCGCGGCCTCTACCACGTGCTGCACGGCGTGATCTCGCCCATGGACGGGGTGGGACCGGAGCAGTTGCGGGTGCGGGAGCTGCTGGCCCGGCTGCGCCAGGAGCCGCCGGTGGAGGAGGTCATCCTGGCGACGAACCCGACGGTGGAGGGCGAGGCCACCGCCCTCTATCTGGCCCGCCTGATCAAGCCGCTGGGCATCCGGGTGACCCGCATTGCTCGCGGGGTACCGGAGGGCGGCGACCTGGAGTACGTCGACGAGCTCACCCTGACCCGGGCCCTGCAAGGCCGTCAGGCCCTGTGACCCGGGCCGCCCACGGCGCGGGTAAGGGCAAGCGCGCCCGCCCGTGCCCGGGGCCCGCCGCGCACCTGCATCGCGCACCTCCATTTAGCATAAATCCCCCGCTTTGGGTGCATCTTCCCCCATGCCGGCCGGTGACGCCGGTTCAACCGGCGTGCCGTCCCGCATACCCATAGGACAGGGTTGCCGCACGGCCGGGACCCGGAGGCCGGCAAGGGGCGTGGAGTTCATGAGCGCGGAACGGGTGCGGAACTGGCTGGGGCGCTGGCGCCTGCCATGGCCGCGGAGCCGGGGCGCCACCTGGCCGGGCGACGCAGGGGCCGGCTCGGTTCCCTTGCTCCGCGGACCCCAGGGTTCCCTGGGGGAGCGCGGGGCGCGGACGGCCGACGCCCGCCTGGCTGCGGCCGAGGGTGCCGGGCACGCCGGGCGGCAGCCGGGCGGCCGGTTCGTCCTGCGCGGATCCTGGAGTCCCCGTCCCCGGGGTGCCGTTCCTGCCCCGGCCGATCCCGACGACTTCGACTGGGTCGGCGCCGTGGAGCAGGCCCGCCGGGACTGGGAGCAGGCCAGGCTGTACTTCGAATCGGTGACCGACCGCGACCTGGTCGACCAGGCGATCCACCTGGTGCTGGCGGCGGAGAAGCGGTACGCATACCTGCTCAAACAAGCCCGCCGGCGTGGCATTCAGGGGTTGCCCGCCCATCCCGGTGAGGGGGCGGGGCGGCAGGCGGCGCCTTGAAAGGCGGGGTGATGGCCATCGCCGGGGAAGGGGCCTGGGCAACCGTGGCGCTGGCGGCGGTGGTCGTGGGGGCCGTCGTCTGGCGCGCCGCCACGGCGGCCTCGGCGGGGGAAGCCCTGGCCCGTCTGGCGGCCGACCTGGTCATCGGATCCGGGTGGGTGCTGGCCCTCAACCTGCTGCTGGCGCCGCTGGGCGCCCACGTGGGGTGGAACCCGGCCACCGCCTGGCTGGCCGGGAGCCTGGGCCTGCCCGGGGCGGTGGCCCTTGCCCTGCTGGCCGTGATGGCGCGCTGGCAGCCGTGAGCCGCAGCCGTGAGTCCCGGAAAGGGTCGATGGGGAGCGGCTGGCACCGTTCCTTGACGCTGCCAGACCGCTCTGTTACGATACCGCCGCCCTGGGGAACCGCGGCGCGCCGGCGCCCGCGGCGTCTCCGGGGCGGGCGCGCTGCGGCGGTCTTTCACGGCCCGCGCTACGGTCCTCCGACGACGGGGGCCGCCTCGGCCGGCAGCGGGCGGGCGGCGCTGCGCGCCGGGCCGGTTCGTCCGGCACCACATCGCGGTCGCAAGGAGGCAACCCCATGTCCCAGCCGGTGCGGGTCCGGTATGCGCCGTCGCCGACGGGATACCTGCACATCGGCGGCGTCCGCACCATCCTCTTCAACTGGCTCTTCGCGCGCAAGCATGGGGGGCGGTTCGTCCTGCGTTTCGAGGACACCGACCCCGAGCGCTCCCGGGACGAGTTGATCGAGCCCATGCTGGAGAGCATCCGCTGGCTGGGCTTGGACTGGGATGAGGGGCCGGACGTGGGCGGCCCCTACGGGCCGTACCGGCAATCCCAGCGGCTCGACCTCTACCGGGAGGCCCTGGACCGCTTGCTGGCCGAGGGCAAGGCGTACCCCTGTTACTGCACCGTGGAAGAGCTCAACGCCGAGCGGGAAGCGGCGCGGGCGGCGGGCAAGCCCGCGGTCTACAGCGGCCGGTGCCGCCACCTGACGGACGCGGAGCGCCGGCGGCTGGAGGCGGAGGGGCGGCGCCCGGCCGTACGGCTCCGGGTGCCCGACACCGGGACGGTGACCGTCCACGACCTGGTCAAGGGCGAGGTCGCCTTCGACGTGGCCCAGATCGGCGACTTCATCATCGCCCGTCCGGACGGGATGCCGCTCTACAACTTCGCCGCCGTGGTCGACGACCACCACATGGCGATGAGCCACGTGATCCGCGGGGACGAGCACCTGTCCAATACGCCCAAGCAGCTGCTGATCTACCAGGCGCTGGGCTGGGAGCCGCCCCAGTTCGCCCACGTGCCGATGATCCTGGCGCCCGACCGGTCCAAGCTGAGCAAGCGTCATGGCGCCGTGGCCGTGGATGAATACCGGCGGCAAGGGTTCCTGCCCGAGGCGATCCTCAATTACGTGGCCCTCTTGGGCTGGTCGCCCGGCGACGACCGCGAGATCCTCTCCCTGGACGAGATGATCGAAGCCTTCGACCTGGACCGGGTCTCCCACACGGCGGCCATCTATGACGTCGAGAAGATGGCCTGGATGAACGGTCACTACCTGCGGGAGACGGACCTGGACCGGGTGGTGGAACTGGTCATCCCGCGCCTCCAGGCCGCGGGGCTCTTGATGGACGAACCCCAGGGGGCCGAGCGGCGGCGGCTGCGCGCCATCGTGGATGCCGTGCGCCAGCGGGTGCGGACCTTGGAGGAACTGGTCGAGGCCAGCCGCTATTTCTTTGCCGACTTCGAGGGGTACGACGAGACCGGGGTGCGCAAGCACTTCGACCGGGACGACGCCATTCCCATCCTGGAGGCGGTGGCCGAGACCCTGGCCCAGGTGGAGCCGTGGAGCCAGGCGGCCATCGAACAGGCCCTGCGCGGGTTGGCCGAGCGCGTTGGCGTCGGCACGGGGCGGATCTTCCATCCCACCCGCCTGGCTGTTTCGGGGCGCACCGTGGGGCCGGGCGTCTTCGACGTGATCTGCTGGGTCGGGCGGGAGCGGTGCCTGGAACGCATCCAGCGGGCCATCGAGTGGATCCGGCGGCGGCGCGCCGATCGGGCCGTCCATGGCGCGGCGACGCCGGCGGCACGGAGCGGCGAGGCCACCGGCCAGGGATGACCTGGCGTGGTCCGGCCTGGGGCGCCTGCCCCGGGCCGGGAGGGCCGGCAAACCAGGGCCGGGCGTAGGCCGGCCTGGGTCGCGGAGCCTGCGCCGCCGGCGAAGGGGCCGACCGGCTTGGGCGGCCATCGGCTTAGGGGGCCGAGCGGTAGGGTGCGCGCGGCCGCCACGAGGGGTGCACCGCCGGGGCGGCGCGGTCCCGGCCCGGCGGTTGCCCCGGCGCTGCAGATGGGTATAATGAGGGGCGGCCCGCAGGCGGCGGTCCGCGACGCGCCGCGGCCGGTCACCGGGCGCGGGCGCCGGGTTCTTCCGTCGCGTCCCGGCCGGCGCGTGGACCGGCTGGCGCAGGAGACAGCCAGCCACGCGGCCACGGCACACCGTAGCCAGTTGACGGCAGTGGGTGATGACCGCCGCCGGGCCACCGGCCGCAAGCCACGGGCGCCGATTCCACGGCGCAACGCGCGCCGGGGCGAGCCGCCGGGGGTGGCCGCCTTTCCAGGGCGGGCGGCGTCAGGCGGTGGGCGCCCGGTCCCATGGGGTGCCGGGCGACCCGCAGGGGCGCCAGCGGCCCCAGACCCTGGCGGTCACCGGTGGTCGCGGCGGTGGTTGTAGCGGTCCGGAGGCCGTGCTATAATCCGTGTTGCGCCCGCGGGGCGCCGGTTCGACGGTCTTGACAGGCCGCCGGATCGAGACAACATGATGGGGATTGGGGTAACGGCAGCCCGCCAGGTTCTGGCCCTGGTAGTCCAGGTTCGAATCCTGGATCCCCAGCAGTGCCCCGTTCGTCTAGCGGCCTAGGATACCGCCCTCTCACGGCGGAGACACCGGTTCGAGTCCGGTACGGGGCACATCGGCACCCGGGAGCTCGCTTCCGGGTGCTGCTTCTGCAGCGGCCTACCGGCCCTGAGGCGTTCGGCATGCCGGCGCCGCGGGGTGTTGACAGAGCGAAAGACCGCTGCTAAGATGACAAACCGTCGGCGCCACGAGCGCCGGGCGAAACGACTGGTCCTTGAAAACGGAGCAGCGCGTGGAGAGGCAGGCCTTGCGAGCCTGAGGGGTTGCCGAGCCTGGGGCGATGGTTCTGGGTGAGGCGACCGGGCAACGCGAGAGCGCGAGCCGCGAGAGGACTCTCTTGCGGGATGGAAAGATTCCGGAGGAGAGTTTGATCCTGGCTCAGGACGAACGCTGGCGGCGTGCCTAAGACATGCAAGTCGAGCGGGGAGGCTGGGGAGCTTGCTCTCTGGTCTTCCAGCGGCGGACGGGTGAGTAACACGTGGGCAACCTGCCCGGCAGTGGGGGATAACCCTGGGAAACTGGGGCTAATACCGCATACGGTCCGCGTCCCGCATGGGGCGTGGAAGAAAGGCCGTCGGAAGGCGGTCGCTGCCGGAGGGGCCCGCGGCCCATCAGCTGGTTGGTGGGGTAACGGCCCACCAAGGCGACGACGGGTAGCCGGCCTGAGAGGGTGGCCGGCCACACTGGGACTGAGACACGGCCCAGACTCCTACGGGAGGCAGCAGTCGGGAATCTTGCGCAATGGGCGAAAGCCTGACGCAGCGACGCCGCGTGGGGGAGGAAGCCCTTCGGGGTGTAAACCCCTGTCGTCCGGGACGAAGGCTGGGGGCTGAAAGGCTCTTAGCTGACGGTACCGGAGGAGGAAGCCCCGGCTAACTACGTGCCAGCAGCCGCGGTAAGACGTAGGGGGCGAGCGTTGTCCGGAATCACTGGGCGTAAAGGGCGCGTAGGCGGCCTGGCAAGTCGGATGTGAAAGGTCCCGGCTCAACCGGGGAGGTGCATTCGAAACTGCCGGGCTTGAGGGCAGGAGAGGGCAGCGGAATTCCCGGTGGAGCGGTGAAATGCGTAGAGATCGGGAGGAACACCAGTGGCGAAGGCGGCTGCCTGGCCTGGCCCTGACGCTGAGGCGCGACAGCGTGGGGAGCGAACGGGATTAGATACCCCGGTAGTCCACGCCGTAAACGATGGGTGCTAGGTGTGGGAGGTATCGACCCCTTCCGTGCCGGAGCTAACGCACTAAGCACCCCGCCTGGGGAGTACGGCCGCAAGGCTGAAACTCAAAGGAATTGACGGGGGCCCGCACAAGCGGTGGAGCATGTGGTTTAATTCGAAGCAACGCGAAGAACCTTACCTGGGCTTGACATCACCGCGAACCTGGCCGAAAGGCTGGGGTGCCCTTCGGGGAGCGCGGTGACAGGTGCTGCATGGTTGTCGTCAGCTCGTGTCGTGAGATGTTGGGTTAAGTCCCGCAACGAGCGCAACCCCCGCCCTGTGTTGCCAGCGGTTTGGCCGGGCACTCACAGGGGACTGCCGGTGACAAACCGGAGGAAGGTGGGGATGACGTCAAATCATCATGGCCCTTATGCCCAGGGCTACACACGTGCTACAATGGCCGGTACAACGGGTTGCGAACCCGCGAGGGGGAGCCAATCCCGAAAAGCCGGTCCCAGTTCGGATCGCAGGCTGCAACTCGCCTGCGTGAAGCCGGAATCGCTAGTAATCGCGGATCAGAATGCCGCGGTGAATACGTTCCCGGGCCTTGTACACACCGCCCGTCACACCACGGGAGCTGGCAACACCCGAAGCCGGTGGCCCAACCCGTAAGGGAGGGAGCCGTCGAAGGTGGGGCCGGTGACTGGGGTGAAGTCGTAACAAGGTAGCCCTACGGGAACGTGGGGCTGGATCACCTCCTTTCTAAGGAGTGCGTGACTGGTGCACGGCACCGGTCCACTCCAGGTCGATCCTGCCTCGACGAAGCGCGCTGCTCGGTTTTCAAGGACCGGGTCGCCCGGTGCGGGCGCCCTGGGTTTTGCACCTTGACAGCAGCATAGGGAGAGAGCGAGGCGAAGCGGGAAGAGCCGGAGTGCGCGCTTAGGCGCACCTGCTCGCGGGGCAGCGGTTGGCGCTGCGGCGGGCGGGTGGGCGAAGCGGGAGAAGGTAGGAAGGGCACACGGTGGATGCCTCGGCGCGAAGGGCCGATGAAGGGCGTGGTAAGCTGCGAAAAGCCTCGGGGAGCCGCAAGCAGGCGTTGATCCGGGGATGCCCGAATGGGGAAACCCGGCGGGGGGAAT